>NZ_CP107036.1:6202475-6553094 GCF_029542085.1 Sphingobacterium sp. ML3W | reverse complement strand
TGATTGTGTGTTGAGCACAAAGAATCATACAGACCTAAATATGAAGTCTGACTGCTTGATAACTATTCAAAATGTATATGATCCATTCAGCAAAATGTTCCAAAAAAGTAGAGACTAATTAGTGAACAAGGGTGCTTTAAACAGCACCCTTTAAAAGAAGAAAGAAAGATGGAAAATAAAATCAAAGTCGGACAAAGCTTTGATGTAGTAGAGATATTACATTCAAGACCTAAGAATGAAAACAATTTTAAAATTGGTGGTCATACTCTATCACTTGGTAGAAATAACCAATATTTCTGCAATGGCATTTCAGGTGGAATAGAACACGGCGGATTTACAACTCTTGCTTTAAATGATCAACAAGTAAAGAAAATAGGCAAGCTAACAATCACTAAAGTAAAGTAGCCATGGAACCAAAAGACAAAGCGACAGAACTTGTAGAGAAATTTTACAGTACCTACAATGCGGAATTACTTGGACTTACCCATGCTCGTAAGGATGCTGTTGACAACGCCATTATAGCTGTTAAGGAAATAATCAAGGCAAATCCATATTACTTCTATCCACGTAGAAAGGTCACACGTGTATCTGATCACTCAACTAAGGATTACTGGCAATCAGTTCTCACCGAATTAAAATCAATGTAAATCATGAAATACGAAAAATATCTACAGGACATTGACAACGCATTAATGTCAATTATTGGACGTAAACTAAGCGAATCCAATAAGAAATTAGCAAGGAAGCTATATAATCAAAGATACACTGCACAGGATGCTGTGTCGGTTTTGTTAACTAAAATATAAAGAAAAATGGAATTCAAAGGGACAAAAGGAAATTGGCGTATGTGTATAAGCGATTATGGAGACTTGGTTTCTGATGTTAAACATCTTGATCCATCAAAACTTGTATGCCAAATATATAAACACAAATCTATTGAAGGCAGGGCAAATTCCTTACTAATCAGCAAAGCACCTGAAATGCTTGATATGCTACGGCATGTATTAGCGCTCGCTCAGTGTGGTAATATAGTTGAAGCCTACAAAGTCGAACAATTAATAGAATCAGCAACCACAATTTAAAACTTAAACAGATGAATAACTTAAATAAAGACACACATGTATTCTGCGAAGTATTCGACTTCTTCGGCACAATACAGGAGCTTTCAGAGCACATACATAACATAGGCGAGTACGACAACTACCGAGTAGTTACAGTTAAAATAGCCAACAAAGAGCCATTCGTTGACGTGGACGACAATTTTCTCATTGATATGGTTACTCGCGAAATCGAATATCAATCCGAATCAAATGAACGATCAAGTGAGTCTGGCGACGAAATTGAAAAAGTAATTGAACTTATCGTAAAGCATACTAGGGTCAACTACAAAGCTCTAATGGACGAAATGCCTGAGTTGTATTATGGCACTCGTTCGGAAATAACTATTGATTTGGATGACTTCGGGAAGGAGGTTTCAAGTGAATAAGAAAGGCGGAAAAAAGGAGGTTCCTATTTATGTCTACGATGAGAATGGTAAATACCTATTTGCATTTGCAAATCAGACAGAGTGCTTTAATTATTACGGTTTAAGTCAAGGTAATTTGTTCGGCGATAAACAATATCGCTTAATGCCTGATGGACATTATATAGCTAAATATAGAATCGGCCGTGACGGCCTTAGGGAAGCAATTTTGTTAGATAAAAACAAGTTTTGCAAAGTTTTAGATGGTGATTTTGGAGTTGAGATATTCAATATCAAAAATGAGAAAATTGGCGAGTTCAGAAGTTTCAGAGAACTTTTAGAAATATCCGATATACCAAAATCCACATTGACCGGATTATTCCACAAAAAGGGTGAAAAATATCTTAAAAAAGATCGCCCTATAATTATCAAAAGAAAGGACTATACCCATGAATAACAACGAAATAAAAAAGGCTCTTCATCCTTTCGATCGCTTGGAAGAATGGAGCAATAAATATGATTTCCAAGTACAAATTTACGATGGGGATTATAACATTTATGTTGAAAAAGATGGTGTAGACCTCTACAGCATTGGTGGTGAGAAAACTTTGAAAGATGCTGTCGATAGAATTATCGAATGGATTGAACGTGTCAACCGAAAAGTTTTGGTTACAGAGGATAAGGAGGTGCACGGTGAATAGGCAGATAAAATTCAGAGGTCTACGGACTGATGGTGAAGGGTGGCTATATGGGGATTTGTCACATGTTAATGAACAGGTATTAATTTCTCCAAAATGGGAATACCCTAATCAATGGGATAATGTAGATATGAACGTCATCCCCGAAACTGTCGGCCAGTTCACTGGATTAACGGATAAAAACGGAACAGAGATATATGAAGGCGATATTATATCCGGTGACGATTATCCTTTTATTGATGAAGGTAAGCAGAATTATGTTGGTGTAGTAGAATGGATTTTTGCAGGATTCCAGTATGTTTTGAAATGCGTTAATCCTGAAAAAAGAGGAATTTCAGACGGTGTAAATGACATAATTGAGGACAGCGGATGGATGGAAGTCATTGGAAATATTCATGAGGTATAATTATGAGACCAAAAATTCAAAAACCTATAACTTTTAAAAATAATTGTGGCTGTATAGTTAACACAAAGGTTTTGGAGAAGGCCATGATTTGGTATTGCAAATTCAAGACTTTAAAATCAGCTAAAACTATTTTTATGCATGGGAAATATCCAGCAGTAAGTTGCTATAACGATAAAATTCATGTTCACAGACTTATAATGTGTTACGTGTCTGGATATATTCTCCCGTCAAATTTATATGTACACCATAAGGATGGGAACAAGCTAAATTCTTCGATAGATAATCTAGAGATTATTAATGCATCATATCATCAATCAATTCATAATAATGGAAAGGTTCTATCTGATAATCATAAAAAATTAATTTCTGAAGCTATCAAGAAAAGAAGAGGTATTTCTACCAAGGAAAGGACAGATGTATCTGTCAAAAATGTTAACGAAATGTTTCAAAATGGCAATACGATAACCGATATATCTAGACACTTTTCTTGTGGATGGAGCACTATTAAAAGAATTATAAATAACACTACCAATGGATAAGTTAACACTAAAAGAAATCCTACCATATGTAGGCACTGGACTAAAGGTAATAGATACTTACGACGGAAATATCAAAGAGTTAATAGGTATTATATCTGAGGTGCAAGATGAATGTATGATATCTTGTAATGGAGTCATTTCAAATAGATATCTCGATGAGATTAAACCAATTTTCAAACCAATAGATTTTATTGAAACTGATAATTTTTCCGAGGTATCAAATATGGATGAATTAGAAAAATCTGCTCTAAAATCGTATGGTATTGATTCTGGAAGGCTTTCTTATAAAAACCTAAAGATTCTCTGTTCAATGCATATTGATATCTGCAAAACTATCCCCCGTGGTTTAGCTATTTCCACCGATACTTTAGGAAAGGAGGATAAAGACTATGAGCAGAATAATACCAGATCCTGTAAAAGCTGAAATATTTGAAAAGTATGCTCTTGGATATACAGTATCTAGGATATCTAAAATCTACAACAGGAACAGAAACAACTTAACAAAATTAATAAACCGTGAGTATCTAGGGAAAGTTAAAAACCCTGGAATACTCACTTTGGAAAGTAAAGTTTAGAAAGGAGAAAAGAAATGATACTAAGAAGAAATGGGAACAAGCAGCAATTGGCCCACTTAATATATCCACACTTTCCAGAGCACAAGATTTATATTGAGCCTTTTTTTGGAGCAGGTGGTATGTATTTCAATAAACCAAAAGTGAAGTACAATTTCTGTAATGATCTGGATGATGATGTTTTTAATCTATTTATGGTTGTTAAAAATAACCGTTCGGAATTGTATAGACAAATTGAATTAATGCCCATACATCAGAGTTTAATGAAGTTTTGGAAAAAAAATAATGAAGAAGATCCGATATGGAAAGCTATTCGGTTCCTATTTCTTTCAAATTTTACATATCTATCAAAAGGTTATAATATAAAGTTTACTGCAGATAATTCGAAGGATATTCTACTAAGTCGAATCGAGCCAACTTTTGAATTATTAAAGGATGTCAGATTTATGAATGTTGACTTTAGAAAAGTGATCAAGATGATATCCTTTGGTGACGAATCTGCATTATGTAAAAGGTCTGATTCTTTCATTTATTCAGATCCTCCCTACTATGAGACCGAAGGGTGGTATACTGAAAATAGTAACAAAGAAAATGATGTGATAGATCATTTTGACATGCTTTGCAATTCAGGAGTACGTTTTGCTATGAGCGAATTTGACAACGAATTTATTCTTGACAATGCTAGACAAAGAGGTTTAAATGTCATAACTATTGGTGAACGAAGAAACTTGAAAAATCGTAGGACTGAAATATTATTGACTAACTATGAATCTGAACGGCAAACCAAGTTATTCACTGATTAACTACCCCCCTCCCCCTAACCATATAGGGGGAGATAAAAGAAAGAATAATGAAGACACTAAAAGAAATTAAAGACGACGTATGTATCGATTACGGGTACTTCAACTATCAGTCAGCTGTAGAAGCTTTTAAAAATGGCACCTTAAAGGTGGTTATCTTCAACTCGATAGTAAATGAAATAGGAAGGTCTGTCGGTCGTGAAGCATTAAAGAATGCAGCAGAAAATGTCGAACTAAAGGAATCAATCCCCCATAGTGCAATCTATGACACTATTG
Source organism: Sphingobacterium sp. ML3W (assembly GCF_029542085.1). Lineage (NCBI taxonomy): Bacteria > Pseudomonadati > Bacteroidota > Sphingobacteriia > Sphingobacteriales > Sphingobacteriaceae > Sphingobacterium > Sphingobacterium sp. ML3W. Next base: position 6,548,341 of record NZ_CP107036.1, on the reverse strand, counting down.
ACAAAGAATCTATTCTTTCAGAAACTAATATACCCGAACTATGAAAAGACTAAAGTGTATTCAAAAATGCCTAGACAGCGAAGGCAAAAAGATAATGGATTTTACAAAAGGGAAAGTCTATTTGGCTGATAAGTCTTATGATCCTCCTGGATGGGAAGTTTGTGACGACAAAGGTAACGATCAATATTTTTACGATTTAACAATAATGTTTAAGGAGCTATGACCCACCTAAAATGCCCATGGTGCGGATGTAATTTCAAAGTTGCATCCGCTAAAGGAAAAGACGAAAGTTACAGGAAGTGCGCGAGTTGTGGCGAGCAGCTGCGGATAGTGTATGATGTAACTGGTACTCCTTATTTAGACAACGGAATTTATTAACATCAAATTTTAACTATATGAAATACAAAAAAACTAAAATAGAGATAGGTAAACATAATATACAACTTGGGACTTACCCTATTTATGTTGAACATATTTATAATGGACATGAGCCATTCAAAGTTGTAGGAATTAAAGAAGACCAATTGGAACTTGAAGGAGACTATTCTGGAATAGGGTTGGTTATTCAAAGAGACTGGATAAAAAAAGAAGATTGTTTCTTTGTTAGTACAGTGTGTGTAGAACAGTTGAAACCAAACGGTTGCCAAATTCATAATGTAAATTGTTGTGGAGGCGGATCATTATTAACAAAACATATTGATAAATACTGGGAAAACTTAGTCAATTAAATCCAACTATGAAACTCTCCAAACCCCAAAGAGAAGCACTCCGACTAAAGTATTCGGGGCGCTTGTTAAAACCAACTATATGGAAAACATAAACTACATTCAAGGAAAGCAATATCCTTATGGATTCAAGGACTGGTTAAGAAAATGCGCATTCAATCTACAGGATAGATACGGATGCTTTCCTGAAACACCTAGGGCGTGCTCTTGGTTAAGATTAGATCCCGAGTCATGGCTCCCGTTATTCAACGAAGGGTTAAGCCCCTTTGATGCAGTAAACTTGAATATGAAAGCATAGTAACAGTTCGCAAATTCCAAATACTTGAATAATACTGAATCCCATATCATTATTACTATTTTATTTTTAATTTTAAAACATGAACAAGAGTTTTGAAGAGAGAGTAATACAGATGCTTCTTGAGGGTAAATCACAGCCTGAGATATCTCAGGAACTCAAAAAGATTTCATTCAAACCAAATAGCTTGTCATCTATTGAAAAGTTCCTAAATCGTCTTAAAAAGCAAAACAACGCTAACACATACTTTCAGCTAGGGGCAATAATAGCTCTTAAAAAATATATCAGAAAAAAAGCCTAGACTAACAACCTAGGTTTTTACAACCGGATCAACCCAATATACTACGTGATCTGTCAAATTAAGCACATCCATTGGCGATACATTACATTCGATTAGATCTTCCAATCCATCACCGATAATAAACTGAAGATCTCCAGTTGGCACAATCGACCCACACAAGATACTACCAACATCAAGCACGTATAGATCAGATGTAAGCATGTTAACCCGGTTCCTGTCAATCCAAGCTCGCAGCTCGTCCTTGGTCATTTGCTTTACCCGGCCTGCTACGTCCTGAGCTTCCTCAAGCTCGCTAGTGGCAATATCAGGCAATTCACTTGATAGAAAAGCTTCGTACTTATCCCATTTGCCAAAGCGTATTGCTTCATTCCTAAGAAATAACTTCCTACCATATTCCCCTACCTCATCATAATATTTTTGTCCTTCTATCATATCTAGTTCTTTTTGGTTCCAAGTAAGTAAATCCTCCAACACAAATACTCCTGTTTCTTCTTCGTCTAGTTCCTGGAGATATTCAAACACCTCCTGAACAAAGATGGGCCGTCCGTTCTCTAGCACGTTATACCCTAAACAAATGTAGTCGAGTACTTGTTCTCTTGTCATAGAAATGCTACTTTTAAATTCAAATATAAGTAAATATGTGTTATCATACTTCGGCCCCCAGCAACGCTCAATTGGTTAAAGAGTTTAAAAACCTTCAGGTCAATTACCAACAGGACGAAATATTCCATGTCAGCGGATTCACTCGGCCATATCTTCCAGTTACGCTCAATGCTGATCCAGGATCAATTGTCCCTGCCCGATGGAAACTTATACCTTTTTGGGTAAAAACCGAAGATGACGCGGACAAGTACGCGAACACATTAAACGCTGAATCGGGGTCCATATTTGAAAAGGCATCGTATAAAAACTACATCGGTAAAACCCGCGGTCTTCTTTATGTCAATGGCTTTTATGAGCCGCACAAGGTCTCCGGGCAGAAAGACACTGAGAACTATTACATCTATACTCCATCTAAGGAATTATTCACTCTGGGTATTGTCTACAGTGATTTCAAAGACTACGAAACTAATAACATCTACCCGACTTTCTCCGTGATCACAACTAAAGCCAATCCCTTATTGGAAGAAATCCATAACGAGAAAAAGCGAATGCCTTTAATCATTCCGCCATCCAGTAGAGACGCATGGCTATCTGCTTCCAAAAAAGAAGACATTCAACAGCTAATGATCCCTTATGAAGGTGAACTATCCGCACACAAAGTATTCCGTGTGACTGGGGCCAAAGGTGACACCAACCGCCCAGATATCCAAGACGCTATTTAGTTTTAAAGCTGGCATTGTACGATTCAAGCTTTCTCATGATCTCCTGTAGCTCAGCATTTGCTTTGGCTACCCACTCCGAGCGTTGGCGTATTGCGGCCATTGGGTTCATAATCTGAAAATCTTCTCGGTTATTCTTGCCCCTAGGACTTTGTTGGTAAATTCTTTCCCAATTTTCCATGAACTCATCTGGGGTGTAAAAACGTCTTGTTGACTTATGATATATCCATGCACCACTAAGCTTAGCATCATTGTATAACGACGATACCACACTTGGAATCTCTTTCTTTTTATTTAGCCACCCTGGTTCCATGAAAACAAAGTTAAAATTCTTCTTGACATTTTGCTAATATTGTTAGTAATTTTACTTTATGAAACCACTTGAAGTTCATTGTAGAAATCGTGTTTTGTTCGTTAAAATGAGCATAGAGGATAAGGGTATGGGCATGCGAGATTATCACCTATATGATAAGAATGGTCTTTCGTTTTATGTATTCAGAAAGTCTCAAGGCGAATGGGAACTTGCATACGGCGTCCTTGCTGATGATGTTCGGGAGGCTTGTATTGATGCACTCATTCTTAGGTACGATCACGACTCGCCGGAACTGTTCTACAAGGATGGGAAACGAAATGTTGTTCGCATAAGCGCAAAAAAGGGTGGCATTTGGCATGTTTATGTAAATACAACATATGTTGCTTCAATCCAATATGATGAGTACGCGAAAAAATTTGAATATTATTTGGAAGCTGAGATACCCCTAACAGTAGAACACATTGAAAAATATATAGGGATGATCCAGCGCGGGGAAATTAAGTGGGTTCGTGAGAGATGAAGAGTATAATGTTCCGGTGCTTGATTGATGGTTGCATGGAGTATGTTGATATATCGCGGCTGTATGGCGGTGGCTCGTTTCAGGTAATGATCAACAATTTTTTCATAACCTCAATCACCAAAAATAAGGGCGAATGGGATATGAAATGCAACAATGAAAGCTGGATAACAACCGATGAACTTACTATTTTTATGGATCACTTCGATGCTGAGATTGTGTTTGAGGAAGAGATATAAAGGCCGGGCATCATAACACCCAGCCTTTACTATTTTTACTCGTTTCCAGCATATATTACTTCACTATCAATTACTAGATCAGAGCTTTTTATCAATCTAGCAAGTTCCTCTGGGGTAGTACCTCCAGGAGTAAAGAACTCAAACCACACTAATCCATTATCACTTGGATTATATTGAAATCCTGGGATTAACTGATTAATTGCCTTAATAGTATCTTGAAATTTAGCATCTGTATGGTCTAGAGTTATGCTAACATTAAGTTTTGTATACTTATCCTTACTTACAGACATCGATGTTATTAAATCTAATAATTCTTGCTCGAATGCTTTATCTTCCAAATTTAAACTTCTTACTTCATCTTCATATTGGACGATATCTGTATAAGACTTAATGGGAGATCTGTATAACATGTTTGTAAAAAATGTCTTAAATTGATCTTGAAGGGTTTTAACTTTTTGTTCGTTTGAGTTTTCCATAAAATTTTAGTTATTTAATCCCCAAGTTACTAAAATAAAATAACTCCTATATTAAAAATCAAGCAATTTAAACTTGCCATAATAATAAGGCTTCAAGTCTCCTGTGGCAGTGTTATACATGTAACTTGTTCCTACCTTAACCTTACCAATTTTTACACCTACATCAGCTCCAATATGCGCATGCCCATCATACATCACAATAGAGCTTCCTTCTACTTTAAATTTGGGCTCTTTTGCTTCGATTTTAATCCGTTTCACTCCGTTTATTGTAGCTCGTGGATCATTTATCCAAAAATCTATATAATGTTTCTTGGGCGCTAAAAAGTGGTTACGTTTCCAGTATTCGGCGTAATTAATATCAGCATTGTATTTAAAATTAAAATGACCATTATTAGCGGTATCTTTCGATATCACATACTCTATATTAGCCCATTTATCCTCATAACGAAAAGAAGTATCTGTACGGACCGCTTTCAATAGTTTACCTTCCAATTTAGCGCTATATGATATCCAGTGCTCTAATTGCTTTTCTTTGATACCAAGCAATGCATTAACACTGTCTAATTTCTTTCTTGAATTTGTGTCTAGTTGAGCGACAGACTTAATAACATTTTCCTTATCGGACATTACTGTATGCTCAAAACCTTCCCTGTCCATTTTAGTGACTATATTTTTCACCTCCGCATTTACCAGCTCTTTAGCTGCCGGCTCAATACCTGATTCTTTGTTCCCTCGGCTAGTAACAAGTAAATAGGTCAGCACTATGACCAATACGATCAAAAGTGCTGTAAAAATCTTATTTCTCATATTTCAATGAATCAATTACTAAATCCCTGTTCTTGATCTGTGCATCTTTATACATAACAGCTTTTGTATAGTCATCTACCTGTTTTTCCAGTTTATCCACTCGCTCACGCAGATAATCAACTTGCTCCATACACTCCCTGCTACGATCGTCATTTGTACTGAAAAGCTTGTTGACGAATGTTGTCAATAGCACAGTTACGAAAAATACCACAAAAGCAAGTGGATACTTATTGATGGTTCTAACTCTTTTGTCTTCTGATTCCTCTTCCATTATAAAATCACATAATCATTACCATTACCGTCTACTCTCCTTTTTTTGCCAATCAATGTTTGCCAGGTGTTGCCAAAGGTCTTTTCAAAGTGAGGATAGTCTTTAAACGACTTCCAATCCCCACCCCATGACCAACCTTTGGACTTGAAGAAATTAACCACTCGTATAAAATTATTGTCAAGATCCCAACTAGCTGTCTCAAATGTTCCGTTACCATCCTTATCATAAAGGATGACGATATCGAACGCTAGCCCGTAATTATGGATAGATTGTCCCCCTTTGGCATTTGTAACCTTGGGACGTTGCTTATACAAAGCATCCTGTTCTTTAAATGTTCGGAGTGTCTGAGCAAAACGAAGCCTAACGCCTTTAGGAAGGATCGTGTTAATTTGCAGATACAATTCCCTTACTTCTGCCCTGATACTTGGATGCAATAGCCTTATTCTTAATAAGGTTATTGGATCTGCCCATTGTAGTCTTTTATCTTCCATCATACGATTTCGATTAATTTAGTCGCCCCCAATTCATCCACAACTCCTATAAATGTGATTTTTGTACTATCCAACAGGAATGTATGTGACTTTGATAATGTATTGGAATATAGAAGCGCCGACATGTTGTATATCGTATCTGCTGTACTCATCAATACTGCCCTTACATTCTTATTTACCGTAACAGTGACATTCGATCCGATCTTAGAATAACTGGCCGAAATAACAGTTGTATCATAAAATTCTCCTTGCCCTTCCTGAATAACAAGACATTTTATCCCTGCGTAGGCTTCATAGAAAGACAATTCAACAATGTATTTATCAGATCCTAAACTGAGTATCTTGCCATAGCTTGTTTTAATCGTTTTACCCGCTAGGAATGTTCCTGTTAAGTCAATTTCTATAGACAAAGGAGTTTTAAGCATAGTAAGTAAAACATCATCAGATAACCCGTTGGTGACAGTATTTAAATCGTTCCACTCCAAAGTAATCTGAATCCTATCACCTAAATTAGTTGCAACAGCTCGTTTAGTCAATTGGCGAAACCAAAAGTATTCAGCCAAATCACCAAAGCCGGATATCCAGCAATCTTTTCGATAGTCCATAGCATCAAGGTGCTCACCTATAGTTTTAAATAGGTCTTCAAGCATCTGATTGCTTCCTGCGCTATGATGGTGGGAAAAATCAGTATAGGCCCCACGGTTATTATAGGCTTCAGTAATCTTGTTTCTAACTAAATTATTAGCAGCCTCCTTAGCCCCAGGAGTAGAAGATATATAAGAATCTACCCACCTTGTTGTAATAGATCTATTTACTTGATTTGTTCTACTTAATGGCAAATCGTTCCCTAAAGGTGTCTCGTCAAATTTTGAATTACCATAATAGAAATATGCATTATTAGGATTAGATTGTCTGCCCATTAAATAGAGCTGTTTGTATACTTCTGGGCTCATATTTCTCCCATTCCGATAAGAAAACACACTGCAGGATTTTATGCCTAATGAATCTACCCAATCTGTTTGCCTAGATTTTATACCTTTGAGTTCTGACAAATTGCTAAGCCCTGAAACCCCATTAACTACATCGTACCCATACTTACCACCCGATATATCATAAAGCTGTTGCCCATGGTTAGGATAGAGTGTTGGCTTTGAATCTCCAGCAGTAACATTAAAATAAGTAGCACCTAAACTAGTCCATACTGAACCTATATGATCAGGAATTAACTCATCAACACCAGTGACAGGATTAATCCACTTATCCGTACTGAAATAATGCTGCAATTCCACAATTCCTGATCCGCACATATTCACATAATCAATATTTGCTATAGAATTTGCACCACCAGGATTATAACTATTGCTGAACATGGTATACTTCATCCCATATTTGAATGATTGATACATCTGAAAATTAGCATATTGTTTGCCCGGTTCTGTATCAACAGGGTAATTAAGCCCTGAGTCTGTATTTTGCTGAATGGCGAACCTTTTACCATATCTGTAATCACATATTTTACAGTCAAAATCTTTTCTTGGAAAAATCGTAGTCAACATATCCTAAACTCCCCTTGTCTTGTTGAAATAATTACCATTACCATCAGGAAACACATATTCATCACCAACTTGAACAGTAGTAGGCGAAACTTCATCCCATACTGGACGTTCAAATCTTGCACCAGCACCTGTAATGAATGCAAACCTGACACTATCTGTTGTGTTTAATGATTGATCAAAAGTATTGCCGCCACTTCCGCTGCTACCTGCCAAAGGATATCCTTTGATTTTGTCAATCTTCTCTTCCTGGAAAGGTTGATATGGAAGTAGAGTCGCTCCCTTATTAACCATAACACTTGGATTAGAAATATTACTTCTCATAATAGTTATGTAAAGTATATTCCCATTAGCTGGCTTTAAAACTGTTTTAGGTAAATTTCCTGTATTATAGCTGCCACCATAAAGTATTTTAGTAGTACCATTATACCAGGCACAATGACCAGTCGAAATAGTAATGTTGCCGAATGTTATCTCCTGTCCCACATCAAATTTAGATGTATCAATCTTGATCATTTCCCAACCTGAACCTGTCTGGATATTACCTGCTGAATCTATATATGATCCTGCGATTTTATTTGCTGGATTGGCAATGTTTACGCTCTCAGTAAATGTAAAATCATCTTCTGATATCTTTTCGACAACTTCCGTCTGTAGGGAGGAAATATTGGTTTCCGCATCGTACAGCCTTGGCTCCATGCCATCATGTTTAACAACAAATTCTATAGCAAATTCAATGTCATGCACAGCCATATTTGCAGTTGCACCTACTACAGGAACAGAAGTAGACGGATACCTACAAGCTGCCCCTGTCCTTATGATTCGATAAGGCAATGCCCCCCCCGCAATTAATCTTGCCCCAGGTAACCACCCCTGTTTAGTTGTTATATTATTGAAATGGGTGCCATCTACAAAAGTGTTAACCCCAACAGTGGTGCAATCAAGTGTTACCTCAACCATATTACGAAGCGTCTTTAATGATGCGCCTGTGGGTGTCTCATCCTGGAATAGGTTAACCCTGATCTGACCGATCTTACTTGCCCTGACATTGATCTTTTCAATAGCGCCTGAATACAAAGATCCGTTAAGTATGTTTACATCTACATATTCATTTGTATCAGTTATTGTATATGTCTCTATTGCTGCACTTAATCCAAAATTACTCTCACCACCGTTTATAGCTTTATCTAGTGGCTGAATAGCCTTATAAGTTTTATCACCATTAGGAGCTTTAGTTTCTCCTAATGCTATATTGCCATCAGCTGTGGCCTGCGGCAAAGCCACACTGCTTCCTAAGCTCCAGGTGGTGCCGTCTTTGTATAGAATACCTAGCTGTCCTGTAGGGACCACAACATTACTTTGCCCTGCTCGGGTATAGGTTCCTTCTGGCACAATTGAATAGCCTACTCCTGATGCAGATGGAAGGGCTGTACCAGTTATATTAACGTATGCCGCTTGGTCATATTCTATAAAATATGGTAGTTCACTAAACTTCTTTTCGCCGTTGCCAACTTTGACATTAACGCCTTGATCAAGTGTATTTACTACCCAAGCAGGTTCGCCTGGACCTAATATTAAATCATTAGCATTCCAATTGGCTTCACTGTCTACCTTCCACCACACGCGCGCTTTAATTATTTCATCAGCCATTTCCATATTATACGTATTTAATGTTTGTATTATTAATTCGACGTCCTACCAGTTTTGCAGATAAGGTTGTCCTTTTTATACCTAATGATTCTGCAGCTTCACTTATGGTGTCATAGTATATACCAAAGGACATATCTAGTATCTCTTTGCCATCTCGCTTTGTTCGAGAATTATTTGCTTTTCCTTCGAATCTTATTTTCCAAGTTTTACCCAACATAGCCTCTCTTCTTTTTTCAATAACATGATCGGGTATTATCATTCCTAATCTAGATTCCCCCATTTTTGCAGAGGATGATTTACTTACTTTAAATCCTTTTTTACCCCCTGTTTGACTATTTAATCCATGTTCAGATTCAAATGTATTGTAGAACCTTATGTAATGCCTTTCTAAATCAGAAAACAAAGATTCATTATACTCGCCTTCAAATAATATCTCCTTCTCTATTCTATCCCATCCCCATTTTTTTATTTCAATGCACATTAATCCTTGATCCATAGTCGATTTATATTTCCAATACCTTTTAACTAAGTTTTTAGTCTTACCTATATAAATCATATTATCAGGGGTCGTAAGTTTGTAAATGTGTCCTATTGCCATCTTACTATGTATTACTTAAAATTGTATCATTACTACCATATCTCTTTTCTGTTAGGAAAGGACTGCCATCTTCGCACTCCAATGCCGTAACATTTACTATTCCAGTTTCAATATTATATCTGCTGTTTAAGGGTAGGAACTTTTTGCCCTCTATTCCATAAATCGTATTTACTTTCCACTCATCTCCTCGTACCAATAAATCACCTTGGAAAACTTCTCTTGGCACATACCTAAGCCTCATGATAGCATTAGCCGTCATACCAGTTAGTGATCCGGTATACTTACCATCAGTAAACTTGTACTCTTTATTGCTGTCGTAGAAATTTGACATTATATTGGAAAGCATGAAACCGGTAAAAGAACTACTTATATTCAGCGATTTCTTTTCTATGTTCGTTTTTTTAACGGTTTCTAATGATGATTTAAATACCTCGTTGTTTTGTTCAAATCTGAAATAGGCGTCATCTAATACATATTCCTGCCCAGGTTTAACAAAAAATTGAATATTCATCAATCCGTTATTCCCATCTAAACTTGGCCCCATGTCTGGAAGTAATATTTCGCTATTACCCCCTTTACCTGAAAAAACTACTGTAGCTATGTCATTAATTTTGAGACTGTCTACCGAAATGTTTATCTTTTTAATTGATTCAAGTGTTTTGCCCGTTTTAACATAGTTTTCAGGTACATCCGACACATCATATATCCCTAAAGCTTTATATTGAGCCCCAGCACCATATTCTTGGCTATTAGGTATCTCATTCAAAAATCTGGTTAATGCCTCTTCTGGAGTAGTTAAAGTGTCAAATGTGAATGGATGATTCTCTACAACTCCATTTCTAAGAAAACTGATTTCGACTGTATCTCCAGGATTAAAAAAAAGCGTACTTGAAAAAATAACTTTTAAATATGATTTCGCTGGTAAGTCCCATCCTAATGTGAATTTCTGTACTATAGTAGCAGTATCCTCATTCCACCAATAACCGAATTCATTAAGGTACCATGTTTTATTATTAAATATGAATGAAACTGATATCTTCAATGGATTGGTGTTCCAATCAATAAATCCTGTTTGGTTATTGAATGTGAAACCGAATAATGGCATGAAGGTAAACCCAAGTAAAAATCTTTTAAAAAGTATATTTGAATCTACAGGAATGTTATCAATCAAAGTAAAAACAGCTTCTATATTATTTTCAGTATAATTTGTTAAATCAGCAGCTAAACCAGGCCTATCACTTAAGGAAGGATGATTTTTTACCAAAGGAGGAACGCCTTCGGTTATTGGTTGAAAGTACCAGTTTATTGGATCACCTTGGAACCACTTGTCAAAACCTCCATTTGGTAAATTATTTTCTGCTTGACTATAATCATAGGTAACCTCCATGTCTGTCAAACTAGGCTTAATCATCATAACCTGATTTTCATTGACAAAAGAATATTCTTTGTTGACATCTGAAATTCCTGTAGTTAAGGTTGGTACACCTTGCCCATCAAAAGCCGTATTAATTTCTTTCCATGGATAAACACCTGTAAAAACGTTATTTATCCTTTCTATTAACCATTTACCGTCCCACTGGTAAATATGCATTTGGAATGCCAACAATATTCCAGACAACACATACATGCATGACCTGTTATTTTCATTAAGATCCTTCCATGCATCCCCTAGTGATCCCCAACCAGTATTTCCAGCAAATCCATCATCATTATGAAAAACTGATTCAACAGCTGATGTCCAACGAATAGGGAATATAATACCTAAATGCCTATAATGAAAAAGAATTTCCCTAACATAAGCTAAAGGGCATATAACACTCATTCCATCAACCAATGGGTCATGTCGAAGTCCGTTAAAAGGTATTGTATTTAACAACTGTAACCCATCAGTAGCTGTCAAAGAAACTGTATAAGGATTTGGAGACATCAATCTTTGAATACCATCGGGTAAAATGTACCCAGACCATTTTAAAGTGTCTCCTTTATACAATTTAAGTCTACCTTCTAAATCCGATAGTAACTGAAGTTCTCGTAGATCTACTTCGCCGTTCTTATTATAAAATTGAATTGTTACCGAACTTGACCAAATTGGCTCATATGGATCTTCACTAGATGCTCCATAATCTATCGCACAAAAAGTTCTTCCAACACCTACTAGTTCGATTGGCTCTCCATTATAAGAAGGTAAGTCAATATCTACTTTCCACAGTGCATTTGCATCATCCTTAAATGGTATGGTATATTTTACTGCCATTAGAATACTCCCCTTCCTTGAGCTAAATTTTCCCTGTCAATTACTGTTTTTAATTTTCTTCCTTCAATCTCAAATACTATATCCCCAAACTCATTACGTTCAACACCTGTTACAATACCTTGATTTGTGGCTTGACCTGTAATAGATGATGTAAAAGCTAATGCCTGTTGACGTTCTAACAACATATTTGTCCTTTTTTGCTCTAATAATTGCTGTTCTTCTAATTCTCGCTGTTTGTTAGCTTTATTTGCACTTAAAATACCACCAACAGCTCCTAAAACCGCTCCTACTGCAGCACCTATAGGTGCCAAAGGACCAGATATCGCAGCACCCAACAGTGCACCACTTCCTGCACCTGCAAGCGCTCCACCTAAAGCTTGACCAGAGACAGATGTTTTAGGTGTAAGCTTTGTCACAGCACCTCCTAGTAGAGAGGCTAAAGAACCATACCCCAACATCTTGTTATCTCCTTTAAATAGGTTTTTAAGTTGTGAAAAATCTCCTGTACTAGCTCCTTCACTGACAGCTCCTGTTAGTATGCCTCCTCCTAGATTTCCAAAGCTGTTAGCAAGACCAATGAAAATATTTGATATCCCATTATTAATCTGTTTTTCAAGACGCATCATTTTATTTAATGCAGCGATCTGATCAGAGCTAGCATCTTTTCTTAGTTTTGCATACTTTTCTTCTAGGTCATACATTGACTGGAAGGAGTCTACAACATCTTTTGATAGGCTTGACAAAGAAGAGGACACACTTCTTCTAAATTGATTTTTAACATTTCTACTTAATTCAGATGTTGCTAAATTGGAGGCATCAGTGACTATCTCTAGGCTATTTATCATATTGATACCTTTGGTACTAAGACCATTTTTGTTCAGTATGTCATAAATTTGATTGTAGAAATCTTCAATCTGTTTAAGCCGTTTATCTAGCTCCTCTTTAACCTGGGAAACACCTTGACCTGACTTAAATGGCTTTTCTTCGATCTTTATTATTTTTTCTTGAAGTTTAGACACATCATCCAATGCTATTCCATCCCATTTCTTATTTACTTGAGCCATAGATGAGCGTCTAAGTTCTTCTACTTGTTCGGCTGAAATACCATACTTTTCAGCATTAGCCAACACACTATCCCAGTAAATTTTGTCTGCCTGAAGATCTTTTTCCCGGGATGATGTTCTTGTCATACCAGCCACTTGGTAAAGCTGATTCAGTTTATTCTCCCGGGCCTCTGCAAAGTTTATGGCGTTTTGTGATATCTCGGATTCTTTTGCCTTTAATATTTCAGCCCTTTCATTAGCTGCGGCTAAAGTGATCTTATTGATCGCATCCTGGTTACCTTTCTTCTTTAATATCCCTTGTTTTTCAATAGTATCAACAGTATTTATCATCTGTTGATACTTGTTTTCAGTGGCTTTTTGAATTTTGTCAAGACCTTCCAATGAGAGCAAGTTTCCTGAATCTGTTTTATTATCAAATACACCTGAAATCCTAGTTACTAAGGCATCGAGAGATTCGGCTTGTTTAGCCTGTTGTGACACTATCTTTCTAGATGAAGTCTTTTTAAGACCTTTTTCAAGATCAGCTAATTCCTTTTTATACTTGTTTGTTTCCTGAATATTAGCCTGTATATCCTCCTTCGTTTTTAGAAAGGGTCTATCTTTGTTTAATTGACTAAGCTTGTCTTTAACAGCACTTATTAAACCGACCTGATTTTCCGACACTGTTTCAAGGCTTTTCAATTCCTTTTTAAGCAAGTTCGCTTCTGATACGTTTTTAGCTATATCCTCTTTGGTTTTAAGGAATGGTCTTTTAGACTCTAGATCACCAATTTTACGTGTAAGTTCGCTGATGAGCCCAGTTTGTTTCTCAGTGAGCACTCCGTTTTGAATCGCAACATCATTATACTCCTGAATCTTCTTTTTGGCATCATCACTTGATTTTATAAAATCCTTTGTCTTATTATTGGTATCTGTATATTTTCGGCCTAGATCATTGATAATAGTATTTAGTTGAGTTATAGCCAAAGAATTGTCCTTTTGAACCTTGAAACTAACACCATTAACCTTAATTGTCTGGCCTAAAAATTTAGCGTAATCTTTTTCCAATATATTCTTAGTAGCTAACGCTCTGTTGTATTCGTGTAATTCCTTTCTAGCTTCTTTTTCTGATGATTGACCAGCAACAACATTTTTCACATAATCTTCTGTTGCTGACGCACCTAATTTCTTTGCAGCTTCTGCAATCCCTACTCGGACAATACTATCTCTCAATTTATCGTATGCCCTAGCACCTTCTTCTGCTAAAATTGCTTCTCTAGATAGGTTGTTAAATACATTTGGATAAAGTTTCTGCAATTCTTCAACAGCTAAATTTTGCTGTTGTCGGGTAGAAGTACCAGACTGGATAACCCCATATAGATAATTAAGTTGAGTCAATTCTTTTGAATAGTTAGACGCAGCTTCAGCACTCGCTCTAGATACACTATCTAAAGTTTTTATTTGGTCATCAATAGTAGTTTTAGTTTCTTTAGTGGCTTTATTAGCTTTTTGTTGCCACATTGTATAAGCGGTCCAACCAGCTGTAGCTAATGATATACCTAATGTAGCTAAGTTTATAGGAGACACAATAGATCCTAAAGCTCCTTTAAGCAATGTCATATTTGATACAGTTTTGCCATTTTCGGCAGCTGCTGATCTTACCTGCATTGAATATTGCTTCCAATTTTCGGAAAGTTGCTGTAAGTTGTTTCCGATACCTATCATCCCAAATGGGGCATCCTGAATGATTCGATTAAACTCTAAAGCGACACCATTTGCATTTTTTAAAGCACTCGCATAGTTACCTACATTCCGTTGGTTATTTCCTAATTGAGCATCAAAGTTTTTTAATCTTGTATTTAAATCATTGTACTGCTTTATTTTTGATTCAATCTCTGGATCTGCGCCTATAAAACCGCCTGCAGCAGACTTAATGGCTCTACCTAAGTTTGTTAATTTACGTTGTGCTTCATCGTATGATCCGGCATATGTACTAGTGTTTTTTGCATTTTCTTTATTAGCTTTTGCTAATTCGGCAATGGCCTGCTTGGCTTGCTGGGTAGCTGTACGGGATTTCTCGGTTTCTAGCCTTTGGGATTCGGTTGCAGCTTTAGCATTATCTATAGCAACTTTACTGTCGACTAATTCTTTTTTCTTTTGCTCTAAGGATGATTTGCTTTGCTCAACAGCTTTCTGCTCTTCTAATAGCGCTTGTTTATACGTTTCTGTCGCTTGTCTCGACTCTTCTGTTCGTAGTTTTACATTGTTAAGCGACTCAGATAAAGAACCTTTCAATGCAGCACCAAAATCAATAGCCGCTTTTCGAGATTCCTCTGTTGCAACTTTAGCATCTTGCAAGGACTTAGTCCCTTGGTTAATAGTTTCCTGTGACAGTGATTGGCCAATATTTACACTTGATATACTCGATAATGCAGAGGAAAGACCATTTACACCAGTAGTGGCCGAACTTAGTGCTATTCCTACGTTTTGAAGATGTTTTGTAAGAGATTCAAAACTTACTCCATTCATAACTCCCTCTAATTTTTCTAAAGAGGTAGTCAATCCTGCCGTTTGTTTTTCTCCTGCAGCAAAACCTTTGGTTCTAAATTCTATATCAAGTGTAGCCATTTTCTAAAATTCCTTGAGCAAAGCCATAGCCTGCTTCAATGTTGTAATCTTCCTTATGCCACCATCCTTTTTATCAGTAAAAGGAAGCTTCCACAATTCTTCAATATTTACTTTTTGATCCTTTTTAAGCCCCAATCCACCGTATACCATTATGTATCCCCAAGTTCGCCTTGCGATATCCCATTCCTTCTCATTCCTTTTCTTATACCCGGCATGCATTAGATTGAATTCTGACAATGTAAGCGACAGCACTTCCTTTCGGTTAAGCCCCATCTCGTAGGCAAGCACTATGAGCTTGCCCGGCGAGACTTTTTTACGGTTTTATCCTCCTTTGGGGCATCTTCCTCTTTGACCGACTCAAAAAGATATTCCTCTACTGATCTGCCCATGTATTTTGACTTAAAGAAGTCTTCGAATACTGAATCGATCAGTTTCTGATCTGAATTGTCTACGAAATTTTGTAATTCCAACATCGTAAAATCAACATTAGAATTTTCCAATTCACAACCAACTTGTACTGCGGCATAAATAAGCTCCAATCGGGCTTTTACTGTCTGTAATATTTTATAGTCAGCTGGATTTATTGGGAATGCGATATCGAATGCCTTTTCAAGGTCATCTGTATGCCCCACATTTTCACAGAATTGACTAATAGCAGGAAGCCCCCATACTAAGTTATACTCCCTTTCTTTTATTGTTAATTTCATCGTTTATCCTTTTTGTTGTCGGTTTTGATTTAGATTTTATTATCACCAGGTGTCTCTCATCCTTGATGCCACAGCATCCGGTTCGGACCGGTACAGTATACGCTACTGACCATGTGCCCGAACCGATGTGTGCTATGTCAACTATTGAATGCATTAGGTAGTAATAGGGGTTCTTACGAATGTTGGTTTACCTTTGCCTGCAATAGTGCCACTGTATGTTGATTCTCCTTCAGCTGGAGCGGTCCAGTCGTCCATAGACAATACTCCTTTACCACTGAATATTGCGATTTCATCGAAATCATAATCGGGGTGCTGTTTTGTATAGAACTGTACTTCAACAATAGGGTCACCATTGATCAATAGTTCAAGCATATCCAGGTTATTAAACTCAACCGAGTCAGCAAAAGCCTTTGCGTTAAATGTGATCTCCCATGATTTACTATCAACTGTTGGGTCAGTCCATTTGGCCGCTTTATATGCTTCTGTCGATGATGGTTTACAAGGGTCATTATCCGATGTATTAACCGTAATTGACATACTTGACTCTAATTCGCATTGAATTTCTTTCCCATTGATTGTAATACCAATTACACTGCCGGGTAAAACTTGTCCTGCCATTTTAAATTCCTCCTTTTATTTCGTTTAAAACTTCATTGTATCCTTCTTCGGTTCCTCCCGAAATAAGGTGTATTTTAATTATGCCTGATCTTGTCATGGCTAGTATACTTGCTCTGTAATATTTTCTTTCTGCCCCTTCTCGTACAATCATATCAACATCATACCCAGTCTCTATTTTACCTTTAGTATCAAATACATTAGATAAAATAGCTATATGTCTCTTTTTGAAATCCCCATCCTTTTTGTACACTTCCATCTTAATTTCAGATGACATCGTACAGGACCAGCCATTTTTATGTTTTATTATTACCTTACTCATTTGCATCATAAATTAATGGCCATGCTGCAGGTGCTGGATTGTTGTCTAACACCATCCCAAATTCTGCCCAGTCTGTTTTGAATTCACCTAGTCCTTGAAATGTCACTGACCATGAAGCTAAATCCGTAACAGGTGCGGACAATCCTAAACTTGAAGGGTATACATACCCCTCAATGGCATACTTTGGCGTAACATCTTGCATTGTCCCAAATCGCAACCAAAGCTTCTCCCCACTCTTTGCTGACTCAACTAAAGTTTTGAAATCTGCCCCAAGGGACCGTAACAATAGATTGCCATTTACTGTGACCGACCATGTTTGCACTCCTGGGATGAAATTCCTCCACCTTCCCTCATTTGGATTAGTTGCCGGAAGCATTTCGATTGAATAGGAGAAGTCAGCACTTGTCTCACATTGTAATGGTGCTCCATTAATTGAGACATTCAATAACATTCCTTTAACTCTATCCGCAACTACCATATTTTTACTTTTTTGACACCCAATGCTCAAATGATATCACCATTCGTTGTATACTATTGGTGTCTGTCACCACATTCATTGGAACCATATTTACCAGCTTAGTTTCCTTTACATAATATCCTTGAGGATTTAAGCTAGATGATAAATTTTCAATGATTGCATCGACATACTTCTCAACCGAGAAGCTAGAATTAAAACCTTTTTTGAGCCTCACATTCACATCAACATTCAGGAATACTCTATTTTCGTTTTTCCGATATCCAGTTACATATGACTCAGGTGCTTTCGCTAACGTAGTTTGAGTTCTGCTAACATTTGATACCAAGTAATATTCATTTGGTAAAGGAGATACATCTAAAGGGACTGAAGTATCAAAACCAGGTAATCCAGTTGATCCTGTTACAATCCTTAAATATTCCTTCCTTAATTCTGATGTATCCATTATCTTATGCTATCAAATAATTTTTGAACCCTTCGATCTATCTCTTTTGGTATTTCGTCTTTTACTTTATAGTAAGCAGGAAATAGATATGGCTCGGCGTATGTGAATCCATTACCATTGATATAAAACTCTGCAGCTTCCTTCTTCATTTCTTCTGGTTTATCAGATAAGTAAGCTGCTGCATACCCACCGGTACCAAACTCTAAATAGGCAGCATGAACATTGTTCGTCCATATGATTACCCTATTCCCTTCCAGAGTAAGCTTGAAATATGGAAATAGATACCCAGGAATATCAAGCATTATCTTATTGGCATATTCTAACAGAACCTCACCTACAACATGATCTATTTGCGTAGGCAAGTTCCTTAGGATATTGCTTATTGACTTCGCACACATAACAACCTGATCATAGTCAAAGGATCATCAAGAGGGACAATACCTTGAATAGTATATCCATCGACTCCATCTACAATCACCTTATCATTTTTCATTGGATAGAAGCCTTTTCGATGCCGTATAACGAAGTATGAATCTTGATTGAATACCGTTGCCCCTGCTTCTACTACCATGTCTCCGGAATGGCCAGCAGATATTCGCTGTTTACTTGCTTTCGTTTCACATACAAGAGTTTCCTGATCAGGCGTAACACCTCCGTATCCATCCGGTATTGACACCATTCTATAAAATGATATCTTATGGTTTAGTCTTCCTGGATCCAAACGATGTTTATTTTCAAAAGGCTTTACCATTAGAATAATCCCCTTCTATACTGATTAATTAATCCTTGTACATCAATAGGAATCCCAATAGAATAAGAATCTCTATTCTCATACATGTAGGTTATCAACTTAAGACATGCTGTTATTAATGGCGCTGGAATATTATTAAGACTTTGATACCCTATTGATAATGTGACACTGCTTCCTACTGGAATATGAAATACTGATTTTAAAGAACGATTATCTACTTTATAATTGCCTACACTACCAGTGACATTAAATGGGTATTCATATATTTCAACATCACATCCTGTTCCTTCTAGAACTTGAATTGAAGGGTTAAGTATGTGACATGTGTATTTCTGAACCCATTCCTCGCTTGTACTGATAAGAGATTGAATAAGATCATTATCATCATCAAAATCAATTCTTAACCAATTTTTAGCCTGCTGTAATGTAATTGCCATAGATTATAAAGTAAGGGCGGTTATTGCACCGCCCTTTTTTTTATTAAGTTGTAGCTGGGCCGAACACTAATTTTTTAAATGATTCTGGATAATAGATAGGTAATGCTTCACGTCCTTCTAATCGGATGGTCAATAGGTTCTTTTCGAAATTATCTTTATTCTCTTCAGAATACCGAATGTTCATTTCTTTACGTTGAAAAATTGCTGTTCCTCTAGCAAAATCTCCTAATACACCCTCTGCATCTTCGAATACATTACTCCACATTACCGGAACGTCACCCACTCTAAGGATACCATCATTACCCATGATAATTGGATAATCATAATCTCCACTTCCATCAGATTTGTTCAACAATAACTCCATGTATGCTACTGGAGAAATATAAGATGCTGTAACATTTCTTTTGATTGGCTTGCGTCTTACCTCGGTAATGGCTGCCGCAATCTTATCCCAGTGATTACTTGCTGATGTTACAGATCCTAATGGCAATGATTGACTTGACGCCTGATACCATAGACCTAAAAGATTCTGCCCTGTACCATCACCTTTAAATACCTGTAAATCTTCTGCGTCAAAATATGCTTGTGGAAGCTCAGCAGCCCAAAATGCTCGGATACCGACAATATCATCATTGATCTCATCAGACACATCCAGTAATCCTGCGATTTTTCGAACAGGAGCATCTTTTACTGCTGGAATATAACCTAGTTTACCTTTTGTGTCACCTTCTCCAGTCATCTTGTATCCATCAGCATCTGGATCAACTGTAAACTGTACGTACTTGATTAGATCTGATGTAGTTGGATAGACTGGAATTGCTTGGCGAGCATGAAAAGTATCATGGCCTGGTCCAACTATATTTGCGAATTGTGGAGCAACCCCACTACCTGCGGCACCTGTTGGCTTCAATACAGCCTTACTTTCTAAGTTGACATCAAGCTTCGATCGATTGCCACGGATAAACTCTTTCAACATTGATTCACCTTCTTCTGTTGAAAGTTTTTCCTCGATTTCGTCACGCATAGTTTTGATACCACGCATTTCAAGCTCTTTCTCTTTTGCTCTGTTCATGTCGGCCTGAGCCTTCTCGATTTTTTTGTCGTATTCATCCTTTACGACACCAATTGCTTTATCAATAGCTTCCTGTGTGGCTTTCTCAGTCGCTTCTTTATTTTCATCAATAAGCTTTTGAGCAGCTTCTTTACCAGCCTTCTCTGCCTCTTCTTTAGCAATCTTAGCTTCATGTTCACGCTTTTCGTCTAAATACTTTTCTTGTTGGTACTCAGATAACGCTTCAAATTCTTTTGCTGTTAAATACTTAAACATCTTAGATTAGATTAAATTTTAAACTTGCCTTGACAGATTCTTTTGCCTCGACTTTTTGACTGCTCAGTGGCGGGTCTATTTTGTTTTCCTGACTGTCATCCGACGGGTCAGTATATAATATCGGTGTAGCTTCATTCGATCCGAACAAAACAGCCGATCCTTCTTTGTGTATTGCTGCTTCTGTAATTGCCCAGAAATAACCCTGCTCTAAAGCCTTATCCTTATTAGCTATGATGGCTAAATACTTATAGAAATTCTCGTATTCCTGTTTAAATTCATCACTTGAATCATCAATACATAATGTCATTGAGATGTATCTCATCCTAACACTATTTTCTAATGGCTCCCTATTAACAATAGCATTAAGAGCATCCTTATTAGCTGATTCAGTAAGCTTTGTTTTAAAAATTAAGGCTTGCGTTTTTCCTGAATAAGGTTGTCCAAGTTCGGACCATTCTAATGTTTTAACATATGCTTCAACATTCCCCGGGAAAGCTATTACCTTCCCCAGTTCTAGGTCATGATTGATTATGTAATATATCTTACCTTTTTGATCTTTAATTGAGACATCCCATATACCATCAATATGTACATCAGAATGTGAATCAAGAAAGTTTGTTGTATTGATTACGGGGAAAACATAATCGCCTATTCCGACTGTTTTCACTCCATTATCCTCTTTGGTTGATATAGATTCCCTGATGGCATATCCAATTGGATCTGTAAATTTTATTGCTGCCTTCTTTAAAGCAACAATATGTTCTTTTTGCTCTTTAAGAGCTTTGAACATTTCTTTTTTTGTACCAAATTCTTGCTTTAATTCCTTGCAGATAAACCCCATATCAATACTTATTTACTTAATGGCTTATTGATATACTTTTGCTTTTCTTCAATAGATCTAGCTACGTTTTTATCCTTTGCTTTTTCTTTTAATTTTGAAAGCTTTTTGCATGCATCATCTGCATCTGTAAAGTCTATTTTATCACCACCTTTATTCATACTAACAAATTTAGCAATAAAATATAATCACCAGTAAATAAGTTGGTTACAGTAACTGTAACAAAGAATTGAATATTAACGAAACAAAAAAATCCCCTTGAAAATTAAGGGGATTGTATAGGAATATTTTTTAAATCTATTGTATTATCAATCGGTTTTCAATGACAATATTAAAACCAAATAATCTGAAAAACTTCTTTATTGTACTTGGTCTAGCCTCTCCTTTTCTGATCCTGTGAGCAGTCACCCTTAATCGAACTTGCTCTTTTTCATTCTCCGATATCATATACCATTTGCTTTCAGAAGTTATCTCCTCAAGCAATAAATCTATTTTACTTTCCATTTCTAAGAGTATTAAGTTCTTTATTCAATAAATCAAACTTTACAGCTTCTTCTTCTGACTGTTCTAATGCTAAATTAGCTGTGTAAATATCTCCTATGACCAATGATCGTATAGCCTGAATATTGTAATCAGTTTGATTTTTTATACATTTATCCATTTTATCCAATAGAGCATTAGCATTCTTGTTACTACTGTAATATGATTTTGCTTTACAGTTGATAAACACATATCGAAATATGATGTATCCAACGTAGACTCCTAAAGCAAATGAAAACATACATGATAATATTGTCATATCTCTAATTGTAATGGTAAAAGGATAAATCATTAAGCGTTTTACGGAAATGTTGCCTGCCTGATTTAAGTTGTTCCCCCATCTCTTTACTTGTCATTGTACGCTCTACTTCGCCATGTTCATCCATTGAGTAAAATAGTTTTTCGCTACCTATGACATCTACATATGGGACCGGGCAGAATCCTGCTGCACTGGCTCGATGACTAAATTGTGTGTGCTCATATTTACCTAGTCCAAATGTTAGGTCAAATCCGCCTATTGCTTCAACCACATCTCTATGAATGTACATAACACAACCATTACCTAATAAATGATATTTGTGCCCATTAACCGATTTATATGACTCAAGAAATGTATAACAAAGGTGTTTGTAAGGACTGTCAATATAAGGTATATGCCAATTTATTGATATAGGATAAGTATCATCATCAAATAAAAAAATATGATTTGCACCCCAACACATCGCAAGTTCAATACATTTGTTCTTTGCCACCGGGATTCCGGATCTGAAGCTAAATCGGAAGTCAGCATCCGGGGCAGGAATATCACTTGCATCATCTACTATAAATAAACGAGCATTATCCGGCATAAATAACGACATTTGTTCTATGCATTTATCAAATGCTTCTTTCCGGTTACGGGTAGTAATACAAATAGCTATTTTATCCATGTTTACTATTAAAATATTCCATATTTCTTCTAATTTCTTCCAATCTTATGCTTTCTGACACACTACTATTTACTGTTAGATGGTAATCATGTGAATAGAAATGATCAGTACTATTTGGGATATCCAAGTAAGGTAATGGTGTTAAACCCTCCTTATGTATTCTAAGAGATAAATCTTTGTGCTCCATTCCCCATATATTAAATGTTTCATCATATCCAATGGTGTGATCAAATACTTTACTTTTGAAGTATAGTAAGCATCCACATGGACTATTAAATGACCACCAATTATGTTGTTTCCAATCTATAAATACATCGTTACTTATTCGTTTACCACTGGCATTGTGATCAAAACTCATGCACATATGATTAAAACCACTATTTAAATATTGTTTGATGCCTAAGTGATTAATAGGATATGTATCATCATCCGACAAGAATATATCCGTGCATCCTGCATTCAACAATAGGTAGATGCAGGCATTCTTTGTCTTGGCAATACCTTGTTGAGTCTCAAATCTCAAAGTTGCACCTGGATATGGATAATCACTAGCATCATCAACTACCACAATAATGCTATTTGATGGAGCAAACCTATGCCATTGTGAAACAGTTTTTAAAGCGATTTCTCGCCTGTTCCTAGTGCTTATTGCAATTCCAACTTTCCTGTTCGGTGCTTCCATTCTTGATAATATTTATTGTCCTCAAACTTATTTTTACCATATTTTGAATTGAATATATGGACCTGGCCCCAACAGTATTCACATTGATCTTCTTGTGATAGTGTTTTAAGTGTAGTGCTACCCAAATGGTCAACTAGTGACTTTTTAACAATCATAGGTGTGACACCAACAGATACCACTTGCTCTATTGTAACATCGTCTGAGAACCAAAAATTAACACAATCATCAAATCCCCCTATACTTTCCCAAAGAATTCTTTTGATCATAAAACACCATCCGGAAAAGTGTTTGCCATTTGTGGTGCCCAATGTATTTTCTATGATATCCTTTTGTCTAGGATCATTCCTTTCATGAGGCGATACAACTTCATTACCAGCAGATAAAAGTTCATGTAACCACCCATGATGAAATATAAGGTCGGAGTTTGCTATCATTATCCATGGAGCGTTGCCATGACGTGCCCCTAGATTAGCAAATGAATTATAATTGAAGTCAGCATTATGATAAATGGTTTTAGCATTTTTATACTGAATATTTGGCTGTTGCTCTATTACAATAATATTTACCGGTAATTGATTGGCACCTGCTAGACATGTATCTATAGTAGTCTGAGTCATTTGATGCAGTTTAGTATTAGATGCCTTAGATAGAATTACCACATCTACTATTGGATTGTCTTGGCGCCTCTTTCTAATATTATCAGGCATGTTTTGAAATTGAGTTTCAGTTACATTATCATCATAATCGTAATGATACATCACTTTGTCAATCCTATGTTCAGTATTCAAATGAGGGAGCAGCAACTTAGCATAAGCTTGGTCCTCTGCATATTTTAATGAAGGGAAACTGCTTTTCAATGATACAGACTTTTTAACACAGCAAATATGATTTGGTATCCTATAATATGCGTCAGTTGTATTGTAATCGTTCTTATATTCTATGCTATAGTATGCTATTTTTGGTGTAGATCCATTTAAAGAAACGGAGACATTGAATGTAATGACATCTGCCCCTGACCTTGTAGCCTCTAAAAGATCCAATAAAAATGTTGGTTCAATTCTATCATCGTCATCAATAAACTGAATGTATTCTCCTTGGGCCATTTCAACCATAAGGTTACGTTTGTCGCCAAGCATCATTCGTTTATTATCTAATAACATTATTATCTCTATTTGCGACTGCTGGAATGCGTCAAGTTTGTCATATTGACTAAAAATTTCATCCTGTATCTTAAGAAGAAATGTATTTCGCCTTGTATGGACGCTGGGTATAAGTATTGAAAGTTTTATGTTACTCATTTTCTTCCATTCTTTTTTATGTACAGTTGAGTGTATAAAATATTTTGGATTGCATGTAAATGGTGTCGCAAATCATTGTTGTCATCAGGATGCATATCTTCTTGTGGAATTGTAATTATAACATTCCACAATTCAGCGGTCTTCTCCAAACATTGTTCTTGTATATCTACTTCTTGATCCATTTTTATTTTGCTTGACTTGTTAAATGCCAAAACCCACAATCACAGTGATATGCCCTAATTGGCAAGATTTCCCGATCACTCGTTCTGTTGATAACATCAATTGAAATATGTGCTTCTTTTGATGATCCGAAACGTTTTTTATTTTTACAAGGCCAGCATTTCTTACCCGTTTTTATTTTCGTTGTTGGTCGGCCGGTCCTGAATAGTAGCTCCTTCATAAATTTGGCTCATTGGTGCTTTGTTCTTATTCTTATATGCAACATCATAAGCGGGATCTTTTTGCTTACCCCATCCTACCACCTCTCTTTTCTCATTATCGGTTATGTAGTCCATTTTATCCAAAGCTTCTACCATTTCTTTAAGGTCTTCAGATAGTTCAGGAAGTGACATGTAGTCAAGACGTATTATATAGGTCTTATTATCTGTATCCTTGTAAGGACCACAAATAAACTTTGTCAACGCTTTGGAGATGGTCTCTGTAATAGGAGCCACGCCATTATATATAAACTGCTTGTTGGCTGATGAGATATTATTATAGGTATTTGCATCTGTTGAAGCGAATGCTAATGGCACATGGTAGGCTCTGTAAAAATCTTCTCTATTAAGCTTTAGCATATCCAATAGTTGTAAATCAGTAGCAGGCAATCCAATCTGTAACCACTCTAAAGGTATTGATGTTGGAAATATCCTCGCCATAGGATCTTTTGACTTTTGGGCATCTGTCAACCTTTCATGTAATGCTTTCTTTTGCGCAGCATCAAACTGATCTTCTTTCGCCTTAGGAGACAATACACCAAAAGCCCCTTCATTGTTAAGCATCTTGTTCGCTGCATTATCACCTAACTTAGCTCTTAATAAATTGCCTAAATAAGCTCTTAATGGTGATACCCCATATATCCATGATCCGGAACTATCCCAGGTAGGATTAATAGTTTTAATATGCTCTATTTGTGCTGCTGGGAAATCTAACAAAATATCTCCTCCGTTAGGTTGCACATAATATGATTTTATTGGATCGAATATGCCACCAGATCGAATACCAAATTGTTTGCTATTAAATGGAAGTGCCCAGATCTCACTCCATTTCTTACTTCTTTTATCTCCAGCATTACCATAAACAAGTGCATTACCATCATATAGATAAAGAAGAGTTATAAGACCTACGAATTCATCCCATGTTTGTTTATCGTTCGGATTTGACAACAAACCGCTAATTTTAGGTACATGTACTTCTTCAATAGCTTCAGCCTTAATTGATTTAGATTTTGCCCTATCAACTATGTTATTGGACTTCATCATGTTGTCGTACATTTTCAACTTGGTCGAGTCTTTAACCTCATAAACTACAGGAGGGCATGCTACTACTTTCTTCATTATTAAGTCTACACACTCATAGACAGCACCTACTGACAATCCCCCTTCCCTAACATAATCTGTATTGTCATGTGTTAAAATAGGCTGATCCTTACCAATTAGATGATAAAGGTTGGCATTAACCAATCCTGATAAGCTTTCTGCCACCTGCTGGTTAACAGTCTGATTTATGTATCCTCCGAAAAGGGTTTTTGCTGCAAATTGTTTTAGTCCCATGTTTTTGTTTTTATTACCATCCAAAAGACATTTCTTTCTCACCCTTACCTAATGTTTCCATTTCGTGATATCTTATGCCATCAATTAAGTGATTGAATGCATCTATTGGTTTATTTAATTTCTTTCCAGTTTTATCAGTATCCCAACAATAGCTACGTAACTCTTTAATCAGATTAGTACTTTGGTCAGTAACTAAATATTCATGTTTTTGCATAATCTGAATACCATAAACTATACTATCTGCTCCCTTTGACGCACCTTTGATATTACATTTATAAATGTCCTTAAGCTCATCTATACTTTTAGGATCAGCACTATCTGCATATGTCATAACACCTGTTCCTTTGAGTACATCAGCGATAGCGTTGTTTAGCATTCCGGTTGAGTAACATACCTCATGAAGTATTCTTTTACCATTCCATTCATAAATTTCCGTTATCGCTGTTGGATCATTTGTGTATCCAAAGTCTAAACCACGCCCAATTAATCTAGCCTCAGAGGGGATACCTTTTATTATTGACCAATTTGAAAATATAACACCCTCAAGACTGCCTAATAATCCTAACCCATAAACCTTCCACCAATTAGCCCAGAACTTATTTTTGATATTTAACTCAACGAAAGGATCAGAAATAAACGGGTCATAAAAAGCCTTATACTTAGCTTTCTCTATTTCCTTGACTATACTAGCAGGCAAACCTTCATTATCCTTGTAAGTTAAAGTAAGCCACTCTACATCTTCGTCATCCTGAAGCTCAGTATAAACCCAAAATTCATTAGATGGATTAAAGTCCAGCCAGATATCAACAGAGGTGCGTATCGCTAATTGGTGATATGTTTCAAAGCTTATGTTGTTACACTCATTAATATAAAGAACGTGTCGCCTCGGGCCCCTAACTTTATCTTCTTGGTCAGCACTAAAAAATTCAATGTAAGACCCATTAGAAAAGTAATATGTTAAAAGGGTTCGGTTCCAATTCGCATCGATATACCTCCCCGTTGCTTTCATTATTTTTAAGAAGTCTTTTAAGGCTCCTTTACGTAAGTGAGGGATACTTTCACTTACCACTGATATTTCAAGGTTTGGGGTCTTAGCTGCTTGATCTATTAGGATAGGTAGTATGCCGTATGTTTTACCACCAGATGTCCCACCAGGAATCACCTTTACTCGCTTCCTCAGCCTCCTAAGCTTTTTAATAGCACTAGTGTAGACAAAGCCGTTATGCTCCTTCTTCAGTATTATCCCGCTCATCTTCGTCTCCAAATAATGGCTGCTCAACCATAACTTTACTTTCTTTCTTGTCAACCAACCCTAAATCCCTGGCAATAATATTAGGATTTAAAAATCCAGCAGCTGCCCCTGTAAATTTCTGATTATAGATAATTTTCTCTATTCGTGTAATGACTTGGAAAAAATCTTTATAAACTTCATTGTTTTTGTAATGTCTCAATGAATCGATATCTAAAAATAATTCCAAACCATCCCAAGTATACGCCCTCATTTTTGTAAGGTTTTCATGCTTTATAAATTCTCCTTCACCGTTTACTTTAACTTTTTGTATTGTATCCTCTAGAAACGGATTTTCATCACACCATTCAAAGTATTCACATGCTGCTTCCCATAACAAATCAGGAGAAGTAAAAATCTTATCCCTCCCATGCTTTGATCTTAATTTCCAAAACTGATTACCTATTGGTGCTGCACACATTATGCTAAACGATTAGATCTACTTGTATTTAATAATACATCTTTTAATTTTTTGCCTTCAATTACTAATTGAACAGTGATATTATTGACCCTTTTCATGTTGCTAAAATAATTATTAACGTTAAGCAAATATACCGCTAAATTTTTAGCAAACAAACAACTATACTAAAATTATGAGCAAAATAAAAGCCCCAACTTTTCAGAAGGGGCCGTATTGGGAAGTTATGAAGGCTTGAAGTTACTACATGGAGACTTGATATGTATCCCATTCAAAGTGCTCATAGTATGGACTAACAATCATTTTACCTCTTATTTTTTGACCGCTTGGTGATAACGTTACCCAATTGGTAAAAGTTTCGTCGATAGCACCTTGTTTTGCAGACATAGAACCAATTGTTTTTAAGTCCCTAACAAAATTACCTTCACTATCAACAATGTAATAAATCCTTATTCTAGTATCAGGTTCAGTTACATAGAATACATAAGAACCATCTTTTTGTTTATGTTCTAAAAATCTACCATCTAATGATGTCCCATATCTGAAATCAGCGTGCTTTAAAAGTCTTCTATGGTAAGTCCATGCTAATTTAAAATCGTGACAACCCCTGCAAGAGATCCAGTCTGCATAATCAAGGGGTACATTCAAAAAACTATTGCCTGAATATTTACCGAATTTGACAATAATATCTTTGCCAATTTTTAGTTTCCTTTTTTTAGTGAATATTTTCATACCTATAATTTTTAATCAAGGCGGCTTTTACACCGCCCTTTTGGTTATTACTTAATTTTTAACCAAATCCCGTTAATAACTGTCCTTGTTCTTTGGGAATCTTTCTGATCGTAAGAGTTGTCGTTCGCCTCTAGTAATATTGCCTTAAGCAGTTCGACTTCCTCATTAGTCAATATTACTGGTTTAACACTTTCAACCACTTCAACATTCAACTGCGCGTTGTTCCGGACGCTCTTAACATGCTTGTCCTGGCTATCACTTACGTTGTAGTAGTTGATCGTGTTGGAGTCGATGTCTCTAACCATGTAGACCTTTGCTCTCTTTGGCCCAACAAAGTTGAACAGTTGGCCTTTTTGCAATTCAAATAACTTCATAACTTTTATTGTTTTTGTTTACTCTACAAATATATAACATTTTGTAATACAAATCAAATTAAATATACATTTAATACATTTTTATTTTGTAAATATTATATTACAATGTGTTATATTAGTTATAAAACGTACCTTTGAAACATAATATAATAAGTATGGAACTACGTATTAAGGAAGTGGCTAAGCACAAAGGCTATAAAATGAAGGAACTTAGCGAAAAATTGAATGTATCACAGATGGCTTTATCCTTTTGGCAAACAGGTAAAAGAGAGGCTGGTTATAAGACTTTGAAATCAATTGCAGATGTCCTTAACTGCGAAGTAATTGAGTTGTTGCCAGTCGGAGATGGCTATTCACACTTTTATGATGATAAAACTGGGGAATGGTTAGGTGTTAGAAAAAAATAGCCCAAATTAAAGGGCTATTTCTTATTCTATTTCTAAAATTTGATATCGAGCTGTCACCGTTATGTTGGTAATAGTCAATACATCATGGAAAATAGCTGCAAAGCATCCTTGGTGTGCTGCAACATACTCTTGCATAGATCTACAATACTCTTTTATTTTTCCATTATTTCCTTCTAATCCCCTAGGAATATTAAAGGTTATGCTCTTATAAAACATATACCAAATTTCCTTATATAATATCTTATAAAAAAGAAATAGTGCTTACCGTTGATTGATAATGTAACCTTATCAATAAAAAAGCCCGATCACTTGGGAGGTGTCGGGCCTTAACTAACCAATTATAAACCTAAATTATGAATAATCAAATTTACCAAAATAATTAGTATTTAAAAACATTTTAGCTATTTATTTTAGCTTATTTCATTCAAATCATGTCTCCACTGCTTACTTAGTTGGATAATCTTTTTATGAGAATAATAAACTTTATTGGTTTTACCGTTTTGACTTTCAGGTTTCAACAGCCCCGATTTGATCCATTTTCTAAATCTATTTGGCCCGTAATACTTACAACCCTCTGTAAATGTAAGTTGATTCTTTGCTAGAACCTCATCTATTTTATAGGTTGCTATTGTCTCTATAATGATTTGTTTAATTTGCTCTTCTGTGAGCATAAATGTTATTTCTCCCATGCGCTTAAT
The DNA here is from genome assembly GCF_029542085.1 of Sphingobacterium sp. ML3W. Taxonomy (NCBI): domain Bacteria; kingdom Pseudomonadati; phylum Bacteroidota; class Sphingobacteriia; order Sphingobacteriales; family Sphingobacteriaceae; genus Sphingobacterium; species Sphingobacterium sp. ML3W. The sequence continues at coordinate 6,517,803 of NZ_CP107036.1, read as the reverse complement.
AATGCTTCTTTTGCTCTTTTTTCTGTTACTTTTACATATCTCTGAAAGCTTTTATAGCTTCGATGCCCAGTTACCGGCATTACTTCCTCTGCTTTCATTCCTAGCTCTAATGACAGGGTAACAAATGTTTTTCTTGCCGTATGTGCTGTTATCATGTCATGTCTTGGCTTTAGCTCCACTCTCCTTTTAGCACCTATAAAACGAACCTTTTCTACTGTTTCAGTAAGACCAGCTATTTTAGCTACTTCCTTTATCCAGTGGTTGAACGTTTGATTTACAGGAGTTGGAAAAATATGATCATTATTTTTTGATTTATACTTTTCAATTAGTTCCTTTGCCTTGGAACTCAGTGGAACACCATTAAGTTCTTTCGTCTTTGTTGCAGTAAGTCTTATATATCCATTTATTATGTTATGCTTCTTAAGCGATTTCGCGTCAGAGAATCTAAGGCCAGTGTAACACATAAATAAAAATACATCACGTACCTGTATGTGTTTTTCCAAATGTAACTGCACATCCCTTATCTTTTCCAGTTCTTCCATAGTTAGTGCGATTACCTCCACATCGTTCTCAACCCATTCAAAGTCTTTATAGGAGTCATCAACTTTATAACCTTGCTTCCTGGCTCGATCAAGAAATACTCGGGTATGGGCCAAGCGCTTTTTTATTGTTGCATTTACTAGCTCCTTTTTCCTATTCATCATGAACTTGGCAAATTGATCGAAATATTCATAGTTGACCTCATGAGTGTAATATGTTCGTTTTTTGCTCGCTTCAAACTCCTTTATCCCATTCATTACTGTGACATATGCCTTTATGGTACCTTCAGCAACCACACCTTCCTTTTCCTTCTTATTAAGCTCTATGAAATCAACAAGGGTAATCTCCTTTTTCTTTTTTCGCTTCTCCTCTTTTATAGCTTCATCCGGCCTGATAATCTTTCGTAGTTCTGATATTACATCCTGAGAGGTGAAATCATATTCATCAAAACTAAATTTCGTTTCAATGTCCTTAATATGTCGTTCCAATTCTCCTAAGAATGCGTTAAGATCCATTACTGACATATTTTGCATAAACAGATTATAGGACATATCGGGGGCCATCTTCTTAGCCAAAGGCTTAGGTACGAAAACAGCTTCTTTCGTATCATCATCCCAATTATATTCGAGTAGTGAACGCCCAATCATTAGTGGGGACGGCTTCCCGCCTAAAGAGTATCTTAACTGGATCGGACATAGCCCATCTTTGCTTCCAGCGTCCTTCCTTACTAAAAAATTTATCTTACCTTTTGTTATCTTAAGTCTTCCCATGGTCTGTTTTATTTGGTACGAAAAATGGCACGATTTTACATAACTTGATCACACAAATGTACTACTAATTATTTTAGCAATGTGTATTTGTTATAAAATAAAGCCTGTTTTTGTTAAAAATTACAATATTTAGTTAGTTATTCTTTCAGACGGCCATCCCGACAAAAAAATAAAGCCCACTCAATTTTAGTAATTAAGTGGGCTTTATTTTTATAACAGATAATTCCATTGTCCATTAAAACAATGGAAGAACGACTGATAAATTAAATTTCCGTCACGATCAGCTCCTGTTCCAACATAAAAGTAACAATCCATTTCTTTCCAATTTTAAAAGCTTTTAAATTATTAGGTGTATTGTCACTGGATTCTGTTTCCAAGGGAACATAAGAATAAACACGCTCGGCTTCTCCCTCTTGTTTAAATGTAGCCCCATTAATTAAAATAGTCTTTATACCATGTGTAAACGCATCCCCATATTCATAAAAAAAACGAAAATTACCCCCATCTGGAACCAGCATAAAGCGATCAAAAACCTGATCCGCTAATTTGACTGATGGCATAGACTCTCTGTGATCGACCGGATAGAACTGCAGCTCATTATCGACTTTATCAAAATAAAAGGCATGCTTATCAACAGACAAAAAGCTTGGATGCCACGGTAAATTCGCTGGCAACTTCGCAGTTTCAATAGGCATCAATTTATTATTGAGTAACATGTGGTAGACAACCTCATTTATTTTAAACAGCAACGGAAAGTTTTCGGTAGTTCGGTTCATTGTCGCAAATGGCAAATACTCGATTTTTCCTTTGGCTATCTGTGCTTCTGTCAAAAATCCATCTAATGATTTTTGCGCAACGATTGCTCCTGTCCTACTGTTAATACATAACATTTCATAATTCATCGTTCTGTCCTTATGATAAAGGATATAACTATGTTCCGGAGCCATATAGCATTGATCGATAATTATATCCCGTACCACTGGTAGCAATTTTTTAGAGGCTCTTTCCTTATAGAATGTGGTTTTTCCATTGGCCGCTTCCACACTGTAATGTCCCCATTGGAATAGTTTATTAATGGTAAATAGTGCTCCATTTTCAACTCTAAAGTCGAAGAATTCCTGGGCATTTGGTTGTTTTGAAGAAGCAATTGTACTGACTTGAATACTACTGTCACTGGGGTTGATAGACAACAGTTGCTGATCCTTAAAATTAAGATAATCTGGTTGTGGGTGTAACCTGATGATTTTGTCGTTTGTTTCATCCCAGGCAAATAGTCCATGCGTATTTTCCTTAAAGGTCTTCGTCCATACCCTCGCCCCTCCTTTTGGAAACTGATCTTTCGGATTAAGATTAACCACCTTACCTAACCAAGTTTTCCATTCATGTTTTGAAGCCTCCTCCTTCGGCACTCCCAATGATTCCATCTTATTACCGACGTCATTCAACCGTTTTCTCGCAAGATCAGCTACCGCTGTAGGCCTATAATCATGTATTGCATGACCTCCATCAGGTGTTTCAGCACAGCCCACATAGTGAACTATAACTTCCTGTTTGTTGTCTAAGTTATCTATCCATTGCGGCAGATCTCTCAGATCACGATAATCCGTAAAAACTGCCCACTCTATTGTATCCTTCAACGTAGGATTATTAAAAATAGAGGCTGGATAAAGATCATTTTCAGACGCAATCTTATCCTTGTTATGCGCGTTGAAAAACGCTACGTTCTTTGTATAATAACAGTTTTCCATCCCTGGCACAGCGATTATCTCAAACGTAAAGTCCTGATCATAATTATACAATAAACTTCCTCTATCGGAAAAAAGAGGGATCAATAAAATATAATCTTTACCAAGACGCTTGGCATCCGTCTGACTCAATTGCAGAAAAAAACCATTTTCAGGAAGGTAGATATTACCTTTGTTAAGCACAAAAAGTAGCTTTTCCATTGCTGAACTTAACTGAATAACTCGGTTGTTTGACTTAAACTGCCCTGTAACAGATTGCACTTTTTCCATCGTATCCACTCCTAGCTGAAGCTTTCCGTTATTTGCTACAGCATTGCTACTACCACGACATTGGCAAAACGCGATGACCAACAATATCAAGTAAAGTTGCCTAAGGACCATTCTCACCATTTATTTAATCTTTTGCTTAATTAAATTTACATCTTTTTTATCGATTACAAAAAAACATTAAAAGCTTCCTCCTTTTCCAGCTATCAACGGCGAAGAGAATTAAAACATGCGCTGATCTAGTTCAAAATAAATTCGTCGGATCAACTCCTGCCAATACGCTGTTAAATTATCTTTTTGTATCTGATCAAAAAAGACAGCATTTGATTGATCTATTAAAGGGGCAGCTTCCCCGCTGCTGACAGTAACTCCCCTATTTGCTAATTGCTGTATAGCTGCCTGTTGAAGTAGAGATTCGTACTTATTTTTGGACTGTTTGCGTTGGCTTATCTGCTGCAGAAGATTTGTTTCACTGGTACTATTTCCCATTTTCTTTTGTAGATATGCTGCTAACCAATCTGCCAAAATTTCATTTTTTTCATCCGGATAAGGCTCACCTACACCGAGTTGGGATGGCCAAGCTCTTGACTCTTCCACCTTCAGGTTCGCTTCCTTATACTTTTTTTGCTGCAGGTATTGATAGGCCAGCATTAATTTGGTCTGTACATAGTAGTTATGTCCTTCGGTTGCCCCTTCAAAAGGAAGGATTTCGATCTTTTGCAATTCAGCTTCAGCGCGCTGATATTCTTTATTCAACAACAAAGTCCGTACATGTGCCAAGGTCAGTATATAGTTCTTTGGAAATGCTTGGCGATACTTCGTGCTGACCTGAAGCGCCAGGTCATACCGTTTTCCTTTATTTAATAATTCAACTAAACGAAGACCGTATCGCCATTCATTTGGCTCCGTGGTTACCGCTTGTCGCATAACTGTAATAGACATATCGATCTGTTTATCTTCCGCAAGACTGGATTTCAGGGCAAAGTAAGCACCGAAATCCGACGGTTCAGTCGTCACAGCATCTAATAGTTGCTTCGCTTTTTCCCCTTGATTTCGGAAACGATAAAGTAAGGCCTTCAAATAAGCTACTTTCCAGTTTCTGAGCTGTTCTCCTGCCCATTCAAACACAAGTTCACTTTCTTCTCGAAAAGGAAACACAAAGGCGGGGCTGCTTGCTGCGGCACGTGTTAGATAGCCCTTGCTCACTATAGGTTCATCTTTGGTCAGCCAAGCCAGCCACAATAGCATCTCCGTATGCGGTTTATTCTTACTGAGTATGGTAGTAGCACGTTTATATTCGTGTAGATCGGCATACCAAATAGCCAGTTCAAAGCATTTTTCCGAAGCGAATTCCTGTCTTGATAACACCTCATTTTTCTCTTCAAATTGAATAAAGGCATTAAAAGGATCGTATTGAGCAATGCGTTGATACAAAGCCGTATCCAACGTTATTCCTTTTCGCTTCTGAATAAGCAGCTGCAATTGAAGTGCATCTATATTTAAGGCGTTTGCCAGTATCGCCTTTTCAGCATAGGCGAGCGCGGGCTCATCCTGCTTAATCCGATAATGGTACTTGGCAAGCTGTAGATAAGCAGCACTACGCCATGTAGGATCTAAGGAGGCAACTTCAAATCCGTCCAAAGCATCATGTGTCTTTCCCAACTTAATCGCAGCCAGACCATAGTAATAATTAGCGGGAGCATGGTATGTATCAATCGCCAATGCCTGACGTGCATAGTCATAACATTGCCTATAATCCATTCTGAACCAAGCAAGTTTGGCTTTTTCCAACAAAAAATCCGATTTGGGGACTTGCTTTTCCATCAACCTATTTAACAAGTTTTCCGCTACACCATATTGCCTAAACCGGAGTAAGTCCCGCACTTCAAATAGTTTGGTTTGATTGCTATCTATCGCTGCTCCACTATTTGATCCAGTAGGTCGATTCAATGCTGCAGCTAGCTCATTCTGTTTTAAATCAAAATAATCTTTCCCTATTTTGAGATAAGAGGGAACATTTTCACTTGTTAGTTCCAAAGCAATGTGTTTTACTTCACCCACTTGAGCGGACAGATAGTTTCCCCCCAGCATCATACCATTACTATCAAGCGCAAAGATACTGTCCTGTAGCGGTCGTTTGGGATCGACGGTCAACAGTAGTTTTTTTGCTTCTAGCTTCACCTGTAGTGCAGCAGATAATTGAAAACCTTTCGGTTCGCCTATCCCAGCAAAAGGCATCCAGTACTCCGTCCATGCATCGCCCTGATAGGGGGCAAATCCGATTTGTTTGAATGGCGTTAAACTACTTGACGGCACATTTTGATTGAATAATCGACCACTTTGGATCTCTACATATTGACCACTCTGATCTGTCAGCAGCTTCTCCCAGATCTGCCCATCGCCTGCTTGTGACCACAGAAATATTTTCTTGCCCAATTTATCTTCACGCAGGGCATATCGGGCCATACCATAATCATGTCCCCTATAATATACCCCAAAGGCCTTGCTATGTGCGCCAAGGACGTGGTAAGATTTCGAGCTGCCGAAGGCATTTTCACGATAATTAGATAGGTCACGTCCTTTATCGTCAATGGGCCATGGATGAGCATCCCCATCATGACCGATGTATTGATTCCCTGGATACAAAAACTTCAAATCCTCGCCAGCCGCCACCCCTAGATTCATCCAGGTATAGTAAGGTTGTTCGACAGCATTGCTATTGGACCAGAAAGAACGCGTGGAGAAATAACCTTTGTCTTTTTCTAAGCGAATTTCCATAGTCCAGTTGCTACGGCTCAAAAGATCAAAAGCATGGACAAAACAGCTAACACTGCCATCGGCATGCTTCTGTAACAGATAATCTACAGGAGTAGACGTATTAGGGGTATGGCCAATAATTCCATAATTCGCTTCAATACCACCGCTTGTCCAAGGTCCCCGCATCGCAATATCTCTGAATTTCACAACCCCATTGTTATAGATATAATCCCGCTTTCCTACTTTATCATAGGCAGACCAGATCTTGCCCCCTATTTCGGGCATAACCTGAACACGGATATAATCATTTTCCAAGATCACGGTCTTCCATTCCTTTTCAATGGCAGTATTTGTAAAACCGTCAAATCGAAAATAAGGATAAAGTTTCTGTGGTGAAGCGATCGGGTCTGGATCCGAAAACGGATAAGTCGTATAACGCTTTTTTACTTCAGAAATCCTTGCGGGCTGCTGTGCCAATACCGTGAGCATACAATTCCCCAGCAATAATATCACTATCCATTTTTTCATTGAAATATGTATTTATTCATTAATTCAATAGCTACCAAAAGTTTCCCTATAACTTCCGGCAATTTCGACAACAACATGCCCCCGCCCTTACTCCCCATGGAACCTAAAATAGCTCCTCGCTATATCCAGACTACGGCTATTATTCTATTAAAAGAATGATTCCTTTATTCTTCGCAATAGAAATCTTATCTCCAAATTTATATGCTGTACCCGACTGAAAATCGGCTATTGTTGGAATCGACAATTTCGCCTTTTTCGGATCAATACCTAGTTTATCCCAATCAATAGCTAGTTGTACATCAACATCCGTATCGGCCCAGCTCGCTATAGCGACCATTGCTTTTCCAGATCTGCTATAGACTGTTGTCAATACCTTCTCGTTATCTGTCTTTACCGGAATGTTTGGTGACCAATAACCAATCATATTGCTTCCTTTGATGCCAAAATTATCCCAGGTTTTCCATAAATCCTTCGGTGTCAGCTTTTGGTAAGGCATCCGATTAGTCATACCATAGATCATTCCGCGCCAAGGATTACCGCCATCCTGAAGCATTTCGCCCATCAATCCAAAAGGGATCCCACTTACTTCTGTTAAGAAGAAATCAGGTTGGTTATTTTCGTAATCAAAATATTCTCCAAACCATAATCTATTGATATAAGGGAAATGCTCGAGATAGAGATTTGCACTGTTGTTAAAGCCATCGCTTTTATTATATTGATTCGCAGAGTGTAAATCAATCAGACCAGATTTCCCATTTTTGGTTAATACCCGCTTGATGCGCTTCATTGTTACGCGGTCAAAAGCAACATCATCCAGATAGATTCCATCAATACCAATATGATCTACCAGCCAGTTCATACCTTCAACATAATAGTTGTGCCATCTATTCATACCACTGTTGATAATGGCAGCATCTCTAAATTCGGGCACATACCAAGCGGCAAGGTAATTGTTTCCCACATGTTCCTGCAACCAAGAATAGCCACCACCCTTGCCCGGTGAAAATACCTCCGTGCCTAGGCTCCGCAAAGGATAGAGCTCGTACACTCTGTTGGAAACCTCGCGTACTGTATTGTAAATCTTCACTTTCAATCCTGCATGATGTGCCTGATCAATATATTGCTTCATCTCTTTGGTCGCGATAAATGGATAATTGATATAGGGATTGATCACATTAGCATGGTGGATATTAATGACATTGGATCCACTTGCCAGGACCGAATCCACTGGTTTATAAGCGTGATAATAGCGTTCATTCCATTGTGCTTCAGTATTTATCGGATGGAACGGTGTAATTAATAGGTTAAAATTATAATAAAGTACTGCTCCTTTTTTTAGCTGACGTTCACCACTATAACTATTGACCAAAACCGATTTGCCCTTGAGACCGATATCTATTCCACCTTTATTCTCATTACCCCAGGAGGTTGGTAGCACCAATGGTTTTTGAAGATAGAAGTTTGTGTTAAGTGGCCGTGAATAATGTTCATCGCGCAGTGAAAACTGAAGTCCTGCATTTACGGCGCCAATCCAGCCACCGTCTTGATTCTTATTTGCGACATCCCAATTCCACGAAAGCTGTTCCGGTCGCTTCCCCCCCTTCTGTCCTAGCCCCATAAAATAGTTTGCTTTGTCAGGCATGACCGGAATATGCATATTGATATCTTTTAAATTGATATCATTTAACGCTGTTAGTTTAACCACATAATGCAAATAACCATCAAATTCTAGTTTCCCCTCCACTTCCATCGTCAGGTCGGCCGATTCATTTTTGGCTATCCAACGATATTCACCTTCATTTTTCTCTTTAAATTGAACGCCGGCAGCTTGGAGCTGTATTTCCTTTCCGTCTGAGGCACGATAAAAATGAAAATGTACTGGTTCATACAACAATGTATTTGGCTTTGTTGAGATCGATGTCATTTCGGGCGTAAAAAATGTACTGATCTGTTTGGGCAGACCAGTTGCGCTCAACTTAACTTCACGTCCCAAGAGCTGTAAGGTTGAATCAGCTGTCAAAGCAATTGGCGTATAGGGCGCAATGACAGTATTCTTTTGTGCCAGCGTTGAATTCAGCCAGGGCAATCGTGTCATTTTCCAGGGCTGATCAACACTTGCCAGTCCACTGGCGTTGTCCGACACATGAAATACAAGCTTGACCTTCTTGGCTGTAGCATTATTTGCTTTTACCGTGGCTGTGCCGACATAAGTCCCCACCGGAATATTTTCCGGTACTTGCATGCCACACCAAAGGGCTTGTATCTTGTTCGCAGGTACATTCACTGTCAAATGCATCGCCTCTCCCGTATAAGCCGTGCCTTGCGTATTTAAACAGTTCAAGCTATTGGCAGCAATAATTGTCCCATCGCTAGACTTAAAATCCGAAAATGATACCTGAACTGTTTGAAGATCTCGCTTCGGTGACCACAATCCCAATTGAAAAGCATAGTATTCGCCTTTTTGCGCATTTCCCTCCAGTTGATTCGGAACCTTAGTTTTCGTCATCCACAGTTGTGGGAGGTTATTTTCCATTTTGATGGGAGACTCCCGTCTTTCAGGAAAAACAAAATAATCTTCTTTTGTATTGCTGTTCAAGAAGCTTTTGATCTCCGCTTTAGTAGCCAGCACTTCCATGGGATCATTGCTATTATACTGATCTACGGCTTCAAACCGTTCAACAGTGATACCTTTGGAACTAATAGCGTCATTTTTTGCAGCTTGAACGGGTGCTGGCGTCGAATTTTTCAAGTAAATCGCATCCGGATAATTTCGGCTACGTCCACCCATTTTATAAGGTAAATAATAAACATAATATATTCCCTTGCCTGAAGTCGGACGAAAACGTAAGCCACCCGATTCTGCATTCATCCAGAGATAATTAATCGACGTTACCTGTTTATTACTTGCACTATCAACAATTATGACCTCTTGATTGGCCTCAACCCATCGGTTACGCCAAGGAATAACGGATTGAACCTCTTTTTGATCTGTGTTTATCTTGAGAACCGCACGGTGATTACCAAGTTGATCCGCATCCCATTTTTGCTTTTCAGGTGGATAAGCCAGCTGTCCATGGACAGCGTTTACGAATAATGATACGGCAAGGATTGTTGCCAGCTTACTATAGGCTGTTCTTTTCTTCATCATACAAGGTGTTAGGTGTACCCAAAAACCAGTACACGTAAATAGTTATTAATTGCCATTAAAGTCACCTTGAGCGAAAGTGCTTATACCGGATGTATACCACACTCAGCTCAAGATGATCTTATACTTTTTTATGCATTAGTTTTTTCGATATTTATTCCAAATTCCTTCGGAGACATACAGGGCACGATAAGGTATAAAATAGGCATTTAACTCCCAGAGTACTTTACCTTTTTTATCTGTTATGAGTACTGATCCTGTCTTTGAGCTTGTTTGCAGCAGATTGCCATTCTCCAATTCATAAGCACTTCCCATTCTCGCAGTAAATTGTTTTTTAGGAATAGGGGCTGCATAAGCTAATGTTGCCGTTTTGTTCTTTTGGTCAAGGTTGAAGGCGATAGCACGGGACTGTTTATTGGCCGTTGTACTATCACGAGGGGAGAAATCGCCATTATCAAAAAGAAGCAGTTCACCAGTTTTGGTGATATGCGGTGCATGCTGAAAATAGAACAAGTCTTTTTCCTTCAATTTAAAATCACCGTCCTTTCCTAGTTTCCAGAGGATATCGCCCGTTTTCGCATCAATTTTCCAAACCTGATTTTCAATTGGTGAAGAAGTGAGGTAATTGCTGTCCCTGTCAAAGGAAATAGTATTAAAGTGGAATCGGTCATGTTTTAGGCTATCCAATTTTTTATCGTTCTGAATATCCCATTTTTTCCAGGGGGACCATTTTTTCAACACATTGCCTTTGGTATCCATGGTCAATATAGCGTCTCCCCAGAGCGTATCTTTTGGATGACCGGGTCTATCATCTATTCTAAAGTCCCTGACGATACCAACGATATTATTTTGCTTATCCATCTGTACATCGTGATGCATGACGATCCCTTTTTTATCCAGATCGATTCGGGTAATTTCCTTCCCTGTCAGATCAATCTCCACCAATACAGTTCCGCCTACAAATCCGATCCTTCCGCTGCGCAGATAATAACTGGCATTGGTTGATTTCTTACTCGGTTGATTGGGCTTATTGAATTCATCCTTACTTGCAGGAGCCAGTAAGGCTAGAATTGTTCCTCTTGGTGTTAATGAAGCCAGGCGCACGCCCAATTTCTCATCTTGCCAATACCATCGGATCGTTCCTTTACCATCGACCATAGCCATATAGCCTGGATAACCGCGATAACATAATAATACCAGGCCATTCCCCAGCGCTTTTTCATCATGTGGATGGTCGCCTTTGATCCAGTCATGCACCATCCATGGCGATTGCGGTCTTGTCTTAAAAGACTGTTCACTGGATTTAACAGGGATCATCTGATCGATGACTACCCGAAATTTGTAGCTGCTATTAGGTTCCAGCGTCAGGAGATGAAAGTTATGATTCAATGACGATTTCGACACAACAGTTTGATGGACCTGCCCACCATCCTCTTTCCAATATTCGACATAAGCATCCGCAGCTTTGTTCAGACGTACATGAATATCCTCATCGAGGGGTAGGTTATTGGGTGATGTGAGTTCAATCGTTTCGATTTCTACCTGATTGCTGTAATAATAGTAACCGGCAGAGGCAGCCACTATGGCCGTTAATACGATAATTGCTTTGAAGAATTTCATCTGCACATATTTTTTTATTCCGTCTTATTATTATTTAGGCAATCGTGATGGATTTGCTGCAGTCATTTCCTGATGTAAACGGGCCTCTTCCAATGGATAAGGAAAATACCGCATTGCTTCAGTAACATTCTCCCTCAATCCGCGACCTTTAAGATAGGCATTACTCACTTTTTCATAACGTCCCAATCGGATCAAGTCTTGGCGTCTTTTATACTCGAATACCAGTTCAAAACCACGTTCATCCACCAATGCATCGATCATCTGTTCCTTACTTGTCGGTACTGGGAAGTTTGGATGATCACCGTAAGCTGGTGCACCAGCCCGTTTGCGAACTTCATTGATGTAAGGCAATGCCGCTGCGGGTCCGTTCAATGCATTTTCAATTTCCGCTTTACACAAAATCACATCCGCTAAACGAAATACTTGTATGGTCCGTCCATCAAGATAGGAGTTGTTAACCATTTCATAGGAATATTTTTTTGTAGCAACATTCTGAAGGAATTTAACGGTGTCACTAGGCGGTGTTGTTTGCCCCTTTGCTGGTAACATGTAAAAAAAACCATGTTTCGTATTTTTATCACGTGCCGCTTTACCCTCGTAATTGTAATAGAAGAATTTTTTCCGAGGATCGAGATCACTATACTTCCGCCAAAAATCCAATGATACACCGTAATATTGCCATCTATCCGGTACCTCTGGATTATCGGTTGGACCAAAGTGATTTGTAATCTCGCCTCCATTTAATGTAGGTTCATGTAGAACACCAAAGATCAAGCCCATATCCACCTTATTGTCATCAGACCATTCTTTCTTAAAGTCAGGGTTTAATTTATATATACCTTTGTTCCGCAGCGCCAGTACCTGATCAATATAAACCTTTGCCTTTTCATAGTTATGTGAACGCATATACATTTTGCCCATCAACGTAAGCGCGGCACCTTTTGTCGCGCGTCCAATTTCGGCAGTCCATTTTTCCGGAAGGTTATCCATTGCATATTGACAATCTTCTGCAATCTGCGCGTCTATTTTTTCAACGGGAGCCAAGGGCTCATTGTAGCTTTCTGTAGGGTTTTTAACCGTAGTAATTAGCGGCACAGGCCCCCAAGCATCTGTTAGATCCATATAGGATAATGCGCGCAGAAATCTCGCCTGTGCAATAATTTCCTTTTTACGTCCCTCAGAGATCGTTACATTTTCAATACGGTCAATCAGCATATTGGCATTACTGATAACCTGGTACATATTTTGGTAATTGAACTTAAAATACCGGTTATTGTCATCGTATGTAAAATTACTCATCCGTGTGGGATCTCCAGCTGCTGTAGAAAACCCTATGTCAGTTGCATAATCTGTAATCATTACCAGATATCCCGCATAATATAGATAAGCATCACCGGGATAAGGTGACAAACTTGTATATATACCTGTTAAGGCCGCATTAATATCGCTTTCTGTTGAATAGGCGTTTTTAGTTGTTAGATCGCTATATAACTTTGGTTCGAGTTTGGTGCAGCTTTGCAAACTTCCCGTAAGAATAGAGGCTAGCCCAGCTATCCCCAGCATATATTTTATATTCGTTTTAATCTTGTTCATGTCGTATAGAATTTTGGGTGTTACATATTAAAATGTGGCACTAACGCCAAAAGTAAATGAACGCATTGAAGGATAGGAATTGAAGTCCAATCCCACACCGGCATTAGCACTCTGATTATTTCCGGATCTATTCTTTACCAACGCATCATTTTCATAACCTTTGGTATCCACCTCTGGATCCCAACCGGAGTAATTACTGATTGTAAATAAGTTTTCCGCCATGCCGTACACACGGATGGATTGAATTGCTTTCGTTCTCAATGGAACAGTATAACCCAATGTCAAATTCCGTAAGCGTAAGAAAGATGCATTTTCAACAAAATGATCATTGATATACCCGCCATAACTCATATAATAAAATCCATTTCTTGGGATATCTGTATTGGTATTCGTCGGTGTCCAGCGATTTAATGCTTCAGTACCACGCTTCCATTCAAGGTTCATACGCGTCATATTCAACAGGTCATTCCCTACATTTCCATAGACAAACGCAGTTAGATCGAAATGTTTATATGTAAATGTATTGGTCATCCCAAAATTGAGTTTCGGATAACCCCGGCCAATAATGGTACGATCAGCCGAGTTTATGGTACCATCGCCATTGACATCAGCAAACTTTGGATCTCCTGGCTTTGAGTTCGGTTGCGGACCATATTTCTCTCCCTGCTGAATTACACCAAGATATTTGTAACCAAACAAGGAGCCTAACGATTCACCTACACGGATCACGGAATAAGCCTCCTCCGAGACATTGCCCATTGGTTTTGAAGAAGTCAATAGTTGATCGGGTTCACCACCGAGACTGGAAACTTTATTGCGGTTCATAGCTAAGTTCAATTTTGTTTCCCAGGTAAATTCACCCGTCATATTCTTGCTGGTTACCGAAAACTCCAATCCTTTATTATTCATCGTACCCAGATTGCGTTGTCCAGAACTATATCCAGTGTAGTATGGTAGTATACTTCTTATCAAGAGATCGTTTGTCTTCTTATAATAAGCATCCAAGGTAAATGCCAATCTATTTTTAAAGAATGAAAAATCAACACCCACATTATACTGCGTGGTAGATTCCCATTTTAGTTTATCGTTTTCGGGGTAAGTTGGATTTTGTTTTACACCACCAGCATTATTGACGCCATCAAAAGTATAGTGTCCATTATCCATTAAGCCATAAGAAGCATAATCAGCCACTCGATCATTTCCGGTCTGACCATAGCCCAATCTAAACTTTAAGTCAGAGAATAACTGTTGCCCTTTCATAAAGTCTTCATTATTGATTTTCCAGGCAAAGGCCGCCGAAGGAAAAGTTCCCCAACGGTGATTGGGACTGAAACGTGAAGAGCCGTCCCTACGCAAAGTAGCTGTTAACAAATATTTATCATCATAGGTATAGTTTACACGGCCGAAGAAGGAGATCACGAGATTCTCTGACTTAGCAGAGTTTACACCAGTAATACTTGAGGCCATCCCCAAATTATTGTATTCCAATAAATCTGTTGAGAACCCTTTCACGTTTATCCCTTTATTGTTGCGCACATATTTTTCGTACGAATAACCACCCATCACGTTCAAGCTATGCTTTTCGTTAAATACTTTTGCGTATGTTGCATAAAAATCAATTAGATTATGTGTTTCATTGAAATCGGCCTGACTAGCGACACCGTCATCAATTCCCCCTTGATAAGAATCTCTGGTCAGATAGCTGCCCAATTGATCGTGGGTAATCTCGGTACCGGCATTCATCCGTAATGTCAGTTCCTTGATCGGATTCACTTCCACAAAGATATTTCCGTTTAATTTGTCGCGTTGCACATCGTTGATTCGAGAAATTAAGTTGGCCAATGGATTATCACCTTGTCCGCCTGGAGGCCTTCCAAAGCTACCATCAGCATTATACACTGGAACCGTTGGGTCATAAGTCAATATACTATACAGAACATTCGAATTCAGAATATTTCCATCATATACCTGCATGTTGGATTTCTCACGCTGGGCAGACAAAGTTGCACCAGCTCGAATAAAATCGTTAACTTTTTGATCTACATTGATACGTCCCGATACCCGGTTAAAATCCGTTGTCTTCAAAATCCCTTTTTGATCAAAATACCCCAGACTTGTCAATACTTTTGTTTTCTCACCACCTCCTGAAAACTGTAGATTATGATTCTGCAAAATGCTGTTGCGCATGGTCTCTTTGACCCAGTCGGTATTCACATCAGACTCAAGCTGTGATTTAGTATACACTGCATTTTCTTGGTTTTCCTGACCTTCAATCTCCTTATAAAGCGCATTAGCGAGGTTCATGTATTGCTTGCCATCAAGAAATCGAAAGGGATTAATTGGATTTTGCGTCCCCACATAACCACTATAAGTAATATTATTTTGATCTGTCTTACCTCGTTTCGTCGTAATGATGATAACACCGTTTGCACCTCTGGATCCATAGATCGCTGTTGCTGACGCATCTTTGAGAATATCCATGGAGGCGATATCATCTGGGTTGATATTGATCCCATTATTTGTAGGGAAACCATCAATAACATACAATGGATCGTTACTTCCACTGATGGAATTGGTTCCTCGGATCCGAATAGATGTACTCCCTCCGGGAGCTTTCGAATTTTGTGTTACCACTACTCCCGAAGCTTTTCCTTGCAATGCTTGCCCTACATTACTCACGGCACCGCCTTTTGTTAGCTCATTGCTCGAAAGCGAAGCAATGGCCCCCGTCAGATCACTTTTTTTCTGCTTCCCATAACCGATCACCACCACGTCTTCCAA
The DNA here is from genome assembly GCF_029542085.1 of Sphingobacterium sp. ML3W. Taxonomy (NCBI): domain Bacteria; kingdom Pseudomonadati; phylum Bacteroidota; class Sphingobacteriia; order Sphingobacteriales; family Sphingobacteriaceae; genus Sphingobacterium; species Sphingobacterium sp. ML3W. Next base: position 6,502,057 of record NZ_CP107036.1, on the reverse strand, counting down.
TTGGTTGACTTGATCCTCCAGGATAATAGACAGGGTTGTCGCGCCCGAAACTGACACTTGTACATCTTTTTCTACATAGGTCTGATAACCAATATAAGAGAAGGTCAATTCATACCCTTTGGCATTGGGGACTTCCGCAAAACGAAAGCTCCCGTCAGCCGCACTAGAACTGCTCGTCGAAAAATTGCTTCCTGCATTTTTCAATACGATACTGACCCCAGCTAGACGCTGTCCGGCAGCATTCTTGACAATACCATTGATCGTTCCAGCCAGACATTGAAAGGACATCAGTGTCAGAAGCAGCAAAACAAAAAATGGTTTCTTGGTTAAGTTGAGTTTTACCATAATTCTATTTTTTAGGTTTGAGTATATATGTGTTCTGTTGTTTTTCCAACTTAAAAGGATTTACTTCAACAATCAATTGTAGAATGGACTCAGCCAATTGTGTTTTATCCTGTAAATTCATAGCCGCATTCCTTCGGAAACGTCCTTTTAAACGATAATTCCTGACCAGCAAAGAATCATACGATACAGGCATATCTAGTTCATGATTAATATATTGGATAATTTCGGACAGGGAAGTTTCCTCCATTTCCAACCAGTTTGTCGATTGATGAATCGTCATTGGGTAACTATATTCTTTTTCTTTCGCTGTACCTATAAGCCGTGGTAAGAAATTAACTACACGGTCAGCTCCTTTACTCGTGTTTCCGAAGTCGGAAAGAACCATTTGCGAAGCTGCTGAGAAGTGAATTTGCTGTCCAGGTTTCAGGATTTTTACATGTTCCGCACTTTGCATGATATGTGCCACCCGTACCTTCCCTTCCAGCAACTGTACAAGAACGTCTTTAGAGCGACTTGTGTAGTTTACAATAAATTGTGTTCCGAGTGCAGTTGTTGTCAATTGGTCACTCTCCACAATAAAAGGCTTAGATGGATCCTTTGCTACTTCAAATTGAACTTTTCCCTCCAAGACCTTTACATATCTGAAATCAAGATTTGATTTTATTCTGACCTGCACCAATGCCCCCGGTGCAAGAATAAGATGAGATTCATCGTCCGTAATGATTTCTTTGGGCCGAGATAAGGGATTATAATAGGTCTTCCTGATGATGTCTTGTGCAATTTGAGCATGCTGTTCCTCAAACAGATTTGAGCAAAAAAACAGCAAGCCAAAGACGACAAAAACAGTAAATATCTTGGAGATATTGCCGTTCCTACGCTTAACATTTTTCTCCTGTGCAATATAGGACATCCAATCATCCTCCGAGATCAGATCATCCAATAATTTCGGGTTCTCATTAAGCCAAGAGAAGACAAGTTTAGCCTCTTCCGCTGAGCATTGATTTGCCAGGAATTTATTTAATAATTGCTTACGATTCATAACAGTTGCTACCCAGTTGTGAGCAGGTATTTAACTGTTATACGAATAAAGGTTACCTTATCCCCTAAAGCAATTTGAAAAATTTTTTAATGAATTTTAAACCGATGCTGATGTGGTTCTCTACGGTCTTAGGCGAAATGGATAATTTGACAGCAATTTCTTTGTAACTCAACTCTTCAAACTTATGTAGATAAAAGACCTGCTGCCTCATAAAGGGCATTTGCGCAATCAGCCCTTTGACATATTCCAACTCATCTTTGTAGGCGATCCGTCTTTCCATATCTTCATACTGGCTCAGCACAAAAGGTTTCTCAAAATCTACGTATTTTCGGTTTAAGGCCCGTCTGCGAAGTTCGTCGATCAACTTGGTACGCGCAATTTGAAAAAGCTGTGTACTGAATAGCACCCGCTGATCTGCCCCATTTTTACGTTCCCAAACGATCAGAAACGTTTGTTGAACAACATCTTCAGCGAGATCCGAACACTGCGTTTTGTGGTATAAAAAATAATATAATTTCCTATACCAATAACGATAGACTAGAAAAAATTCTTTTTCGTCAGTCGGTGCGCGCTGTAGGATGTCATTAATCATATTCTACATTTAGATGGTCGTATTTCCATACAATCTTTCCAATGAAATCTTGTAATGGAATAAGCTATTTGAAAGTTTCTAAGTTTTAACCGTCAAATAACCAATCCTCTTTGGCTAGTTATCCACAACTAAAGTGACTATTTTTTATCAAAAAAACAAGATAATATTTTCAGGTTCAATAGGTAATATCAGGGAATTTTGAAAGATATACAGCTCGCAGCCTCAGAAAATCGCTAATTTGCCCAAACAAAAAAGTATTTAAACTACCACAGTAATCGCGATAGTTTAAATACCTTTAATAAAAAATTAGCAATCTACAGGCCTCCTCCTAGGGAGCAACTGTAGCTTTTGCATATTAATAACCTGGATTTTGTTTCAGGTTCGGGTTTACCGCAAGTTGTTGGCTAGGAATTGGATAAATCAAGGTTTTTGGATCTGGATCCGCCGCCTTTTCTTGCCATGCTAATAAGTATTTACCGAATCGGATCAGATCTTGTCTCCGCCAACCTTCCCAATACAATTCACGAGCACGCTCATCTAATAGGTTGTCGAGCGTCAAGGACGTGAAGTTCGTAACGCCACGATTGGTACGAATTTTATTGACTAAATCCAGAGCTTCTGAAGCAGAACCTGTCCCGCCTCTCAATACAGCCTCTGCTTGCATTAATAGCACATCAGAGTAACGAAACACAACCCAATCGTTATTCCGTTGTCCAGTCACCGCATAGTCAAATGCATACTTCATTGGGCGGATACCTGCGGTTTCCAATGTAGCCCCGGAAGTCCTGATTGTTACTTCACGTGTGAATGATAACGGTGCTGTCGAAGGGTTCCGAGCCATTAGTGGCTTATTGGTACTCCAATTATATTGCTGTCCGGCAAAAAAGCCTACATTCTGACGTTGGAATTTCTTGGTTCTATTTGAGGTAGTATCTGCTGGATAGTCATAGTAAATACCTCTACGCTCATCTGCCGCCCCAAATTTATCATAGTAATCCGAGAGTGTACACCAGCCATTCCATCCCCCTGGATTCAGATTATAATGGGCAACTGTATTCCAGGTGCGATCCACGTTACCGCCTCGTTCTCCATTTTTATTGAATAAAGTATAGATATTCTCGGTTGATTTTTCGTCATTATCCGGGGCAAAATTATCAAAATACTTTCCTTTTGCAGATACAGTATACGCTCCACTTGCGGTGATTTCTTTTGCTAAAGTAACCACTTTATTCATGTCCTCTGCCGCAAAAGTTGGTGTTTGCCTAGTTAAAAATGCGCCCTTATTCAAGTAGATTTTCATCAATAATGTTCTTGCGGCATTCCTATTCGCTACATAAGCTGCCCTCGGCCCATTTGCGGGCAAACTATTTAAGATCTCGTTGAGTTCTTTTACCATAAAATCAATGGCTGCCTGCGGCTGTAATACATCTGGCGCTATTTTAAAATCTTCTAATGAGGGGCCCTGTCGTAAAGGCACTACTCCATAGAGATCCAAGAGATCAAACATGGCCAAAGCGCGGATAAATCTTGCTTCTGCGGCCTGCTGTGCATTTGGATTGCTACGTACGACAACACCGGCGTTGTAAACTGCAGTACCTAAACTGACAAAGGTATTATTCATATAACCATTATCTGCATTCCAGGTATGAAGATGAATTGCCCGGTGCATTCCGTTATCATCCCAATCGCCACCACGCGTAGGGGCCATCGCCGCATCCGTTGATATTTCCTGCATCACCCAACGCTGCTCCTGCTGATAAGGCGTATTCAAAGAATTATAAGCTGTCACTAAGAGCGCCCCCGGATCTATAGCCGATGTCCCCTCCTCCAGTTCGCCTCTAAATTCTTCCTTCAGTTTTGTACAAGAGAACGTACTTGTAACAACTGAACCGATTATTCCGATATATAATAAAGTTCTTAATTTCATCTGTCTTATATTTTTGTTATCCAATGACATTTAACAATATACTTATAGTGAGAAGTTCACCCCCAATAGAATATTTCTGGCTGGAGGATAAGGCAAATACTCAATACCCAATGATGGGATACCATTACTGGAACCGTCGGTGTTAACCTCCGGATCGAAGCCTGTATATTTAGTTATGATAAAGAGGTTTTGTCCGGTGAGGGAAACATTTAAATTTTTAAGTGTTTTCCCTACATTGCCCACCTTATAGCTCAATGTCAAATTAGCCATTTTTAAATAATCTCCTTTTTCCAGATAACGTGTTGAGGCTGACGCTGAATTCGATGTGGATTCTTTAACAGATGTATCAAAGAAAGCTGAGCCAATATTGCGGGAAGACAAATTACTGATGCCTAAAGTTGTCGCGGCAGTGTTATTGAATAGGTAATGCCCAAGTGCACCATTCATATTGGCCGCCAAAGAAAATTGCTTATAGCTAACATTGGTCGAAATACCTAGCAAAGTAGTAGGATTAGGACTATTCATGTAGAATTTGTTACTTGCGGGATCATTCGTTGTATTGATGCTTCCGTCATGACCACGATACATACTTGTCCCTGTCTGCGGATCAATACCTTGATAATCGGCCAAATACCATACATTTAATGGTTGACCATTGACCATGCGCTGTCCCAATACACCTGAGAAACCTTGTCCTCTCAATGCACCAGTTTCATAATAACCAACCAAACCGCTCACACTATTTTTTAGGAATGTAGCGTTACCGGTCAAATCCCAAGTCCAGTTATCATTTTTCACAATTGTACCAGTCAATGCAATCTCTACCCCTTTATTGACAATTTCACCATCCAAATTTACCCAGATACGTCCAGCAGGGCCATCCTGTGCTAATGTCTGTTCAAATAAAGCATCCGTAGTTTTCTTATTGAAATAGTCTATTGAACCGTACAAACGTCCTTTTAATACAGAGAAATCAATACCAGCATTGAGTGTTGTGGAGGTTTCCCATTTTAGGTCTCTATTTTGAAAGTTGGCTCTACCTACACTTTGATTGCCGAACGTAAATCTATTCAAGGAGGCACCCGAAGGAAATTCTTGATTCCCTGTTTTTCCCCATCCTATTCTAACTTTCAACTGATCAAAAATTCCGCTGGATTTCAAAAACTCTTCCTGCGCCACATTCCAAGCGATCGCAAGGGATGGGAACATTGCATATTTGTTGTTAGCACCAAATTTAGTTGACCCATCTCTTCGCGCTGTCGCTGTAAATAAATAGCGATCCAAATAATTAAATCCACCACGTAAGAAAAATGACTGCAATTGATTTGTCGGACTTCTGTAAGAAGCTATTTCTCGGGTTGAAACTGTCGAGTATTGCAAATAATCAAAGTAATCTAATCCCATATACTTAAATCCGCCACCGAATGAGATGTTGTTGTTGTAGTTATAATCCAAATACTCATAACCAGCAACAGCGTTTACACTCCAATCGTCGTTGATTTGTTTGTTGTAAGAAAGCATATGTGTCATCTGCAAATTTGTCTCGCCATTATTAGAGATAAATGCTTGCTCATTATTCACTGCCGATGGATCAATTAGTCCGGCTCTATACATACCTTCACGGTTACCGGTTTGTCGCATGGCACTATAGATAAATCGGTATTCTAAATCATCCGTAATTTTATAGTAAGGTGCCAAATTGACCACCATGGTGTTTGTCGTTGCAACGTCCTTGAACGCTTCAATACTGGTCAATGGATTACGCGTGGTTGAACTAACAAAGGTTAAATTGCCTTTATCATCGCGCAATGGTCTTGTTGGATTCCATTGTAGCGCCTGGGAGATTACATTTCCTTCTGACCCCACGGTTGCATTGATTGGCGCATATTTGTTATCCATTTGAGTTAAAAACACAGCGAAGTCAAGTCCTAATCTTTTGTTTTCCAAAAAACGAAAGTTACCGCTAAAATTTGCTGTATATTTCTTCAATTGGGATCCACGGATAATACCATTTTGGTTTAAATATCCACCAGATAAGCGATATTTCCCGTGCTCAGTACCCCCGGCTACATCTGCATAGTAATTTTGAGTAATTGCTTTTCTTGTAATTGCTTTAAAAGCATCTTCATTACCGCCAAAGTCAGAATTTGCTACTTCAGAAGGCGTATAATAATTCAATGCTTCCCTAAATCGCGACGCATTTAGCACATCTGGATATTCACGCATCGTAGATACCCCCGCTGATGCACCGACAGAAATTTCCGGCGGTCCGACTTTTCCTTTTTTCGTTGTGATGATAACAACTCCATTTGCTCCACGTGACCCATAGATTGCTGTAGCGGAAGCATCTTTCAAGATATCCATGCTTGCAATATCACCTGGATTCAGATAGGTCAATGGGTTCCCTCTATCCGAGGAAAATCCCCCTCTGCCCTCGGGTAATGGTGAATTACCTGACATTGGCACTCCATCAAGTACAAATAGCGGATTATTGCTCGCCCGGATCGACGAGTTACCACGGATACGTACTGTGGTTGATCCACCAGGCTGCCCCGTGTTGTTAATAACCATTACACCAGGAGTTTTTCCCTGGATCAATTGATCAGGGCTCGTCATTATACCTTTATTAAAATTCTTGGCACCAATTGTTACCATAGATCCCGTCAGATCTCTTTTGCGAGCAGTACCATAACCAATGACAACCACTTCATCCAACCCCTGATTGGAGCCCGGTTCAAGTGCAATGGTCATATCGTTGCCTGCAATTGGCACTTCCTTGGTTGCGTAGCCAATATAAGATACCTCAAGTGATTTCGCATCATTACTGATATTTATTGAAAATCCACCGTCAGCATCGGTGGTTGTTGCTGTAGTACTCCCTTTTACTTTAATGGTAGCACCAGTCAAGGGACTTTGGGTTTCATCCACGACCTTTCCTTTCAGCACCCTGGTCTGGGCTACCGCAATAAAGGTTGTAAGCAGTAATGCTGGCATCATTACACATTGCGCAAGTAGTTTGTTTTTCATACGCTTCTAAATTGGTGGTTTAATTGATTATATTATCTTGAACTTTGTCCTGTTCAAATAATGTTAAGTGATTTCAAAATCTATCGCAATCAAAAATAGTCGTGCTTCATTAGGCACCCGTCAAATAGCGACAACTGACCTTCTTAAAACAACATACTTCGAGAGAAACCAAATTAGAAACAATGCAAAAAGTTAAGACATTGAAATATAGCATCGTCAACGCTAAACATTGAGAAGAAACTCGCTGAAAAATAAGATTACAGGTTTTCACTGTCATAATTTTAGGGCAAGACATACGTTTATATTTGGTTATTATCGTTCCATAAAAATGAGAAAATCTTTATTGCAACCCCAATCATAGCGTCTCAATTTTATATCACAGTGTATCAGCAAAACTCTTTTTTTTCTTTTTTATTGACTATTTTTAGAGATACATTATCAATTTTGCGCGTAATAACCCTTATACCTATCCTCTATCTCCTACTTGTATGGACTAACCTACAGGCGCAATCGTTCTATTTTAAAAATTATCAACCCCACGATGGTCTTTCCAATAGTTCTGTTAAGTGTATTACACAAGATACCCAGGGCTTTCTTTGGCTAGGGACAAGGAATGGTCTTAATCGTTTTGATGGCAATCAATTTAAGATATTTAGGCACAATGCTTCAGATCCTACAAGCATCGGGAGTTCGTCTATTTTAAGTATCCTGACCGATAGCAAAGGTATACTATGGGTGGGAACGACACGGGGGACCTATTGTTACAATCCGGTGAAAGAAAACTTCCAGCCCTTCGATAGAATACCGATTGGAGAGGTAAATGCCATACATGAATATGCCGGTTTTATCTGGTTGCTTTCCACGGGAAAACTCTATCGTTATAATCCTTACACGACAGAGATCGTTCCTTTTGATCAAAACAAAAATACCCTAGTGGCCATTACCAGTAGCAAAAAAGGCGGGCTGTGGACCACAGATATTAACAGTACGATAGAACGGTATCAGGTCAACGAAGGTAAGTTTGTTCAAATTGCACTCAAAAAAACAAATCGGAAAGCACTGGCCAACACAAAGACCGTCTACGCCATCAACGACTCCCTGCTCATGGTCGGTACCATCAATTCAGCCTACCTGTTTGATTTTAAAAACGGAACATTAAAAAACTTATTTGCAAACCATTACCCAAAAAAAGTCATCCAGGCAAATTGCATTATCCAACAGACAGAGTCGGTATACTGGATCGGAACAGAGACAGGAATATATACCTATAACATTCATACAGGTCAGAGCCAACACATCAAAAAAGATCTGCTCAATCCATTTGCCATATCGGACAATGCTGTTTTGAATTTCTATCGTGACCGTGAAGATAACATCTGGTTTGGAACATTTTTCGGCGGTTTTAACCAATACAGCAACCAATTCGACAATTTCAAAAAGTACTTATATGGATTTGGAAAATCTGCTTTATCAGGGAATATCGTACATGATATAAAAAAAGATAGCTATGGAAATTTCTGGATAGGCACAGAAGATGGTGGTCTAAATAAAATAGATGGGCAAACACAACAGATTCAGCATTTTGTTGCCAATGGAAAAAAGGGAAGTATTGCACATAACAATGTCCATGGTTTGGCAACAATAGGCGATGAACTCTGGGTAGGCTCCACAACACATGGACTGGATATACTCAACGTAAAGACCGGAAAATTAAAAAAGCACTATGACCGCATCGGTAGCGGCCCGCTACAAAGCAGCTTCGCCGTTTGCATCTTTAAGTCCAGAGACAACAGCATGTTTGTAGGGACAGACCGCGCATTATATGGCTACAATAAACACAGTGACAGTTTTGACGTCCTCCCCATTAAAGCCTGGATACAAGGAATTTACGAAGATGAATATGGCATACTTTGGGTCAACACTTATGGCAGTGGAGTCTACCAGTATAATCGTGGCACGGGCGAGATACAACATTTAAGCTCTGAACAAGGTAAACGGAATACACTCGTCAATAATTACGTCAATGGCTTATTTGAAGACAGTAAAAAAAATCTGTGGTTTTGTACGGAAAGCGGTCTCTCAAAATACCGTCGTGATGGACATTTCACCAACTATCTGACCGAATCGGGTTTACCTTCCAATCAAGTATTTAAAGTATTGGAAGACGATAATAACAGTATATGGATATCAACAGGTGGTGGACTGGTCAGACTGGACGGAAATCTCCCCCATATGGTCATCTATACATCGAGAGACGGGCTTCCCGCGGATCAGTTTAATTATAATTCAGCATTTAAAGATAAGGATGGTACATTATATTTTGGAACCATAAAGGGAATGGTAAGCTTTAACCCGACAAAATCCATTAAGAATAGCTTTATTCCGCCTATTTTCATTAGCGACATTCAGATCAACAACGAGAGCATACCAGTTCGTGAAAATGGCATACTGAAACAATCCATCTCGCTATCAAAAGAGATTCAACTGTCCTATAACAGTTCCAATATCAGTTTTAATATCGCAGCCTTGAGCTTTGTTTCCCCAAAAAGCAATGCCTATCGTTATATCATGGAGGGTTATGATAAGGGCTGGACGGATATTACAGGCAACCAAAAAATATATTACAATAAACTTCCTCCTGGAACCTATACCTTTAGATTTAAAGGAGCTAACAATAATGGAATATGGAATCCAACTGAAAAAGAACTACGTATTGTGGTATCGCCTCCCTGGTGGTTGTCTTCATGGGCATACTTTGCTTATTTCTTCGCTGTTAGCACGATTGTTTTATTGATTTTAAGATATTACTTCCTGCTTATTAAGGCAAATAATGCCCAGAAAATGGATAACTATGAACGCAAAAAAGAACAAGAAGTATATAATCTTAAGCTTGAATTTTTCACCAACCTCGCCCATGAGATCCGTACGCCACTGACTTTGATAAAAATGCCACTCGAGAAAATAATCCGCACACGACAATTCACGGATAGCGAAACAGCAAGCGATCTTGCTCTCATGGAGAAAAATACAAGTAGACTTATCCGTCTCACCAATCAACTTTTAGATTTCAGAAAAGCAGAAACAAATAATATGAGCCTTATTTTCACTAAAACGGATATTAACAGTTTGTTGTCCGATGTATTCAATGATTTGAACTCCCTGGCAAAAGAAAAACTGCTGCATTATGATCTTTCTTTGCCCCGTATTACACTAACAGCCTTTGTAGATGAAGAGGCTCTGCGCAAAATTCTCACAAATTTAATTCATAATGGCATAAAATACGCCGACAATCATGTTCATATCAAGCTGCTTCCATTCAACAGTGATGATATCATGTTTAATATAGAATTTCGAAACGATGGCGAAATCATCCCTTTTGACAAAAGAGAAAAGATATTTGAACCATTTTATCGCCTGAATGAATCTGATAAAGATACTGGTACTGGCATTGGTCTTCCACTCTCCCGCTCACTTGTGGAGCTTCATCAGGGTTCCTTATCGCTAGTTTATACCGAAGAACAAAGAAATATTTTTCTGCTTTCACTTCCTATCTTCCAGGAGCAGTCGCTCGATATCAAACCTTTTCTCGAAGAGAATTACAAGACTGAAGAACGCGGAATGTATGCCAAGGAGGAGGAAACTACTGAAAAACCGGTGATTCTTATCGTCGAAGACAATAAGGAAATACTTGCCTATCTCAACAAGGAACTCAAAATAAACTATACCATTCTAAGAGCTAACAATGGAGCTGAAGCTCTTGAGATATTGGACCGCGACAATGTACAGCTTGTTCTGACAGATATCATGATGCCTATAATGGATGGCATTGCATTATGTAAGCGCATTAAGACAGATATTCTCTACAGCCATATTCCAGTGATATTCCTGACGGCAAAAAACGCACTGGATGCTAAAATTCAAGGGCTGAAGATCGGGGCAGATGCTTATATTGAAAAGCCTTTTTCCATGGAATTTTTAATGGTACAGCTACGTAACATTTTAAACAATCGAAAAATAATTAAAAATTATTTTACCAATTCTCCAAGTACACATTTAGCCGAAATTAATGTTTCCGCGCCAGATAAAGACTTTATAAGTTTGCTCAATACCATAATTTATGACAATATCTCAGATATCGATCTAAATGTCGAAGAACTTGCCAAGTTAATGAATATGAGTCGTCCGACTTTATATCGCAAAATCAAAGGGCTCTCGGACCTGACACCTAATGAACTAATCAACATATCACGTTTAAAGAAGGCAGCCGAACTGCTTACCCAGAAAGAATATAATATTACACAGATCTCCACGATGGTAGGCTACACCGTACAGTCAAATTTTTCCAGAGATTTTCATAAACATTATGGGATGCCACCTAGTACGTATATAGTCGAACACAGTAAACAATAAAAGGAACTACATTTTTACCCGCAGTACTTATTTTTATAAGAAAATTGAAAACCAAGTGAGGGTAAACAAAAAATAGAAACGTTCTTGGTTGCGAACGTTTCTATCCTTCATCTTTATTTACTGCTTACTTTTTGGAACAAAAAAAGCAGCTAAAAACATAAATACCCCAGCAAGTAACAAGCCATAAATCGACTGGCTCTGAAAGAAATATTTTATAATCATACCACCAAAAAAACCACATACGATCTGTGGTAAAGTTATAAAAAAATTAAAAAGCCCCATATACACGCCCATTTTGGATGCCGGCAAATGGTCGCTTAAAATGGCATAGGGCATCGCCAAAATACTTCCCCAAGCAATTCCAATCCCAATCATAGGCAAAATGAGCATATTGGCATCCTTGATCAGAAAAAGTGATATCAATGAAAGTCCACCGACCATAAGACCAAAAGCATGTGTTCTGCTGCGTCCATAGCGCCTGGCGATCTTCGGAATAAATAAGGCATAAATTGCAGAAACCCCATTATAAATCCCAAACAGTACACCCACCCAATTAGCGGCTTCCATATAGAGATCCGTACGATCCCCTTCTTTTAAATAGAATACTGATTCAGCGATAGCTGGCGTGCTGTATACCCACATCATGAATAACGCAAACCAGGAAAAAAACTGAACCCAACCCAATTTCTTCATAACCTGCGGCATTGCTTTGATGTCCCGCAAAATTGTCCGTAGCCCAAAAGCCGTACTGTTTTCTTGAACCTGATCAATATTTTCAGTGAAAGACTGTAGTTCTTTGGGGCTATATTCTTTTGTTTTTAGAACAGACCACAACACCGTACACAAGAGCACAAGTCCACCGGCATAGAAAGAATAAATCACATTTTCAGGTATAGGACCAGCCGCTGTTGTTCCAGAAAAGCCGAAGTACTTGGTAAAAACATAAGGCATTAGCGAACCAACTACTGCCCCCACGCCGATAAGGAAGGTTTGTATAGAAAAGCCAAGACTACGTTGACTACTGGGCAAGTTGTCTCCAATTAAAGCCCGAAAAGGCTCCATCGTCACATTAATCGACGCATCCATAAACATCAGTAAGCCAGCTCCAATCCATAGCGGTGGTAACAACAGCGTAAACATCGCTGCATTCGGCATCAGAAAAAGTGTCAATGTTGTCAGCAACGCTCCCACCAAAATATAAGGTCGACGGCGTCCAAGCGCTGTCCATGTACGATCGCTATAGTGACCAATGATCGGCTGAACAATCATGCCGGTGATCGGCGCCGCTAACCAAAATAACGATAGATGTTCCACATCAGCGCCAAAGGATTGCAAAATACGTGAGGCATTGCCATTCTGTAAGGCAAAGCCCATCTGTATACCTAAAAACCCAAAACTCATGTTAATGACCTGGCTTATACTTAGTTCAGGTTTATTCCCCATAGTAGGCTATCAAAATTTAAAACAAAATACAATTTAATTACCATTTTCAGTTCCATCTTAGCCAAGCGCGAGTGTCATCTTTGCCAAGCTAAAAAAACTGCATTACTTGACCTGCAGTACCTCTCTCGTACTATTTGCAGCCAAAGTAAATGCATCCACTGCTGTCAAAATATTGACTGTTAAATCGCTTTGGTTTTCGATCAGGTAAGACTCGTTGGAAACCGTGATCAACAGGCTTGCCCCACGAAACAGTACACGAAACTTATATCCTTTCCATTCAGAGGGCAGCATTGGATTTAAATACAGCTGTCCATCTTTTATACGCATACCTGCAAATCCTTCAACAATTGTCATCCATGTACCGGCCATTGAGGTAATATGCAATCCATCCTCTGTATCATTATTATAATCATCCAGATCCAGACGTGAGGTTCGCAAATAGAACTCATAGGCTTTGTCGGCTTTATCAAGTTTGGCCGCCAATATTGCATGTACACAAGGAGAAAGCGAACTCTCATGCACAGTAAGTGGTTCATAAAATTCAAAATGGCGTCGCAGCGTATCATCGTCAAAGTGCTCCTCCAGAAAATAAAAGCCCTGTAGCACATCTGCCTGCTTGATATAACAGGACCGCAAGATACGATCCCAGCTCCATTTTTGATTGATGGGACGCTGTGAAGGATCCAAGTCCGCTACCGCAATCAGTTCTTTATCCAAAAAACCGTCCTGTTGCAAATAAATCGCTCTTTTTTCATCATAAGGATAATACAGTTTGTCGATGATATGCCGCCAACCTGCCCTTTCATCTTGCGTTATATCCAATCTTTCCACCACTGTTGCATAAATCTCCGGAGCCGCTGTTCTACATTGTTGTAAACAGTTTAGTGTATATTCCAAACACCAGGAAGCAATTCTATTGGTATACCAGTTGTTATTGACATTATTTTCGTATTCATTCGGTCCGGTGACACCCAGCATGACATATTGTTTTTTTTCCGAACTCCAATTGACCCGTTGTGCCCAAAATCTACTGATCGCAATCAATACATCCAAACCATGAGACCAGATATAATCCGCATCTCCGGTGTAGCGTACGTAATTGTAGATCGCAAATGCGATCGCTCCATTGCGATGTATTTCCTCAAAAGTTATTTCCCATTCGTTGTGGCATTCCTCACCATTGATAGTTACCATGGGAAAGAGTGCTGCTCCCTTATTAAAGCCTAGCTTTTCGGCATTTTCGATGGCCTTATCCAGCTGCTGGTAGCGGTACAACAATAAATTACGAGCAATCTCCGGTGATTGCGTAGCCAAATAAAATGGGATACAATACGCTTCGGTATCCCAGTAGGTAACACCGCCGTATTTCTCGCCCGTAAAACCTTTTGGGCCGATATTAAGCCGTGCATCTGCACCGGTATAGGTTTGATTCAGCTGGAAAATATTGTAACGAATGGCCTGTTGGGCGGCAACATCACCAAAAATCTCAATATCGCTTTCTGCCCAAATTACCTGCCATGCGGCAGCCTGTTTTGCCTTAAGCTGCGCAAAACTATCTTCCCCTAATTGAGCTAAACAAGTCGTAGCCCCTTCCTTTAACTGGTCGACAGCATGGTTTTCAGAGGTGACAATTGCCACTCTTTTCTCGATACAAAGTACCTGTGACTGGACTAGACTCGTGATATATTTCTCAGCCATATAACCAGTCGTTGAAATGAGGCTCTCCGCCTTAATCTGGCTTTCTGGCCCTACGACATAGGTTTCCAATGCAGCACAGGCTACAAATCCGGTCTTTTTGGTCTGTGCAGACATAAATACACTTGTACCCTGCTGTCCCTGAGCCAATGGTTCCCAGAATTTTTCGTCGTAATTACTATCTCTATTCGCGACATCGGCATCCAGAAAAGAAATCACCTGCAATTCCATAGCGGTCGACAGCGCTTGTAGGTTATATTGCAAAGAAGCTGTTTCGGGTGCAAAAAGATGATACATGCGACTGGCCTCCACCTTTACCTCCGCTCCATCAGGCATCACAGCAACAAAACTGCGGTGCAAAATACCCCGTTTCATATCCAACCGGCGTTCAAATGAATTCACCTTAACTTTCGCCAGATCTAATGGCTGGCCGTTGACCGATATCGTCAGTCCGATCCAGTTGAAAGAGTTGATGACTTTAGCAAAATATTCAGGATAACCATTTTTCCACCAGCCTACACGGGTTTTATCCGGATAGTAAATGCCTGCAAGATAAGAGCCCTGTAAAGTCTGTCCACTAAACTGTTCTTCAAAATTGGACCGTTGCCCCATACGGCCATTGCCGATAGAAAAGATACTTTCCGAAAATTCATTATGATCCGGTCTAAACTCATCTTCTATAATTTGCCAAGGATCATGCTTGATATATGTTTTCATACGTTAATTGCTACTATAATTTAAAATTTGTCTACTAGCGCCCTTAGGTCGGCTACTATGCCATCCGCTCCCTTTAAGTTATCGGCTTTTCCAACACCGATAACCTGCATACTAGCAGCCTTAGCAGCATCGATGCCGGCCTGAGCATCTTCGAGCACCAGACAAGATTGAGGTGCTACCGCCAAAGCCTCTGCCCCTTTCAGGAAAACCTCAGGATCTGGCTTAGATGCCTGAACAGCATTTCCGTCGATCAAAGCATCGAAATAATCCACAATTCCGGTTTTCTGAAGTATGTTCAACGCATTTTTGCTGGCCGATCCCAACCCAATCAAAATATTCTTTTCGCGAAGCTTATTGAGCAGATCGAGGCTACCGGGAAGCAGCTGCCCTGGATTGAGCTGTTCGATCAGGCTCAGATACCATTGGTTCTTCTGAACCAGCAGCTGCTCTTTTTCCTGTCCGGATTTTTCCAATCCGGCCCATTTCAAAATAAGCTCCAGCGATTCTACTCTGCTCACACCTTTCAGCTGTTCATTCTCCGCATGCGAAAAAGTATAGCCCAAGCTCGTTGCCAATCTATGCCATGCCTGAAAATGATAGACTGCCGTATCTACCAACACACCATCCAAATCAAATATTACGGCCTTTACAGTATTATAATTAATCATTGAAAAAAAGAACTTTTAAAATCTTAAGTTGTATTAAAATGTTAGGTCAAGTACTTTGGTCTCGTAAGCCCTCAGCTTGATTTTTTGATTAACGGGTGTAATTTTTTGTTGTGTAATAACGTCAACATAAGCTTTCGTTCCCGTATTTCTTTCAGTAAATCGGTCCAATTTGACCTCTTTTTCCTGATCGTTGCAATTCATGACAACCATCACAATTTGCTGATCATTGTAACGGAAATACACATAAACTCCATCTTCAGGTACATATTGCATGGTTTTCCCCGTTTGCAACACGGTATTTTTTTGACGGTAATTGGCCAGACTGCGCACAAAATTCCACATATCCTGCTCTGCTGCTGTCCGTCCCCCGACTTTAAACTTATCGACCTTGTCGCCAGCAAAGCCACCTTGAAAATCTTCTCGTAACAGGCCATCGGGATTGGAAAAGTTTTTCATGAGGATCTCGGCACCATAATACAGCTGCGGAATCCCTCTTGTTGTCAGAAGCCAAGCCATAGCCGATTTATATTTTTGTATATTTTCCCCTATGACCGAGAAAAAACGGTCTTTATCATGGTTATCCAAAAAAAGAACATTTCGATCTGCCTGCGGGTACTGGTAGTCAGATGCCAAAGTGCTATAAAGCTTATTTGCTCCCGCTGTCCATTCGGTTTTTTGATTAAGCGCATCCCCAATTGCATAATTCAGTTGAAAATCCGTCACCCCCATCAGCTTCGAGTCGACATCCTGTCCCACACGCTTCCCGCCTAGAAAATAGGCTTGGTTCGCGACACCATGTACCCAAGTTTCTCCAAAAAAGGTAAAGTTGGGATACTCCTTTTGAATACGATCGGTCCATTTTGCCATAAAATCCAAGTCATTGTAAGGATAAGTATCAATGCGAAACCCATCAATGGCCGCTGTTTCGATCCACCAGATATGACTTTGGGTCAGATAGTTCTGTACATACGTATTTTGCTGATTCATATCTGGCATAGTTGGCACAAACCAACCTTTAACCATCTTCTTTTTGTCATCTGCCGACGCGTAGGGATCAAAAACAGTCTGATCCTTGTAAGTAGTCTGAGTATAGTTCGGCCACTCATTGAGCCAATCCGCCATCGGCTTGTCCTTCACGGTCCAATGATAGCTGCCGATATGATTGGGCACTACATCAAAGATCAGTTTCATCCGACGTTTATGTAATTGCTCTCCCAGCTGCACATAGGTATCATTGCTTCCAAAACGTGGATCTATATGATAAGTCTCTGTATTTGCATAACCATGATACGAGGCCAAAGGCATATCATTAGTCAATACCGGTGTCAACCAGACGGAGGTCACACCAAGATCCTGTAAGTAATCCAATTTACCTATTACACCTTCCAGATCGCCACCATGACGCAGATACATTGAATCCCGATTCAGGCTCATGTCCAACATGCCTTTTACTTGATCATTTGTCTTATTGCCATTTGCAAAACGGTCTGGCATGATCAGATAAATCAAGTCCTTACTGGTCACTCCCTGTGCTTTGATACGCTGATCCCTTTGCTTGAGCTCGTATCGATAGGTCAACTTTTTCTTCCCCAGGCTAAAAGTAAACGTAGACCAACCGGGTTGAGCAGCCGCTTTTACCTTAACATCCAGAAAAAGGTAATTGGGATTCTCTACCCGATTTACTTTGAGCAATTCTATTCCCCTGTCATCCACCTGAACGTCGCTCTTGCCTATGTGGGGTCCATAGACAACCAACTGTACTGTAGGCACCTCCATCCCTGTCCACCAGTTCAGCGGTTCCACACGTTGGATGGATTGCCCCATCAGGGGGCTCCATCCGAGGCTAGTTAGTGCCACAAATACTGTGGTAAATCTTATATTTCTTTTCAGCATATGCACAATTTATTTCTTGGTCAATGTATAAGTATTTGTATTAAGGTCGAAGACAATAGCATAGCTGCCAGCGGTAGTCACCATAATATCTGCACCACCGGCGATAAGACTACCATTTACACCGCCAAAATTGGTTCCCCAATCGTGATTTTTACGAAACTTAAGGGCACCTGCGGTGAGATTAACGGTTAGTTTCCAGACCTGATTCGCATTGTCATACTTCATGTCGGTATCCGCTTCCCAGCCTTTTGGTGTAGCACTACCTATTACACCCCAGCTGTGATCTTTGTATGTAATGGTATTGGCAGTGGTATTGATTTCAAGCTCGAGATTTCCTGCACGTGGTGCTTTAATATTTCCGCCGCCATTATATACAATCTTCCCCGCCTCAGTCTGACCATAAGAATTAGCCCAATTGCGTTCAGATGTAAGCTTAAACTCTAAATTCGCTTGGGGGAAAAAGATAATCCCGCTATAGATCCCATTACTTGTCGGCGAGATCAGCGATTCTGCTGTCTCCGGAACCCATCCCTGATAGGCTCCGACAGCATATAAATAGCTTGTCGATGCATAGGGACTGGCTTTTAACCCGGATAACGCAGAATATACCGCAGCGATTTTGCTGTTGATGCTGGATTTTACGCGGACATCAAAGTCCGATGTCACCCCTGTCGGAACGCCCAAAGCAAGCAAATAACTATTTAGTTCATAACCAGTAAAACCCATTGCAGTACGTCCGCCGGGAATAACGACTTCCTTCACTGTTTTAAAATTGTCCCCCTTGATACCAAACTGTAGCACATTGGCCACTGCTGCCTGATAGCCAAAATCGGCTTGTATCAATGCAATATGTAATACCGTATCGTTTGCGTTATTTTTGGACAGGATCAGACTATTTTTATCCAAAGTCAATGCCGCTGATTTCACCGCATCTGTCGCGTTCAATTTAGCCTGTGTTTCGTCTTTTTTACACCTTTGGAAAGTTGCCAGTAGCAGCACCAATCCTATATAATATATTATTTTCATCTGTAAACAGCTATTTATTATTTTTTTTAAATAAACACCTTTAACCCCTTATATTTATTTGTTCTCCCATCGCTCTGATAGGAGCTGCGAGATTAAAGATTCATCATTAGGTTAATTGTAGCCCGGATTCTGAACGAGATTCACATTGGCGATAATATCTGCGGCGGGAATCGGAAATAGATTTCTGTAGCTTGGTACCGCCTGACCTGCCAACATACCACCTTTAAATGGCCACAGGTAACTGTCACCCGTAAATTTACCGTAGCGAATTAGATCCGAACGTCTAAATCCCTCCCAATACAGTTCTTTTACACGTTCATTAAGGATATCGTCCAAGGAGATATTCGTTAAATTGCCACTGGTATTACCATAGGCCCTTACACGCAATTTGTTTACATAATCAAGTGCCTTAGCAACTGTTCCGCCTGTACCGCCACGAAGGGTAGCTTCGGCATAGATTAAGTGCATTTCTGCCAAACGGATCAATGGGAAATCTACCGAAGCAACAAATCCTTCCGCTGCAACGGGAGCCGTATTATCTTTGTTGACATTGCGGAATTTGGTGACAGCCAAGCCCTGTTTATAGACAGCAATGTCCTCAATTTTAACGCTAGCGTTTAAATGGAACATGGCGCGTTTATCTGTTGCGCCAGAATAGTCGCCAAAAATCGTAGCAATGTTATCGCGGGTTCTGTTGCCTGCCCAGCCACCACCGGGTACACCAAAGGAGCCCGGATTCATCGTTGCGTCAATCGCAGCATTGATCAGGTAGGTTGTACCACCCTTACTTTGGGTCTTGGTACCATCATAAGGTAGATAAAAGATAAATTCAGGATTGTTCAGGTCATTATCTGCATAAAACAACTGCCGATAATTCGTTCCTAAACTATAACCCGAATTCAATACTTTTTCGGCATAGGTAATCGCCTCTGTATATTTTTTAGTGCCAGTCCCTAGATAGACTTCGGCATTGAGGTATAGTCTGGCCAGTAGTCCCCAGGCCGCAACCTGGTCTACACGACCATAAACATTCTTTTTACTTCCTTTAAGCTGATCTGCCACAGCCAACAACTCTTTTTCCACATAGGCAAAAAGATCAGGCCTTTTGATCTGTGGCGGGGCAACTTTGCCCACAGCGGTTTCCTCCGTCACAAATGGCGGATTGCCAAATAGGTCAAGCAATACCCAATAATTATAAGCGCGTATAAAGCGGGCTTCAGCACGATAGTAAGCGATTTCAGCTTTATCGGCTTCCGAGATACCGCGTTCACTCAGCTTTGCATCGGTGCTTTCTCTCAGAAATTCATTTACCAGTGTCGCGGTATATACACAGCGTGTATAGAGGCCCCGCAGCATAGGATTGCTATCATCAAAATTGAGGTAATCCAAACCGCTAATTCCGGGATCGTTCAGCCAGGCGCAGGCGGCTTCGTCGGTCGTCAGCTCCTGTGCATTCCAAAAAAGACGCAAAAAGTCGGATGTCCCCGCATCCAAACCACCCAGATCTGTATTATTTGGGCCTGAAGTGCTCGTTAATGTCAGTGAACCATACAATCTTGCAAAAGCCTGTGTATAGCCGGTAAAATCTTTATATGCCACTTCAGCAATCACATCATTGGTGGGCTTGAGATCCAAATCTTTATGGCAACTTGATAGCGCCAGTGCTAACAAACAAGCCGATATATATTTATTTAATTTTTTCATTTTATGCGCAGTTAATACACGATTTAAACATTCTTCTTTTCCTAAAAATTGACATTGATACCCAATACATAGGTACGTGGTCGTGGATAAAAACGGTCATCAATACCATTGGAGATCTCCGGATCTACACCTTTATATTTCGAAACAGTGAAGACATTCTGCACCGTTGCCGAAATCGAAAGATTCGCTTTGCTGTTTCGAATAAATTGTCCAAGCTGATACGAGACATTGATATTATCCATTTTCAGAAAAGAGGCATTTTTGATATAATAATCACTCTGAAGCTGTTTTTCTTTGAAATTGCTATTCAGAAAATCTACTGGTGCATTGTTGATCACCAGGGAAGCCTGGTCAATGACATTGTAGCTGCTGCCAAAATTGGAAGACACGTTGTCGTACACATAGTTATCCAAATTTGCGCGTAGTGTCGTTGCCAAGGACCATTTCTGGTAAGCATATGCAGCTGTAAATCCCAATAGATATTTTGGAAGCGGTGATTTGTACATATAACGATCACTATCACTGATCACTCCATCACCGTTCCGGTCTACATACAAACCCTCTACTGGCTTTCCCTGTTCATCATATACCTGCTGAAATGCTCTAAAACTATAAGGGGTGTAACCTACCTGATGGGCCTGAATATTATTGCCTGTCCCACCGCGGATACCCCCCGTTTCAATCATAAAATTCGGATCATCGGACAGGGTCAGGTTGGTGACTTTACTCCTGTTGTAAGTCAAGTTGAAGCCCAGATCCAAGGTCGATTTCTCCGATTTGACAGGGACAACATGCAGGTTCAACTCCAGCCCTTGATTTTCCATATTACCGACGTTGGTCAACAGAAAATTGCTAAAGTTAGACCCCACAGCTATCGGAATAGTACTCAAAAGATCCCTGGTCTTTTTCGAATAGTAATCTACACTCCCGTAGATACGGTTGTTGTTAAAACCAAAATCAATACCTGCATTATATGTTGTGGTGCTTTCCCAGCGGATATCACCATCATAGACCACGGGTGAATACAAATAATAGTATTCATTTCCAAAACGATACATGGACTGATTACCCCCGATTGTATAATTAGGCAAGTAAGAATAATTGGCGATACCGTCCTGCTGTCCTGTTTTTCCGTAGCTTAGACGGAACTTAAGGTCCGAAAGTGCAGCAATATCTTTCAGTAAACGCTCATTTTTGGCGCGCCAAGTAAAACCTACAGAAGGGAAATATCCCCATCGGTTATCGGGACTAAACCTTGAGGAACCGTCAGTACGTAATGTTCCAGAGAGTACATAGCGATTATCATAGGTATAGATCAAACGACCGTAGTAAGAGATTAATAAGTTCTCAGGTCTATCAAAAGGAAGATTGACTGATGTCAGTACCTCACCAGCCTCATTGGTCCGATCGAAATTATAAGCTTTGGTACTGTTTTTATAGTAGCCATAGCCTAGTGTCGCGTCTATATTACTTTTTATTTCCGGTAATTCCTTATCATATTTCAAATAGAATTCAAGCGTTTTGTTGTTAATATCCGTTTTATATTCCGTGCGTTCACCACCTTCATTAAAATTACGCGCTGCAATCGCCGGTGTAAATGTATTTCCCTTAGACCGGGCCAGATCGTAGCCTACATTTAAGTTAGCATGTAATTCCGGAAGGAAGTGGAAACTATAGTCGACTTTCGCGTTACCAATACTTCGGAAGACATCCCCTTGATCTTTGCGTAGCTCCAGCAATGCCAATGGGTTTCGGGGGGCATTGGGATTTGGCTTTCCGCCTTGTATCCATTCGAAATAACCTCCAAAGCTATTTTTGTCATCCACATAAACGCGTTGTGTCGGATCGAATTGAATGGCCGAACCAATGGCATCCTGTGTTGCGAACCTGGATTTTGACCAGGTACCACGAACATTCACATCTAAGGAGAGGTGATTGTCGAGAAATTTCGGCGTCAGAGCCAAAGCTGCTGTTGTCCTTTTAAGGTTATCATTTTTCAGCACCCCATCCTGATTCATGTATCCCGCTGAAATCCGATAAGGCATGTTCCCGGCTTTGGAGGCAATATTGATGTTGTTGTCCGTGGTAAATGCATTGCCATAGATCACATCCTGCCAATCAGTATTGGCCTCCCCCAGAAGCTTTTTCATGGCATCGGTTCCATTTGTATTGACATAGTCGCGAATCTGATCCGCTGTAAGCAGGTCCACTTTTTTACCTACCGTGGCCAAGGAATTTTGTGTCGAAAAATTGATTTGCGTACCCGAACGACTCCCTTTTTTTGTTGTGATCAGAATAACGCCATTGGATGCCCGTGAACCATAAATGGCTGTTGCGTTCGCATCTTTCAGAATGGTAAATGTCTCAATGTCATTGGGGTTGATAAGGCTTAAGGGGTTAGCTACGCCCGATACAGATCCGCCAGCTAAGGGAACACCATCTACGACGATCAATGGATCATTGCTGGCATTCAATGAGGCACCAGTACGAATACGGATCGTGCTACCTGCTCCCGGTTGACCACCGCTTGTAGTGATCTGTACACCGGGGACTTTACCCATAATTAATTGCTCGGGTGAAGAAATCTGTCCCTTTTGAAAGTCTTTGGAAGTAACTGTACTGATCGAACCAGTAAGTTCACTTTTTTTCTGCGTACCATAACCGATCACGACCACTTCTTCCAATTGACTTGCATCTGCTTTGAGATATAAGTTTAAGGGATTACTGCCATCTTTTACCTGAATCAAGGTATCGAGTGCTGTATAACCGACCATGCTTACTTTCAGCCGTAATTTCCCAGCTTTCAGTCTATCCAAGCTAAAATCCCCGTTGGCATTGGTAGACAGTGATTTTTGAATCTCCTCGAAACGCAGTGTCGCGCCTACCAAGGAAACTCCTTTTTGATCCATTACTTTTCCCTGAAGCGTGGCTTGCTGCGCAAATGCCGTGGCACTCACCCCGAGTAACATGTTCAAGGCCCAAAATGGACGTAATAGCTGTTTGTTCATAAAATAACTGTTTATTTATTTAGTTTAGTTTTGTTCTCCCCCGAGCTATGCACCTGATCAGGTGCTCATATTTTTTGATTGGACTGTTTCAGATAATCGGCTAAAGAATTACCCTCCCACAGTAGGCATAGTGCCTGCGGTAATCTAAAGCCAATGAAGCGTTCGCTCCACGGGCCATTCCCCTTTGCCTGATCAAACGGAAGCAGCGCGTTTATGCGTACCTGTTCAGTAGTTATATTCTCCTTTTTATTTGCATGTGAAGACAAAAGGATAATCATCCAGAAATACCCTATTAAGTGAGAGATATGCTTCCCCATCGATAATTAGCTTTGATTGGAAGAGGAAATGGGAACGTTCCCGAAATCAATGTAAAAAGAAATCGCTTTCAAGCGATTTGCTGATTTACCCTATCCAATGTTTTATACAAATTGATTATTTAATTATCACCGGGAATGTTCCCGATGATAAATCAAAGCTAAATAATGGTTCAACGAAAACCAAATATTTTTTGATTTATTTCAAGCTAGATTTTTGAAAAATAAGCTGAGAATCAAGATAAACCGAATTAGCAAACTTTTCATTACTGGGGTTTTCCATCTTATCCAGCAGGAATTTTGTAACCAATTCTCCCATCTCATAGGCAGGTTGTTTGACAAGGCTGAGTGCAGGATCTATCAAATCTGCAATATCCAAACAAGAAAAACATATTATTTTCAGCTGTTCGGGTATATGTATCTTTAACTGTTTTGCTACCCGTATGCTGGAGATTGCAAGTCGTTCAACCGATGCGAATATGGCATCGGGTTTTTCCTGTTCGATAAGGTTTTTTATATCAGTCATATTCTGTTCAGCATCATTGACCGTATCCAGGATCAGTTTGGGGTTAATCTGAATTCCTGCCTCCAAAAGGGCTTTCTCGTACCCATCTTTACGCACTTTACCAATAGATATATTGGGATCTATAGCTAGGTAAGCAATTTTTTTGCAGTCATTTTCAATCAAATGCTTCGTCGCCAGATAAGCTGCTTCCGCGTCGTTACCGGTCACATAGCCTCCTTTCCAGTCATCGTAGGCACGGTCGAAAAACATGACAGGTATCCCCCGTTCTTCCAGTAGCTGGATATGCGAATGATCTTTTCCTTCGCCAGATGCCGAGAGAATCACTCCATCAACGCGTCCATTAGCCAGCGAGCGTACAATAGAAGCTTCATTATGAACCTGATGATCAGTCACATAAATTAACGTATGATAACCTTTAGAACGTGCCACAGCCTCTATCCCTTTAATCGCCTGCGAGAAAAATTTATTCCCAAATTCAGGAATAATAATTGCAATTGTCAGACTCTTATTCGCTTTGAGACTGCTCGCGTACACATTTGGAGAAAAGCCTATTTCCTCGGCCATAGCCAATATACGAGCTTTGGTAGCTGGATTAATATCCACATTATCCCGAAAAGCACGGGAAACCGTGGATTTTGACAAGCCTAGTCTTTTGGCCAGATCTATTATAGTTAATTGAGACATATCAAGGTTTCATTTGCTATTGTGTGCTTCATAATTGCTTTATGCAAATAACGCAATTATCCCTCCAGAATAAAAAATTCTTTTCCGGTTTCGCTACTTTAATTATTGATCATATCATGCCTCATTTGCCAAGCTTCCTTTTCAGATATATTAACATATTTTTTAAAGACAACTTTATACAAAACAGCCCCAGCAATATATATTTGCCGGGGCTGCTCTGGCTCAACTGTTAAAAACAGTCGGTACAATTGTACTTATCCTATTAACTTATTCCTGCACCGGCACCAACGTAAGCGATGCAATCTCTGGCAACATATCACCTTCAATTGCCGTTGCCTGTAATGTAACCCTGGTGCTCGGCTCGCCGATAACCTGCTGCGATACTTCAACTGTACCCAGTTCCATCTCTTTAAATCCTTTTCCATTTTCCGTACCAAAAGCAAATGGAAGCTGCTGTCCAAGTGCCGAAAGTATCACCTTACCTTTATGTTTTGCATTTGGCAAATAACTGATCAATACACGGTATTTACCTGGTTTTTGGATTTTGATGTCCCAATAGATCCGGTCATTGCTATCTTTCCATTGTCCGATGGCATTTGGACGATTGGGGTCATGTGTCGTTGCACCAATGATTTTAAGTCCTTTTCCATCTAGCAATTTAGCGTTATTTGCATTCATCACAATACGTCCATCCGCCTGAGTCTGCGTCAGATTCTCTTCCACATCTGGTTTTCCCTGAATTTCGACAACAATTACCTTCGGTCCTTTTTCAATGTCGAAAGCATCAACTGGAATCACAGGTCTCCCCTTATCCACCACAACCTTCAGCTTGTTTTTTGGATTTGCCAACGCATAGGCAACAGCGACTTTGTTTTTGATCGGTAGATCAATTTTTCCGCTGGCAGGTCGATCAAATATATGTAAATACAATTTACCTTCTTTTTGCGTGCAATAGCCCCAGTCCAATGCCTGAAAAGGACTTGCTGTGGTACCATAGATTGCCTCCTTATTGATCTGCATCCAATCACCTATACGCTCCATAATTTTAATCGCTGGTGCAGGGATAGCTCCATCCCCATCAGGCCCTACATTGAGCAGAAAATTACCACCTTTGCTTACCGTTTCTACAAATAATTGCATGATTTTAGGAAAGCTCTTCCAATTTTGATCGTGCGCACTATAGCCATAACTTTCGTTCATTGTATGGCTAACCTCCCAATCCATGCCCGGAAGTCCTGTTGGCGGAATATATTTTTCAGGGGTTCCAATATCACCATTTTTGTTTTCTAACCCATCCCAAAACCGGTTGTTGATAATGATATTGGGTTGCCATTTGATCAGATCTGTCAACATGCGTTTTGTTCCCCAAGCCTCACCTTGATGCTGTTTGCTGCTAAAGTCAGGCCAGAGCATATCCAGTGGACCGTAATTCTGAGCAAGTTCTTTGACCTGCCCATAGAGATATTCCTTGTAGCGGTCATGATCAGGTTTATGATTGTCTGTGTTAGGATTCAGATTAAAAGCTTCGTAGGAATCTGGATGCTGCCAGTCGAGCAAAGAATAATAAGCACCTACTTTCAGTCCCTCCTGG
The DNA here is from genome assembly GCF_029542085.1 of Sphingobacterium sp. ML3W. NCBI lineage: Bacteria > Pseudomonadati > Bacteroidota > Sphingobacteriia > Sphingobacteriales > Sphingobacteriaceae > Sphingobacterium > Sphingobacterium sp. ML3W. Next base: position 6,475,448 of record NZ_CP107036.1, on the reverse strand, counting down.
CGAAATGCGGTCATGATCTCTTTATATAAATCCCTACCTTTGGGGGATAAGTTTGCACTTCCTGTAATCTCATTTTTTACAGCATATGGTTGCTGGCTATTAAATAGGCTAAAGCCTTCATGATGTCTGGAAGTCAATACCATATATTTCATTCCTGCTTTTTTGGCCAGACGTGCCCAGGCTTTAGGTTCAAACGAACGTAGGGTGAACTTTGGTTTCAGCACCGCAGCGTACTGCTTGCTGGGGATTTTCCCCCAGGTCTGGATCCATTCAGCGTAATGTTGAGGATATTGCTTTCCTTCAAAACTACCTCCAGCAGCACTATACAGCCCCCAGTGGATAAAAAGTCCAAAACGTGCTTCTCTAAACCATTCCATCCGTTTATTCTGGCTTTCGGTCCATCCGGGCACACCTTCATAAGGTATTGATTTTGTCTGGGCAAATGATCCCTCGGTCATACACAAAAGCATTCCCACTGCCGCTGCGCATTTCCATTTAAAAAAATTAAGTGTCATTATTATATTGTGTTATACATAAAAGTTCATCGCAAAAGCGCCTTCGCTAAAAAGTAAATTGGCGTTACAAATTAGGTCTAGTATTTGTCATCCCGCAAAACAACTGTTAAATATATCAAATCGAAACTAGTCTTTAAAATTATTCTAGCTAATCAGGTATTTATTTTACAATGTGATAGTAACCTGATTGCGATCGGCTTAGGCCATAAAACAAAGGGGCCTTTTTAAAAAAAGGCCCCTTTGTTTTATGCGTAAATTGTTTATTTGTCCCTGAATGTGGCAATATTTATATCCCGAAATATTAGGTTATTATCGCCCACTATACGTATCCGTGTAATTGGTTCCTCTGGAAAAAACAAGCTTGTCATTGCGGTTAATCCACCGTCAGCAAAGAGCTCTACAGAACTGACATCGATATATAGGCTTAATGATAATGTTTCGCTTTTGGATAGTCGTCCTGCTGTGCTTCTTTTTGGGAAATCTGCATTGAAAGCAATTTCCCCGGATTTTGAACGATCAATATAATATGCATCCTGATCTTTGACATAACCGACAACCAACTCATTTCCAATAGCATTAGACAAAATAAGTTTAAAATTCTGTACTTTTAGCTTATTGATCTCCAACCGAAATGCTTGCGACAGCTGCTCCTGTACAGTGAGCTCTTTGGATTGATTTGCCTGATATTTTTTTACAGACTGAAATGCTTTAGTCACCTCGGGTGCTGCATTGCTGCTTACATAATATTTTTGATTTATCTTTTGCAAAGCTAGTTCACGCGGGATTGTCGAAGATGAGCGCCAGCGCGTCGTTGGCACCACATTGGCATATTGCCAGTTACTCATCCAACCGATCATCAGGTGCCGCTCTCCTAAATTGCTCCAAGTTACACCCGCGTAATTATCTGGTCCCCAATCCAGCCATTTGATTGATGTATCTGCTGGCTGGAATTGATGCCCATCGAAATCACCTACAAAATACTGTGTTACCGAACCACCATTGGGGCCTCCCGGATTGATGCTGACCAATAATACCCATTTGGTTTCACCTTGATATTTCATTGGAATCAGGTCAGGACATTCCCAGACTCCACCATGTGCTCCCACTTCCTTACCAAATTCGCTCTCCTTTTTCCACTCTTTTAAATCTTTGGATGAATAAAAGGTAATACAATCTTTAGTTGCCAGGGTCATAATCCAGCTTTTTGATTTTTCGAACCACATCACCTTTGGATCCCGAAAATCCCAAATCCCTGGATTTGGCAATACCGGGTTGCCTTTATATTTGGTCCAGGTTACTCCCTGATCCAGGCTATAGGCCAAACTCTGATTTTCGTGTAGGCCGGTTTTACGGTCTTCCTCTTGATGATTATGATGCGTAAAAATAGCAACCATAGCCCCCTTTCCAAAACCAGCGGTATTATTCTTATCAATCACTGCACTTCCCGAAAAGATCGTTCCCAAGCTATCGGGATACAAAGCAATTTTTTGTTCGTCCCAATGAATCAGATCCTTACTAATGGCATGCCCCCAGTGCATGGGTCCCCAAACAGATTTTTCGGGGTTATGCTGAAAAAAGAGATGGTAATTCCCATTAAGATACACCATTCCATTGGGATCATTCATCCAGCCCTGTTTGGGGGTAAAATGGAAGATCGGCCGGTATTTTTCAACAGCCTGATTCATGTCTCGCTGTCCTACTTGAGCAAAAGCTGAACTCAACAAACTCGCAAAGAGCATGATGGTTCCATATTTCTTTATTCTATCCATATCTTATTAAGTTTTATATCACATTATCTTCACCGGGCCTTATCCGATAAAATAATTAAAATTCTTATGATTTCTCTACTTTCAATGTATTGACTTTGATCGTACCCTGATCTGCATAAATGGTCCAGGGGTTCTGATCCATTTTATAGATCCGATTGGTAAAAGCAACATTATTATTTACGTAAACCACACAGATCGATTTCTCGATTACAATTTTTACATCAAAGACCTTATTGGCAGGCACAATCAATGGCGTAAAATTAAGTTCTGTTTTACCGGCGGTTCCGCCTAGAACCGTTTCTCGATTCATAAATAGTGCAGGCATACCCCAACGGTTTGAAGACGTCAGATCAAAGGCAATACTATACAGCTCCGAAGGATTGTCACATGCGCCAAAGGTGAAACCGAAATGATCTGACTGCGAAGCATCTATTGTCAGCGACATTTTAACGCTAGCTGTATTACGGTTGAATCGTGCATAACTTCTTGCGTCAGACTGTGCTGTAATATTGTATGTTTTATTATTTTCAGAAACATTTCCAACTGCATTCAGCTTTTCAAAAGCCAATTCTTTATTAAACTTATTGTTTATTGCAGCAGGAATAGTTGGATACAATCTCCCCGTCGGTCCCTGAACTAATTTATGCGAAATTAAACTTCCTGACCAAGGTAATTCATTGTTGGTGTTCACCGTCTGACCTGTTGAACACCAACCCGAGAAATAGCGCGTCGTTCCATCCGTAGCTGTCTTGCCAGCATATAGAAATAAACCATCGAAAGTTTCATGATGACCATCTGCATCACGACAGATCCTCCAGGGGCCATCCGGAGATTCAGCAATTCGATAAAAAGTCTTCCGGTGCTCATCCCTATTTATCCGTGAAAATGTTAAATACCATTTACTGCCGATTTTAAATATATCTGGACATTCCAATATTTCAGCATCCGTTTCAATCTCATGTTTACCTACTGCGGATGCTGCAGTCGCTAGCAGCGGATCTATGATAGACCAGCTGTTCAGATCCGTGGATACATACCGTGCAATCGCCCCTTTGCCATCCTTACGGGTCGTGACCAGCATCACATAGCTACCGCGACTTTCGTCCCAGTATACATGTGGATCCCTAAAATTATTCTGGTCATAGCCCACGGCGGCCTGTATTTTCTCCACAGGCTGTTTCGTCCAGTTCAGCAAGTCGGCCGATGTTGCGACCATCACTTTTTCAGCCGGATTCAGGTTACCGTTATGACCAGTATAAAAACAGTAGTAAGTCTGACCTCTCTTAATAAAGCTGCCTGTTCCAATCCATTCATCCTGACTTCCGGTAGTGCCAGCAGGCAATATTTCCATAAAGCCTTCAAATGTTGCATAATCACTGGTTTTGGTAACATAGATCGGGTGGCGATTTGCATTTTCGTAGAGATAGAACAAATAGTACTTTTTGTCATCGGTATTATAATAAGGCATTGGATCACCGACAAATCCTTGCTGCGGCTTATAAAAAGTCTGAAACAGACCTGCCTCTTGTGTCGCAATACAGGAGGTAGATCGGTCTACCGAAGCATTGTCATCAGGTTTGTCAACAGGCAGGGTCTGATCCCCACTTTTACAGCTCGTCAGCAATGCTATAAAGCATAATGCTGGAAATAAATACAAGTTAGTTTTCATTTAAAATCTCCTAATAAAACCATATTCCAATTATTTACTCCGGCTATTCTTTTGGCAATGCCTTCAACTCATCCCAATACATCCGTTGGGTTGGGAAAACCACCGGCTGTCCGTTGGGATGTTCATGTGGCATCACAAGTATATTATTGATGGTTGCTGTTCTCCCAGCAGGAACCTCAAAGATCAACTCCTGCCATTCACCGATATGTGCTTTCACATATCTTGCCCGTAGCCAATCTTTATTCTGTTCGCCATCCGATTGAATCTCCAGCTGTACATCTCCTTCCACATCTTTCAATACCATAATGGAGAAACGGTTGTACGCTGCAGGGTTAATATTCACCTTATTGGCATTCCATAATGCGCCACCGTGCCAGCCAGCTCCTGTTTCAGCATCTCTGATAAAGGATGCACAGAAAGCTGTGCTGTTGGTACCTTTCGTTTTTGGATTAGAATAAGGTGAGTCTACACCGTTTACACCCAAACCATCGAAATGTGGCACAACAGTTTCACCATTATAAATTGTCAGTACCGGCTTTGGTTCCTCGCCGAGTACGGCCGTTACCGTATATTGAAATGTTTGTCCCATATAGGTAAGCGTATATTTTACTGGGGAACTCAGATTCACAAATCCGCCTAGTCCCGGTGCAATGCTTGCTCCCGATGTAAACTCGACAGATGGTGTAAGATTTTTCAAATCTGTTCCCAATGGTAGATAAATTTTGATTTGCTTATTTTGCTGGTCAATTAGTCCTGAGCGGTCTCCGATACGAAAAGCCGTTATTTCCGCCTTTATTTCTCTGACAGTAACCTGATAAGTATTATATAAATTGCCGTTATACACACGATATGTAACTGGTTTCGTCGAAGAAAAAGAAAAATTTTGCGCCATGCCCGAAGCTGGAGATACCTTCGCTTCACCCGGCAATACAATTACAGGAGCAAGCGCTGATAGATCTGTCCCTGCCGGTACCAGCACGCTGATGCTGCCTTTGTGCTGATCTATCGTCCCTGTGGCAGTGCCAACTTTAAAAGACAAGATATCTACGTCCGCATGTAGATCAAGAGCGCTTTCAACGTCCTGTTTACAAGCTGAAAACAACCCTATAAGCAGAAGCCCCAATCCGATGTTATATTTTAATGTTCTCATTGGTATAAATTGGTTAATATGTTAGTTAATATCCCGGATTCTGCTTGTATAGGTATTTGCTCAGTCTGATTTGTGCTTCCGGAATAGGCAAATATTCACTCTTATTCGCTGTAAAATGAGCTACAGCGTAATAAGAACGACGCGATTTCTCCGTTTCATAATACGCATTCATAGTTTGATCCGCGATTCCCCAGCGTACCAGGTCGAAGAAGCGACCATTTTCCATCGCCAATTCCAGACGACGTTCCGCACGTAAAGCCTTCCGTGCATTCTCCTCATTCCATATAATGTTATCTCCATTTTTATAGGTTTCTACCAACATTTTATCCGTTGCATAGCCCGTCATGGTTGCACTATTTTTTGCACGGATACGTAACTGGTTGATCAGCGGTAAAGCTTCGGCGGGACGGTGCAATTCAATCAGCGCCTCAGCACGCATCAATAGGACATCGGCAACACGCAGGACAATACGGTTTTTTGTATTTGCAAAGAATGGTGCCATCGGAACAAAACAATCACAATCTGGATCGACATTCTCCTTCAACGAAGCATACACCGAATAGTCCGCAGGATTGCGGTTCCAGCTCTCCTCGTAAATGCGTTTGGTATTATATTTATAAGGTAATCCCGGAATTGCCACAGTATGGAATAACCTTGGGTCGTATTTTTCCGATGCATGGAAGCTATTCAATGTATTGTAATTATCAAGCGGTACCCCTTTTCCCGTTGTACGGAATGCGTTCACCAAATTCTGGCTAGGTTTGTTGAAATCACAACAGCCCAGACCCATCGGTACAGAAAGCAGATCCGAGAAATTCACACGGCCGAATTTCGTACCATCATCTTTTGAAAATTGTATTGAAAACAGTGCTTCAGTACCATTTTCATATTTCCCCGGCAAAAAGTTAAAGGCAAAATCTGCTTCAAGAGCATGGTTTGATGCAAGTACGATGTCCGTATTCTGCAATACTTTTTCCAGATCTCCCGGATTGATTCCAGTTAGCGCATGTCGTTCTTCGTTATCCTGACGATAGGCTTTGTACAGATATGTTTTAGCAAGATAAGCCGCCGCCGCAATTCGATTGGCACGACCGACTTCCGTTTGTACAGCTGGCAAATGATCTACTGCATATTGAAAATCATCGACAATCTTTTGCCAGAGCGCATCATTGCTCAATGCTCTATTTGATACGGTCTCATAGCTATCTACCGGTACATTTTCATCAATATAGGGTACATATTTAAAAAGCGTTTTGAGCATAAAATAGAAGTGTCCCCGTAGGAATTTCGCTTCGGCCAACTTCCCCTCCTTGCCATCAAAATTGTTCATTTCCTGAATCGTTTTGATGGTCGTATTAGCCCGTGAAATAGCAACATAAAGCTGAAACCACAGTTTATCCACCTCCGCAAAATTGGTCGTGACATTACTGGAGACCTCAAGAAAATGGAACGTCTGTATATCCTGCGGTCCCGATCCACCTTTATATGCATCGTCAGATCGTACTGTACCATAAGGCCATAAGCTAAAAGGCACATCATAATGGTCATTGCCTAAAGCTGCATAAGTGGCTGTCAGTAATCTTTCTGGTTCCTTTACCTGATCGGAGCTCAGTACACCATTAGGTGTCTGATCCAAGAACTTGGTGCATCCGGACAGCAGCCCCGCAAACACCATCATTATCGCGATTTTATTGGTTATTTTTTTCATTGGTATTCTATTTTTTAATATTCCATATTTCCATGGATTTATTGTTTTGGTTTCTCGTCGCATCTATTCCCCTCTCATCCGCAAAGGCTTTTGGTTCTCTCTTCTAAAAGCCAATATTTACCCCTGCGGTCCATGTCGTCGGGATCGGATACCCCCAACCTACATTCTCAGGATCTACGCCTGTAAAATTCTTCGATTTAACTGTAAACAGGTTCTGTCCGGTAACATACACACGTAGGCGGCTCATCCGTAAGCGAGAAGCTGTTGCCGTTGGTAAGGTATAGCCAAGCGAGAGGTTTCGAAGCTTCATATAGGATCCGTTTTCGATAAAATAATTGGACAGACGCCCCTCATCGTTATTGTTTGTTGTCTGCAAAGCCGGAATTGTCGAGGTTGGATTCTGTGGAGTCCAGGCATTGAGTAACCGTACACCTTTATTGGAGTTCACATCATCGACACTCCAGAAATCAGTCTGTTTTTTCAACCAGTTTTCAACGTCTATCCCCTGTACCCCCTGAAAATAGACGGACAGATCAAATCCTTTATACTTCAAGGCAATATTCAAGCTATAGGAAAAATCGGGATGCGGGCTGCCGATCCAGGTTCGGTCCATATCTGTGATCTGCTGATCAGCACCATAGACATTAAGGTAACGCAAACGGCCAATGCCTTTACCGGTCTGGTTAACATGATCATCAACCTCTTTTTGATTCTGAAAGATCCCATCCGTTAAGTAACCATAGAATGAGCCCAATGGTCTACCGATAATATTATCACCCTGACGACCACCATAGGAATTTTCCACGGCTTCGGGCAAATGGGTCACCTTATTTTTATACGACGAAAAGACTGCGGTCACATCATAATCTAAACCAAAAGCAGTCTTATTGCGGTATCCTGTCGTAATATCCAAACCTTTATTTTCCATCGAAGCACCATTAGCCCAGCGATAGCCACCTTCACCGACGACACCGATATAAGCAGGATTGATCAGCATATCTTTTGTCGCTTTAATGTACCAATCGACTGATCCATAGAGACTCTGACCGAACAGTGTAAAGTCCAGGCCGATATTGGTCTGTGTCGTTGTTTCCCATTTTAGATCATTATTTTCAGTCTGGATTTTTCGGTATCCGGAAGGGAGAGTCCCTGTTCCGGTACCTGAAAGATCATAAGCGGTACCATCGACAATATTCCAGGTGGGGTCACCCACCCCATATTCAGGTACAAAGAGCGCATAGGTCGCCAGGTTACCGATGCCCTGATTACCGGTCTGCCCCCAGCCGGCACGCAGTTTAAGATCAGAGATATAATCCTTGGTACCAGCCATAAATCGTTCGGATGAGATTCGCCATCCTGCTGTTACAGCCGGAAAGGTTGCAAAGCGGTTGTTTTTTCCAAAACGGGAAGAACCGTCATGTCTCACGGTGAATGAGGCCAGGTAGCGGTCATCAAAAGAGTAGTTTGCTTTTCCAAAGTATGAAAGGAGTGAAAAACCTGTGGAACCACCGCCAACGGCGGCTGTCCCTGTACTTACACCGGGCCACATGTATTCTGGTGTTTCAATAGCGAAAGCGCCATCTCCCGCTGTATATGCATTAAAACTGATATCGTTCTGTCGGTTCATTTCTACACCAGCCAGTAGATCTATCGTGTGTCTGTCAATCTCTTTTCTGTATGTTGCAGTATTCGACCAGGTCCACTTTAATCCCTGAGACTGTTCCATATTGACAGCACTTCGACTGCTACTCATAAAACCTGAGCGATAGGAAACTTCCAGGTTACGTTTGTAAAAATTACTGTAGTCTATGCCATAGCTTGTGCGTAAATGCAAATCTTTGATAAGCTGCAAATCGGCGTAAACATTTCCAAATAGGCGCCAGTAATTGTATTTATTATTCCTGTTATCATGCAACAGGCGCATCGGGTTATGACGATCATTCATCCCAAGGGCGGGACCGCCCCAACCAATTCCATCTACGGTATGTACAGGTATGACCGGCAATGCCTTCAGGGATAGATCAAGCACATCCCCGGGCACCTGCACCTCTCCCGTGTTGTTCACTGTAAAATTCTCACCGACAACCAACTTACCGTCAAACAGTTTATAATCGGCATTCATCCGGGCTGATATACGTTGGAAATCCGTATACCGAAGTGTTCCACTATTATGCAGATAACCTACGGAAAAATAAGAGCTTGACTTTTCCGTAGCCGAACTCAAAGTCGCATTGTAAGATTGGAGTAAGCCCGGTTTGGAAACTTCATTGAACCAATCGGTATCTGCGGCATACATAGTATGTTCGCGATCGATATATTTGGATACAAACACATTGTTGAGCTGTGGCACGCCATTGGCATCGTTGTTCCACTCAAATTGATAGCCGATATTATTGCTGTTCGGATTACCGCCGCTATTGATTGTTGCCTGCCATAGCGCCTGACCATACTGCTGTGCATTGAGCACCTTCATGCGATTATTAAAATGTGTACTGGTCACATAAGCGTCTACAGTAAGCTTTGGCGCTCCAAGTTTCCCTCTTTTTGTTGTGATCACGATAACACCATTTGCAGCTCGTGAGCCGTAGATACTTGCCGAGGAGGCGTCTTTTAATACCTGAATGCTCTCGATATCGTTGGAATTGAGCTCATGCATGCCACCCTGTGTCGGTATACCATCGATAACATAGAGCGGATCCTGGCTGCTGTTGATGGAGCTGATACCACGCATCCGTACAGTGGCCGCGCCACTTGGACTACCATCAGAAGTTACCGTCATACCCGCTACGCGCCCCTGAAGCGCCTTCATAGGATTATTTTCAGGAGCTTTCATCATTTCGGTCACATTGACGACACTCACGGCGCCGGTCAGATCCTTCTTGCGCTCTCGCTGATAGCCGGTGACAACCACCTCATCAAGTCCTTTTTCGGTACTGACCAACCGGATATCCAAAAATTTCTTGTCCCCCAATAGTATTGTCTGGGATTCGTAGCCAACATAGGTTATTTCCACTGTACCGTTGTTGCCCGATAGCTGGAGTACAAATTCCCCTTTTTCATTTGTCTTCGTTGCCTGACTGGTTCCCTTGAGCACTAACGACGCTCCAACGATGGGAGCGGCTGTTCCGCTGTCCGCAATCCGCCCCCTGATTTCTGTTTGCTGCGCAAAAGCAACAACTGAAAAGAGAGCCAAAGACGGAAGCAACATAGCTTGCTGTCTTGTAAACATAATTGGTTATTATAAGTAGATTATTAATTTGATTATTTTTCTTGCTGTTGCTTATTTCGCATTTTCCCTTTTTTGCATCATAAGCTTTTTACTGTTTCATTTTCCGTTCACTATCACGGAAGATGGGATTCAGCCAGTGAAAGCGGTTGATATCTTCCGCATTATAAGCGGGACATGCACCGCTGCTCTGCGTCACAAACCCACTTAAAGTGGCTGCAAACTCGAGCACTTCCTCCAAGGCTATTCCTTCTGCCATCTGAAACCGCTTGGTCAAAAAAGCCGCTAAAAACGAATCTCCGCTTCCGATGGTATCTTCCACCTGTACTTTCAACGCAGGAAAATGATAGCTGATATTTGCTTTTTTATGATGGTATACTGCTCCTGCGGCGCCGTAGGTAACAATAGCTTCCTGAATAGAGAAACAATCTAACAGTAGATCCACCCGCTGCTGATCTGTGTACGTTGAAGGTGCCCCACTCCATTCAGCGATAATATGCAGTTCCTCGGCATTCATCTTAACGAGATCCGCGTAGCGCAATAGTTCATATACCCGATGAGGACCAAAAAAAGGAGCACGCAAATTGACATCCATGACCCTGAAGGAAGCCTCCTTTAATAAGGTCAATAGGCTTTGAAAACTCATATCATCGCGACAGGCCAAGCTGCCATACACCAAGAAGTCAGCTTTGGAAACAGCTTCCAGCACTGCCGGTCCCGCTGTAATTCTGTCCCAGGCAACAGGGTATACAATATCGTATTGTACATTACGGTCTGCATCAATCGTCACTTCAACGGTAGAGGTCGGCAAGCTATCATCGTACTGAAAGAAGGTTGTCGGGATCCCCAGCTGTTCACATACGGCAAGCAGCTCATAGCCATTTTCATCCCTTCCGACACGGGTGAGCATTTGTGCAACAACGCCAAGCTTATTGAGATGATAAGCAACATTTAACGGAGCCCCGCCCAGTTTTTTCCCGGTCGGCAAATTATCCCAAAGAACTTCTCCGAAACAAACTCCTTGTATTAATTTATTCAGGTTTTTCATTGTCATTATTATTTGTACGCATAAGCGATTAGATCAATAAAAGCGCGATACTTAATGTAAATTGATGGTCTGTCCCATATCTTCCAGCGACCGTCCTTTTGTTTCGGGCATAAATTTCAGTACATAAACAAGCTGCAATACCATAAATAGTGCAAAAATCAGAAAGGTACCGCCACCACCGAGCATCTCTGTCAGCGCCGGAAAACAAAAAGTAATAATCGCAGCCATTACCCAATGTGTCAAACTGCCAAATGTCTGACCTTTGGCTCGCACATCATTCGGAAAAATTTCGGAAATAAACACCCAGATCACAGCTCCCTGAGAGAAGGCAAAGAAGGCAATAAAACTCATCAGGTAGATTGTAATAGCAAATCCTGTTGTTTGCCCTGTATAGAAAGCCTGCGACACCAGTGCGAGGGATACGATCAATCCAATAGAGCCCACCAGCATCAGTTTTTTGCGACCTACCTTATCTATAAAATTGATAGCCACCAAGGTGAAGATAAAGTTGATCACACCGATCCCTACCGTGGAGAGCAAGGAACTTTGGGAACCGAGACCTGCCATTTCAAAGACACGCGGTGCATAATAGATGATCGCATTGATACCCGAGAGCTGATTGAACAACGCAAAACAGAAGGCCAATAAAATTGGTCTGGCGTTTTCACGTATAAATAATTTACCCTCACCTGCCATTGCATCTTTCGAGGCCTGAATTTTCTCGATTTCAAGCGCATAGCCCTCAGAATTGATTCGCTGCATGATCTTTGTTGCTTCAGATAGATTATTCTTATGCAATAGCAGCCATCTGGGACTTTCTGGAATAAAGAAAATCAGCACAAAAAACAGTAGCGACGGAAAACTCTGTACACCCAGCATCCAGCGCCAGGATTCTTCCCCTACCTGTCCGATAAAATAGTTTGATAAATAAGCAATCAAAATACCCAGTACCACATTGAACTGGAAGAGACCTACCAGTTTGCCCCGTGAAGCGGCGGGTGAAATTTCGGAAATATAAATAGGTGCCGTTACCGAAGACACTCCAACACCAATACCGCCCAAAAACCGGAATAAAATAAAAATTGTCCAGTCGTTGGCCAGCGCACTTCCGATCGCTGAAATAAAATATAATGCGGCCACAACAAATAATGTATTTTTGCGACCGAGCTTGTCCGAAGGCAAAGCGCCCAATGCCGCACCAACGACCGTACCTATTAACGCGATGGCCATCGTAAGCCCATGCTGAAACTCACTCAAATGCCAATGCTCCTGTACTGCTTTTTCAGCTCCCGAAATAACAGCTGTATCAAAGCCAAATAAAAATCCGCCTAATGCCACTACAAAAGACCAAGCCAATACCGTGTTTTTGTTCATCTTATCATCTATAATTGATTAACCCAAATTTAACCCTGGCTTCACGGGTACTTAAATTTGTACACAGCAAAAACATTTATTTATGTAACAATTTCAGAAACAACACAAAACATTGTCTATCAATACATTATACTAAATCATAATTTTTAAACTTTCAGTTTTTAGACATATCTTATAGAAAATGATACATATTTCAGCCATCTCTTTTTAGTGTAAAGAATACACTAACCTTGCGCTTATTATCTAAAAAAACTGAAATGATGTATATTCGGATAGTAAAGGGGAAATAAACATGGGAAAATATACCGTCTATGGCATATTGATCCTGCTGCTTTTTTGGGGATGTCAATCGGCAAACCAGAAAAAGAAGCGGGTCATTGCTTTTTCGCAGTGCATTGGGAATGATGCATGGAGGCAAACTATGCTTGAAGAAATGAAACGGGAACTCTCCTTTAATCCCGATATTGAATTCTTATACCGCGATGCTCAAGGCAATAATGCTGTGCAGATTGATCAGATACGCGAGCTGACCAAAGCGGGTATCGACCTGTTGATTGTGTCACCCAATGAGGCCGAACCGCTTACACCGATCGTTGACTCTGTATTCCAGCGTAAAATACCGGTGATTGTAACAGATCGCAAAACCTCTTCAGGTCAATACAATGCTTATGTGGGTGCCGACAACCTTGCCATCGGAAAACTGGCCGGTCAATATAGCCAGGCTGTCCTCCAAGGTAAAGGTAGGGTCGGATTGGTAACAGGCTTATCGGGTACCTCCGCCTCGATTGAGCGTGAAAAGGGATTTATGCAAAGCATATCCGCGGCAAGCGGCATCCAGGTCAGTGCTATTATCCACGGTGGGTGGGAAAAGAATATAGCCTATACCAAAATGCGTGAGCATATTGCTCAAATGACACAAAGTGATATTATTTTTACCTTCAATGACCAAATGGCCATGGGAGTAAAAAAAGCACTGGACGAGGCGCAGCTCCAAAAAGATATTAAAATCATCGGTGTAGATGCGCTGCCTGGACCGGGCAATGGTCTTGAGCAGATAATACAAGGTCATATGTATGCCTCTATACTCTACCCCACTGGCGGAACCGAAGCGATCAGAACGGCGCTGGCGATTATCAACAATCAACCATATCGACGCGAAAATATCCTCGCCACTGCTGTGATCGACAGAACAAATGCAGAACTATTGGCACTACAGTCACAAAAGATACAACAGCAACAGGTAGACATAGACACAAGACAGGAATTTATCACTGAGCAAAATCGGATTTATCAAAATCAAAAATCTGTTCTCAATGTTCTCGTTGTCAGTTTGGTACTCGCAGTCGTATTTGGTGGCATTTCTATTATCGTTATCAAAAGCAATTGGGAAAAAAACAAACACCTTGAAATCCAGAACGGCGAGATCTTATCCCAGCAGAAACAAATCGTTGAAATGAGTAGTCAGATTCAGCAAGCCGCAGAAATCAAAAACAATTTTTTCACCAATATCTCCCACGAATTTAAAACACCCCTCACCCTTATCCTGGCGCCTATCGAGGATCTCGAAATGCGAAAAGATCTATCAGAAGATATCAGAGAACAATTATCACGAGTCAAAAGGAGTGCAAAAAAATTGCAGCGACTCGTCAGCGACCTGATCGACATCCATCGGATCAGCAAAGCAAAAATAAAGCTTCAGGTATCAGCAGTACATATCGACCCTTTTATTCAGCAGGTCATCAACAGTTTTAAACCACTGCTCAAAAAAAGCAGAATATCGATCAGCTACATCAATAAGAGTATGCTCAAAGAGGTCTGGATTGACGAATATCTGATGGAACAGGTCTTATCCAACCTTCTCTCCAATGCGATAAAACATACCACAACCAGTGGTAGAATTGAAATTTCACTCGAAGAAAATAACTTCAAAGATTATTTCTATTTACGTGTGCTGGATAATGGTCTAGGGATCTCGCCCATTGATATCGAGCATATTTTTGATCCCTTCTATCAGGGAACAGGCAGCCGGAATGGATCCGGGATCGGTTTGGCCTACGTCAAACAGATCGTCGAGCTGCATCATGGCCAGATCACAGCCAGCAGCAAATTGGGCCATGGTTCGATCTTCACCCTGCGCATGCCTATCGGAAATACCCATTATCAACAGGAGGAGATCATAGCAGCTGTATCCGGTGTAAAACCTGTGTTCAAGCAACAAGACTTTCTGGATACTGAAGTAAAATCTCCTGACAAGAATCTCTCTTTTCATTCCAATAAATCGAAGAGCATTATGATTGTTGAAGATGATGATGAAATCAGGGATTACCTGAGCTCAATCTTGAAAAACGACTATAATCTTTTTTTAGCGAGAGATTCGCATCAAGCCAGCACCCTGATGAAAGCACATTTCCCAGATTTGGTACTCACCGATATCATGTTGCCTGACGGCAGCGGACTAGATATCCTCAAAGACATCAAAACATTCTACCAGACAGCCCATATTCCTGTCATTCTGTTGAGCGCATTAGCCAATGAAGAGACGATCCTTGAAGGAAGTCTCCTGAAAGCAGATGATTATATAACCAAGCCCTTCAATGCCGCACTCCTTCGGGCAAGGATTGCCAATATGCTACAATCACGGCATCAGCTTAAAGAAAAATATAGTAGTAATGTCGAGCAATTTGATTCAACACAGTCAGATACCATTAATGAAAGCGACAGGCGATTTCTCAATAGCTTTTCGGCTATTGTCGAATCGAAGCTGTCTGATCAGCGGCTGAGTGTCGACGATATTGCCGGCGAGCTCAACCTCTCGCGTGTGCAGCTTTATCGTAAAGTCAAACAATTGCTCGACTGCAGCATCAGCGAGTATATTGTCGAAAGGAGGCTCAAAAAAGCAAAAAGCCTGATGGCCGACGGACTCAATATCAATGAGATCTACAGCAACGTCGGTTTCTCCTCAGCGTCCTATTTTGCCTCAGCATTTAAAAAGAAATATGGACAGTCACCAAGCACCTTTAAGAAAGAACTAGACCGAAAATAAGCGATCAACTATTTAAAAAGGCCTTTCCTCTTAAAAATGTAAAAACTGATCAGCATAAATAAAATGATCATAGCAATATTACTATAATCAAGTCTTTCAAAGGCATCATTTTCATTCATTATATTCATGAAGGCCTTATAAGTACCAGTGTAAGGAATAAAGTCAGAAAAATTCTTTTGAGCTACAAATACCGAAAACACCAGCATAAACATGCTCACGCCAATGGGATAAATAAAGCTTCTGAATAGCAGACTTAATGCCAATTGAATCATCGAAATAGCCGATAGCGTAATCAAAAGCTTCAGAAACGTCACGAAAATCACCAACCTATAATCGTAATTCTGGAAACCGAGCACCGGGTAGATCAAACTCAGTACATACCCACTGATCAAGAAGGCTGCATAGGCAAATAGTATAGAAAACAGTATGGTTAGCAGCATAAAAATAGCCTTTGAAAAAAATATCTTCGACTTGTCAAGCGGTAAAGTAAACAGGACCTTATAGTTGTTGTTCTTATACTCAACATCACAGCAGGCATAAACAAACAGTGCGACCAGAATCGGGTACAGCAAATAAAAAAACTGAAATACATATCTTCCTAGCAATACCTTCCATGGATTAGGTACCGCACTTATACTTCCCGACCGGATGATATCATATATAATATAACCATCAATAGCGAAAATAAGCAATACCGGAGCGATAAGGACGCCAAAAATCTGCCGGTTTCTGAGCAATTTGAATTTTTCAGATAAGAAAGCGATATACAATGTATTAGTCATTAGAGCTGGCAATTAAGTTTATAAAAATCTGTTCAAGGTCTGCACTATGGGACTCTAGTCCATAAATTTCAATGTTATGTTGCACCAGACATTTAATCAACTGATCAAACTGGTTGTCATCTGCTATTTTCACCACGACCGTTTGTCCATCGGTTCTTAATACCGAAAATTCGGCATTGTATAAAATCGTGGCTGCCCGTGTAGCATCGGAAGTCCGCAGTAGAGCCTCCCGTTCCACCTGACGCAGCAACTCATTTTTAGTTCCCTGAAATATCATTTTGCCTCCCTCAATAATTCCTATATGTGTTGCTATCTTTTCGAGCTCGCTTAGAATGTGACTTGACAGAAATATGGTCTTTCCCTGTTCATTGAGCAAGCGAAACAGATTTCTCATTTCGACAATTCCCTGTGGATCGAGCCCGTTTAACGGTTCATCCAGGATTAGAAGTTGTGGATCATGAAATATAGCCATGGCAATTCCTAGCCGTTGCTTCATTCCCATAGATAACATACTGGCTTTTTTCTTTTTCTCTTTTCCTAGATCTACCATTTCGAGCACCGCATCGATTCGTTTTTCTCCCTTTTTGTGGATGATATCCAAATATTTTAAATTCTCAAAAACGGTCAATTTGGTGTAATAGCAAGGTGCTTCGATGAGATTACCCACATTTGCATAAATGTCGCTACGATCGGCTTTTAAACTTTGTCCCCGGATAAAAATAGCATCGGCGTTGTCCTGCAAGAGTCCAAGTAGGAGTTTGATGGTAGTAGACTTTCCAGCACCATTCCGTCCAAGGTAACCGTAGATACTTTTGTCAGGAACATGGAGGTCAATGTTATTTAAAATGGTTCTTGAACCTATTTTAAAGCTGAGCTGTTGAGTTAGGATACTTTCCATTAACGTTCGAGATAAGTTGGTCTTTTATTTAGATCAATATAAAAAATGCCATCAATATAGTCCGTCCATTTTCTTTCCTCCTCAATACCTTGATTGATGACTGAAACAAATGGCCTCCTGAGCAGAGAAGTATCGGGTAGTCCCCGTAGATCCAAAAAGAAATAAGGTACCCCTGTTTGATGGAATAAATTTTCAATGGCCAATTTACCGGGTTTCCCCACTATTTGACCGGCATCATTTTTCTTTCCGTAAGAACTAAAGTCAAGCATATAAGCCTGATGGCCATACTTCTTTTTAATATAGGCACCTAAAGGAAGGTATTCCTTGTTATAAGCTGTTGAAAAGGTATGGATATTGGCACACCAGACAATGATCTTCTTTCCTGGATATAAAGAATCTATTTGGTACTGCAGATTTTGGGCCATCAGTGAGTCGCGTAGCTGCATACTCGCCATGGATCCTGGCGCATATGACCAAGATTTTTCATAATTAGTTTTTATATCCGCGAGGTATCGACTATAAACCCGCTGTTCCTCGTTTCCGCCAGAGGCCCGTAAAGCATGTCTCAATTTCCCTATTTCACTTAAGAGCTGTCTTTTAGCTGTAGAATCAAGCTTTCTATTGGCATACCTGGCTAGGGCCAGATACTCCAGATTGTTGAGTTCTTTTTTTAATAAGGGATAATCTTTTAGACCGATCTTATTTTTAAGGCAAAAATCCGCTAGCAACTTTGCTCGTTTATCAGCAAGTAAACGACCGGAAAACTGAATATCAAATCCACCGAGAGTAATTGGCTTGCCTGATAATTTGGACTTTTGATAGTAGTTTATCAGTGGATCCGTTTCGTTGTTCCGCCACCAGAAATCAAACAACCCCAGACCAGCCAAAGATTGTTTAGGAAGCTGCATAGTCGGACGGTCCATTTCTCTGTTCATGACCCACATATCATATTGTCCTGCTTCATAGAGTACAATGTTATAATCTAATTTTTCGCGGAGATAGCGGATCAACCTCGATTTGGCCCGAAAAGTTTCCCCATCATCATGCTGCATCTCCCCTAACATCAGTATCCTATTATTCTTTAAAATACGATCGAATACACGGAGATCGGAAAAGTTGCTATCCATCATGGAAATACTATTGATTACCGCTTTATTGCGATCCACATCCACCCGCAGGGCCTGATAATTCGGTGGAAGCCGATCATTATAAATAAGTTTATTAAAAATTAAAACAATGGCAATAAGAGCCGTTATTGCGAGAAGTATACGCTTCATTCTGCACGATTAATTCGGTTTATATTTCCAGGAATAAGTCATTAATGATACACTATTCCGAACAACTTCTAATATAAGATGATAATTTCTGTCATTTCCATAAATAATTAATAAAAATCATCTATTATTTCGAAAATAAAAACGGTTAAGCATCTTATGCTTAACCGTTTTTAAGGAGCGCTGTTATAGTGCTCAACAATTATCCCTGAATTGTGTTTATCGCGCGATTAGTACCCCGGATTTTGTTTTAGCGTTCCTTTACTGTTGTCAATTACAGCTTGCGGAATTGGCCATAATTCATTTTTGTCAGCTTTGAATGTTCTACTTTCTGACGTAAAACGGTCAGTCAATGAATTAAATGTGACTTTACCGGTTGCAGGATCAACCTTTCCTTCTGACAACGAGCCATAGACAGTACCATTCATCACATCTTTGGCAATTCCCCAACGGATAATATCAAAACGACGACGCCCTTCACCGGCTAGTTCCACACGAAATTCACGGCGCACCAGTTCACGTAATTTGCCTTGTGCAGCATAAATAGCTTTATCCACTTTTGGCATTTTAGCACGCTCACGTACCAGATCTATATTTTCATATACGCTATTATCGATCTTACCCAGCTCAATTTTTGCCTCAGCATTTAATAATAATATCTCCGCATAACGCATCACAATAATATTGGTGCCTACATTCCACAGGTTAGCATAGCTACTTGGGTTTTGGATATATTTTTTATAGTTATATCCCGTACTTGAGGCATTATCTGCCGCAGTAGGGTAATCGTCTGAACTACGGCTTAATGGATCAAAGTATTTACCATTATAAGATGCTCCCGGATAAACAATTGTTGCACTCAGACGTGGGTCCCTATTTTCATAAGGATTTGCTGGATTATAACTTGTCGATTCTCCAATTGGTTTTCCCGCAGCTGTTTCATAAGCATCAACTAAACTTTGGGTAGGTACAATAGATCCCCAGCCGCCCATAGAATTAGGCAACATAATGCCAAGTGAGGTATATCCCTGTACATTTACTACGTACTCGATATTCATCATCACCTCGCTATTATTTTCATTCGCTTCTTCAAATAATGTCGCATAATTATCGAATAGTTTGTAGGTTCCAGATGAAATAATTTCTTGTGTTGTATTGATTACGTCCTGATACTTCTTTTGAAAGGCATAACAACGCGCCAATAGGCCCAAAGCAGCGCCCTTTGACATTCTTGCGCCACCTTTTGAATAAGTCAAATCAACCGCCGCCTCTTTTAATTCCTTTTCCACAAACTCAAGCACCTCTTTTTGAGTATTTGCCGGAATGTAAGCATCCTCCTTGGCCATTGTTTTGGTAATAATCGGCACAGAACCGAATAAAGTGGCCATATCAAAGTATCTATAAGCGCGAATCACACGTACTTCAGCAATCAATTTCTTTCTTTTCTCTACCGCCATAGGAGCTTTATCAATATTCTCCAAGATATAGTTAGCCCGACGAATATGCTCATAGGTATATCTTGCCTCAGCATTTCCAGAATTTGTCGGCGTTGCTGTGCCATTACCTAGTGCCTGGAAGCCCTCCCATGGAAAATCGCTATTGGAGTTATCGGAGGTACAATCCATATAAAAGATTTGCGTTCCATCTTCCCAGGCTGAGCCTTCGTTAATTTTTCCGTCCGAATTGCTTGTACCACTATACAGGCCAGTCACAGCAAAATCAGCCTCAGCTTCTGTTTTCCAAAAATTATCTGCGTTAAATGCATCCAATGGTTCCTGATCAAGTTTTTGACAAGATGCCATCAATGCAGCTACACCCAATGCGATTGTTATATTTTTAAGTTTCATGATTTACAATTAAAAGTTTACGTTAAGACCAAAGACATTTGTTTTTACCTGTGGATAGTAGTTACCTCTGGAATCTGCTGGCGCTTCTGGATCAAATCCTTTCGCAAAACCAGTAAAAGTCAACAGGTTCTGTCCGCTATAATAGAGTTTAGCCCCCTTGATCCCAATTCTATCCGTAAATGTTTTCGGCAGCGTATAGCCAAAAGTGATATTTTTTAAACGTACATAACTCGCATTTTGAATCCAGAAATCCGAAGGAGTGCCCGAAGGACTATTTTGTGCCCAGCTGGTTAATGCACGTGGCATAGATCCATTTGGATTAGTTTCGGCATTAAAGCGGTCCGCATAGATGGTGGTAGGTTTATCCGAACCGGAAATTCCACCGATGGCTTCGCCCCATAGGTAACCACTCACTTTGGCTGCACCTTGGAAAAATAAACTCAGATCAAAATTTTTATAGCTCATACTTGAAGTCAAGCCAAAGATGAATTTTGGATCTGGTGAACCTAAATATACCCGGTCATTGCCATCAATTTTCTTATCACCATTTTGATCCTTGTAGATAATATCACCCGCTCCAACAGTACCGTTTACCCCTTCAATTCCACTATTTTTATATTCTTCGTCCGATCTATAAATTCCAGCCGATTCATAGCCATAAAAGGAACGAATTGGTCGCCCTTGCTCATAAACATAAAACGTTCCGTTCACTTGCGCTTCGTCGCTTGCCCATTTTTTAATCTGATTGTTGATATATGAACCATTTGCGGCAATGCTATATTTAAAGTCACCTAAGCTATTCTGATAATTGACCTGCAATTCGACGCCATTATTCTGTACTTTCCCTGCATTTTGGTATGGCGCTGGTAGTCCATATAGGTTTGATACAGGAAGTTTTAACAAGACTCCGTTTGTACGACGGTCAAAATATTCGAAGACAAAACCCAAATTATTCTTCAGGTTTAGATCCAGACCAATATTTGTACTCGCAGTTTCTTCCCAACTTAACAACGGGTTTGCGGACTGCACTGTCGCACCGCCTGAACTAGGCTCTGGGCCAAATGGATAATTAAATCCTGGCGCAATTGTGAATATACCTGGGTAAAATGCATCCCCTGTTGGATATGCATTGTCTGAGGTTGCTGAAAGCTGTTGATTCCCTAATTTACCCCAGCCTCCACGCAATTTAAGTTCTGATATTCCCTCGGCCAATGATGATTCTTTAAAGAAATCTTCCTGTGAGATACGCCATCCCGCAGAGAAAGAAGGAAATGTGCTCCAACGGTTTGTTCCTAGGAAACGCGACGTACCATCGTGTCTGACATTTGCTTCTACAAGATATTTGTCCGCAAAAGCATAATTGATCCGGCCAAAGAAAGAACGCAAAATTAACTTCTTCGCACCACCATCTACCTTCATCCCTGCTTTACTACCTAAATTCAGTTCTGAAAAATCATTATTTAAAAAATTTTGCGCGTAGGCACTAGAATAATCAGCCTTGAATGTCTCATCCATAAAACCGCCCAAGACATTAAATTGATGGTTACCAATTTTTTTATCGTAGGTCAATAAAGTTTGAAAAGTTAATCGTTCCGACTGAAAATTATAAACGGTCAAATTATTTACTCCCTGTTTTGGTCCTAATTCCCCATTTCGGTTGTAATATTGAATGTCTTTAACATACTTAGAAGACATATTGTCGATGGGTTGAAATCCAATAACTTGTTTAATTTTTAAGCCCTCCAAGATTTTAAATTCCCCTGAGAAATTAACCTGTGTATGTTTATAGGTCATATTGTCTTTCGATTCCATATCCATCCAGGCGATTGGGTTACCGTCACTGCCACGACCGTACACACCATTGCTGTATTTATATGGAATAAAACCAGGGATCCGGTTGACTTGTCTAAAGATCTGCGCCATATCACCTGTATATGGATTTACCGGTTCAGTAATCCGTTGGTAATTATAAGCCAATCCCAGATCAAAACGCAATCTTTCTGATACTTTAGCACCTACATTGGTCCGTAAGTTATACCGATCGGAGCTTGCAACTTTAATCACACCTTTTTGGCCTAAATAGCCACCGGAAGCCATATATTGTACATCCTCAGTTCCACCTGTTACCTGCATGTTATGAGACTGTTGAAATCCCGAACCTTTATACAACAAACCTAACCAATCTGTATTGGGATGTCCATCGGGATCCGTACCGTCTTTATAAAGTTCAAGATCTTCTGCTGTAAAACGAGGCTTGTAAACCTCATTTTTTGGTGTTTCATTTTTGATTGCCTCATTTAAGATCACCGCATGATCGTACGCATTCATATATTCCGGCAGACGCGTTGGATCCTGAATACCAGCATAGCCTGTATAATTCAGCTGAGGTTTGCCGCTACCACCTTTTTTTGTTGTAATTAAAATCACCCCATTGGCTGCCTTCGAACCATATATTGCAGCACTCGGACCGTCTTTCAATACGGATACACTTTCAATATCATTTGGATTGATATTGTTCATCGAACTTTCGATTCCATCCACAATCACAAGGGGATTAGCATTATTGATGGTACCCAGACCACGAATCCGTATGGTGCCATTGTCTTTACCAGGCTGACCGGAATTTTGTGTGATCGTTACACCCGAAAATTTACCTTGAATGGCAGATGAAACATTCGTTACTGGACGATCCTGTAGATCTTTTGAGGTAATCGCCTGCACCGCACCTGTTAAATTTACTTTCTTTTGCTTGGCGAAACCGACCACGACAACTTCTTCCAATGCCGAATTGTCGCTTTCCAATTGAATAGAAATCGTATTACCAGCTACTGTCACTTCTTTGGACTTATAGCCTACACTACTCACAACCAAAATATCACCTGCCTTTGCTTTGATCGAAAATGCACCATTCGCATCAGTTGATGTTGATACAGAGGTACCCTTCACCGAAACCGTAACACCCGCTAACGGCCCGTCCTCTGCAGTGACTTTACCCGCAATCGGGTTTTGTTCAACTACTTTAGTCGTATTCATAAATACAATGGGCCGATCTACCGCAAATGTACTTTGCGAAGACGCAACGAGAAGGGCAACAGCAAGCAAGCTTACCTTTTGGTTACTTGTAAATTTTGAAATCATAATTAAATAGTTAGTTATTATTGCGTCAGCCTGTTTTTTCAGTTTAAGATTGACTAGTTTAGTCCCTTAAATTAGAGGGATATTATCCGGGAACAAAACAGATCATAAACGAAATCGATTGCGCAAATCACGCAATCGATTGTTTTAACCGCAAAAAACTAGCTTATGTCACTTCTTTATTCAAAAAACGCATGCAACCGATAGCATAAAACCAATATCAAAAAAACGAGCATCTCACCATACAAAAAAGTCCGTTGATCGATTGACCAACGGACTTCTTCCTAATAAAAATTGTATAGGAGGTCCTATGATTGTAAAATTCAATTTCCCCAATTTTTATTGGCCTTATCCCCCATCACAAACTCAAGCGTACCACCTTTTAGGATATCAGCATGGTTTAGTTGTGTGCTATTCAATGGTTTTCCATTGAGGGTAGCCGACTGAATATATTTATTTTTTGCCGAAGCGTTCTTTCCGATAATTACAAAAGATTTGCCGTCAGGCAAGCTGATGCGTGTTTTCTCGAAAAATGGAGATCCGATACTATAGGAAGCCAGTCCCGGAGTAACCGGATAGAAACCCATCTGAGAAAAAACCACAAAAGCCGACATACCACCGCCATCCTCATCACCCGGTACACCCATCAGATCATTTCTGAACCATTCACCGATCAGCTTATGGATCCGTTTTTGCGTCATCCAAGGCTGTCCAGCGTAATTGTATAGGTAAGGAATATGCAACGCAGGTTCATTTGCCATCGAAAACTGACCGACATTGCCTGTATGATCTGGCAGCTGTGCATAGAAATCAAATTTAGATCGCCCAAGCGACTGCTGGAACATTTCATCCAGATACTGTACAAACAACTGGTTACCACCCATCAATTTGATCAGATCCGGAATATTGTGCTGTACATCCCAACGGTATATCCAGGCATTATTTTCACCATAATATTCACGGGCACCCTGTCCTCCGGCAAAAACATAGTCAAAAGGCATGATAAAATTACCTTTGTCATCTTTAGGGTGGAAAAATTTGGTCTGCTCGTTGAATAGATTCCGATAATTGAAAGACTGCTTCATAAACAGATCATAATCGCTTTTTTCACCCAATTCATTAGCCAGTTGCGCCAGACACCAGAGGTCGTAGGATGTACCCAGTGTGACAGCCACAGGTTGACGTCTTTCAAAGCCATGTACTTCAGGATAAGTTTCCTGTTCGCCCGGATGCAAAGCTGGGATATAACCTTTTTCTTTGAAAAAATCATCCATTTTTCCGGCAGGTTTATCAGACCATGGAGCCAAAGTCTTTTCCGTAATCGCTCCTTTTGCTGCCAGATAAGCCTTCTTTATATCAAAACCACGGATCCCCTTACGGTAGGCATCCAGCAAAGTTGCAACCCCATGGTTGGAATTCATCCTTCTACTATCCCCCGTGATTTCCGGAAAGGTCGGCAACCAAGGTTTGTCCATCTGCTCCGACATCCGTACAAAAGAATTGAGGATATTAGATTCTGTAGCCGGCTCCAACAGGACCCGTAACGGATGATGCGCACGATAGGAATCCCAGATCCAGTCATCTGTAAAAAAAGGTTTACCTTCATCCGAATGGATCTTGCCATCAAATGCGCTAAAATAACGTCCACCTTCGGAGATATTTACCGGACGCTCATAAGTTCTGTATAAAGAAGTATAAAATACATTTTTGTCTGATTCATTGCCACCTTCAACGGCGATTTTCCCTAAGGCCTGATTCCAGATTTTACGTCCATTCTCCGCTAGTTTCTTTTGATCAAAATCAGCAATTTCACGGTTCAGATTTGCTTTGGCCTGTGCAGCATCAATAAATGAAACGCCATATTTCATTTTTAAGATAGCTCCAGGCTGATCAAATTGCAGTACCAGACAAGCATTTCTTCCCTTGGCATCCATTCCTTTTTCTAGCTGTTGTCCCTGCAATTTGCTTACAGCACTAGGTTTTGTCTCAGGAATCGCATAGATATACACACGAGTCCCATTGCCAATTTCCTGTGTTCCCGAAAGCGCCTGTCCATCCCATTCCAGTTCCCCATCACGTGAATTGAATTGCAAGTATTTAGTAGACGTATTCGGGAAAGTAAAGGTATACATACCCGACTGATGCGATAGTGCATAATCTACTTTGATATCTTCCTGATCCAAAACAACTGAATAACTATAGGGCTTGATCTCTTCCTGATCATAACTATACAGTTGTACCGGACTCAACTGGCTTGGCAAGCGCAACATTGGGCTCAGATTAAAAGCCGACGACCCACGGTGGCTCGTTACGATAAGCGGAAGACCATATAAACGGTCCGAAGTAAAATCCCCTCTTTCAGGATATACACGCAGTATACTGTTCGGCAGGTGAACAGTCGGGTAAGTCGGAACCAATAGATGGCTGATATTCCCCATGTATGGATTGACATAATCCACAAATTCTTTCGTGCTTTTGGCTTGGGAAAAACCTTTTAGCAAAAAGATTGAAAAAAAAGTACAGCAACAGATTGTGCGTAAAATTGCTTTAGATTTCAAATTGAGATTCCTATTTAGCATTATAATTAATTAAGTGATCAATGGTTTAAGGGAAAACTAAGGTTTCGTCCCTAAAGTTAGTTTTTTTTGATGAAATATCAGGATGAAAATTTGCATGTTAAGTGATAATACCTATATTCGGCAAGCATTATCCAATTGGCTTCAATAGCACATAAACCAACAATCAATATGAAAATACCCACCTGCTGGATCCGATCAACACTGATTATTTTACTGGCAACATCCTTTTACCTGAACAGCATTGCTTCACAAGTCCCCAAGGTCGTTTATCTTTCCGACTATGGTATCCTTCCAAATACCGGGACCAACAGCTCCGCAGCAATCAATAAAGTCCTTCAGACAATTCTCGGAAAGACCGATAAAAAACAGGCTCTTGTTTTAAAATTCAGAAAAGGGCGCTACGACTTTTATCCCGAGGGCGCATTATCACGAACATACTATATTTCCAACCACGATCAGGACAATCCCAAGACAGTGGGTATCGCATTCGAACAATGCAACAACCTCACAGTCGATGGCCAAGGCTCCGATTTCATCTACCATGGTCGGATGTTACCGATTGCCTTGATCGAAAATAAAAACCTGACCCTTAAAAATATCCATATTGATTTTGAACGTCCACAGATCTGTCAGGTCCAGATCCTGAAGAACGACACAATCAATGGTACAATCGTTTACAAAACAGCTCCCTGGGTGACTTATACAATCAAAGACAGTGTATTTTACAATACCGGCGAAGGTTGGGCCATGCGTCCAACATCCGGAATCGCCTTTGAGGAAAAAACCAAACGCATTGTTTACAATACCAGTGATATTGGGGTAGGAACAAAAAGAGTAACCGAGCTTTCGCCGGGT
The DNA here is from genome assembly GCF_029542085.1 of Sphingobacterium sp. ML3W. Lineage (NCBI taxonomy): Bacteria > Pseudomonadati > Bacteroidota > Sphingobacteriia > Sphingobacteriales > Sphingobacteriaceae > Sphingobacterium > Sphingobacterium sp. ML3W. The sequence continues at coordinate 6,448,576 of NZ_CP107036.1, read as the reverse complement.
GTTATCCAAGCCGAGCAATGGAAAAATCCAAAGCTTATTCCGGGTACCGTCGTGGCTATGCGTGCGTGGCATCGTCCCAGCCCCGGTGTTTTTGTCCATAAAGGAAAAGATATTCGACTTGAAAATATCAGCGTGCATTATGCGGAAGGCATGGGCTTATTGGCTCAGCTCACCGAAAATATCAGCCTCGACAGATTCCAAGTGGCACTGCGCGGTGGCCAAGATCCCCGGTATTTTACCGCACAAGCTGACGCGACCCATTTTTCAGGTTGTAAAGGTGTCATCCTCTCCAAAAATGGGCTGTATGAAAATATGATGGACGACGCGATCAACATCCACGGTACTTACCTCAAAATCACCAAGCGACTGGATGATAAAACACTGGTCGGCCGTTATATGCACGACCAATCCTACGGATTCGACTGGGGCGATGCCGGCGATACCGTCCAGTTTATCCGGTCAGGCACAATGGAACTTTGGGATCAGAAAAACCAGATTCAATCCATTCACATCTTGCGGGATAAAGCAGATGATCCGATCCGTGAATTTAAGATTACGTTTAAAAAGCCTCTTGATCCAGCGATCGACCCAGCGAAAACAGCTATTGGTGTTGAAAATCTGAGCTGGACGCCACGTGTGGTTTTCAGTGGCAATACCATTCGTCACAATCGTGCACGTGGTGCATTGTTCAGCACGCCTAGAAAAACCCTTGTCGAAAGAAATCTCTTTGACCACACCTCCGGCACCGCGATCCTGCTCTGTGGCGACGCCAACGGCTGGTATGAAACCGGCAGCTGTCATGACATTGTGATCAGACACAATACATTTATCAATGCCCTAACCAATATGTTCCAGTTTACCAATGCGATTATCTCGATCTATCCTGAAATTCCGGATCTTAAAAATCAACAGAAGTATTTTCATAGCGGTATTGTCATTGAAGACAATCTTTTTGAGACCTTTGATAAGCCCATACTTTATGCAAAGTCGGTTGACGGTCTTGTTTTTCGCGGCAATCGAATCAAGACAAATAAAGCCTATCCAGCTTTCCATTGGAACAAAAAAAACGTATTCTTCGAACGTGTTACGCACAGTGAAATTTCAAACAACACCATTGATGGCAAGAAAAGTGAGTTAACAAATTAGATCAGTAGCAAACCATTTGTCGCTATGTTATCCTTCAGAAACAACAAATTATTGATCTTATCGTTGCTATGCAGCAGTATAGGATCGGGGATCCATGCCCAGAGCGTCAGCCGCACGCAGGAACGGCGAACAATCGAACGCCCCAATATTGTGGTATTCTTTGTCGATGACCTGGGTTGGCAGGACATGTCCGAACCATTTTATACTGCCAAAACAGCTATTAACGAGAAGTTTCATACGCCACATATCGAATCACTGGCCAAAGATGCCGTCAAGTTTACCAATGCTTATGCGACACCGGTGTGTACACCTTCGCGTGTGAGCTTTCTAACAGGTTTAAATGCAGCACATCACCGGGTCACAAACTGGACAAGTCCCAAAGCCAATACACCCACAGATAGTAAGGATGAGTTATTGAATCCGCCGGACTGGAATATCAATGGATTGAGCCCCGTACCCAATATTCCCCACACGGTCTATGCTACGCCATTTCCAAGTATTCTCAAGGCCAACGGTTATTATACCATCCATATCGGTAAAGCCCATTGGGGATCAGCTGGTACTCCGGGCGCCAGTCCGCTCAATTTGGGTTTTATGGTCAACGTAGCTGGCCATTCGGCCGGGCATCCACAAAACTACTATGGGGAGCAGAACTACGGAAATCTTCCGGGCAAGGCAAGCTATCAAGCCGTTCCGGATCTGATGGAGTATCATGGTACATCCACTTTTCTGACCGAAGCATTGACGCAGGAAGCATTGAAAGCACTTGCCGAACCTATTCGCCGCAAAGAACCCTTTTTCCTTCATTTCTCCAACTATGCTGTCCATGTCCCGATTCAGCCCGATCCACGGTTTGTACAGCGATACCTTGACCGTGGTCTGGATTCTACCGAAGCCGCCTACGCTTCTTTAGTGGAAGGCTATGACAAAAGTATGGGTGATATTATTCAGTTTTTAAAAGACAAAGGTATATACGATAATACAGTGATTATCTTTTTGAGCGATAATGGCGGACTCAGTCTCAGCCCGCCACGTTCGGGTGATCCCCATACCCAAAATCTGCCACTGAAGGCCGGTAAAGGCTCTCTTTACGAAGGTGGCATCCGTATTCCACTGCTAATTAAACAGGCCAGCGGACATAGCGGGAGCAGCACCTCGGCACCGGTCATGGTCGAAGATCTATTTCCGACGATACTCCAAATGGCAAAAGTAAAAGCGTATCAACTTGTACAGCAAGAACCAGACGGCAAGGACCTGACAGACCTGCTAACGGGGAAGAACGACGAAAGTTGGAATAGTCGCCCCCTTATCTGGAATGTCCCCAATAAATGGACTGTTCCCGATGGTCCAGGTATCAATTTCTTCTCCGCTGTACGCCAAGGTGACTATAAGTTACTTTACGATATGAAACAGGGGAAACTGGAACTCTATAACCTTCAGGATGATATCGGTGAACTGAATAACCTTGCTCCCAAAATGAAAGGGAAAACCAGCGAGCTCAGCAAGCTACTTTCCAATCAGCTGCGGACATGGAAAGCTCAGTTGCCGACCTACAAAACTACTGGACAACAGATCCCCTATCCCGATCAGCTCAAACCTATTAACCAATAGCTTTTATGGTCAACAAAATAGTTTTTTTTAGTTGGCGTCAATCTTTATACAAAGCCTTTGCGATCAGATCACAAAGGCTTTTATTTTAAATCTTATGAAACTGATATATCATTAAGAAGGATAAGGATATCAGATAGCCAGAAAACCCCATCAGCTCGAGTTCATCAGCTTCTGTAACCAGCTGATAGATCTACAGTGACTTAATCTTGAAAAACGTAGTATACCCATACGGAGGATCATGAGCCGTACAGAACATTAAAATTGAGCTTTACACAAAAACAAAAGATGGCTCGGCTACCTATTTTTGTATTGTAAAACAAGTAAAGATGAAAACAAAGCACAAAGCCACAGGTTTCTTCCGATTTTTGAAATGGTCAGCCCTAACGCTTGTTGTTCTCATCGGATTAATCAGCAGCTATATGATGCATCCCCAATTTGGCAAAAGACCCTCAGGCGAAAGGCTTAAACGTATCGAACAATCGAAGCAATTCAAGGATGGAAAATTTCGCAACAGCAGCCCAACACCACAGCTGACACAAAGCTGGACGGTAGCCCTTTCCGATTATTTCTTCAAACGATCAGCTGAGACCAGTCCCAAACATAAGATCCCTTCGGTTCCAGTCAATTGGGACAGTCTTTTTACCAGATCCCATGGTTTGGTTTGGCTGGGGCACTCCTCCTATCTGTTGCGTGCCGACGGGAAAACTATCCTTGTCGATCCGGTACTAAGCGGCAGCATATCGCCTATACCGGGCAGTGGCAAAGCCTTTGCGGGCACTAATGTAACAACAGCGGATGCACTTCCGGCCATCGATTACCTATTTATTTCCCATGATCACTACGATCATATGGATTACAAAACACTCAAAGCACTGCAACCCCGAGTCGGCAAGATAATCGTTGGACTTGGTGTAGGTGAACATTTGGAGTATTGGGGCTACCGCAACGATCAGATTATCGAAAAAGATTGGTGGGATCAGGTGGATCTAGGAAATGGATTTCATGTAACGGTCACACCGGCAAGACACTTTTCAGGTCGCAGCATTTGGTCGGCCAATACACTTTGGGCCTCCTATGTCTTGGAGACGCCGAGCCTGAAACTGTACCTGGGTGGAGACAGTGGTTATGACAGCCATTTTAAAGAAATCGGCGATAAACTAGGCCCATTTGATTTGGCCATACTCGAAAATGGACAATATGACCTGAGTTGGAAATACATCCACATGATGCCCGAAGAAGTGGTACAGGCGGCAAAAGATTTACAGGCCGCAAAATTATTACCTGTTCACTCCTCCAAATTTGTCCTTGCCAACCATGCCTGGTACGAACCCTTGGAGCGTATTTCCAAAGAAGCATCCAAACAGCAACAAGCCCTGCTTACCCCCCGTATCGGTGAAGTAGTTGATCTGGATGATACCCACAATGGCCCCAACTACTGGTGGAAAAACTGATTAAGCAATGGAATTAATTGTCGCCGGCGTTATTCCAAATTTCTCTTTGAAGGAAGCATAAAAATGAGAGAGGTTTTCAAAACCAAGATCAAGGTAAATATCCACGGGTCTTTTCCGCTTATTCTCAATCAGATAGTACGCCTCGGAAAGACGTTTCTCCTGTAGCCATTTCCGGGGCGAGGTGCGGAATATTTTTTCAAAATCACGTTTAAAACTCGCCAGGCTACGACCGGATAATTTGGCAAAATTCTCCAAAGGAACATTATACTTATAATTTTTTAACATAAATTCCTCCAGGTCAATCTTAAAGGGTTCGGAGAAATCAAACAGCAAATCCTTTAACGAGGGATATCTTTCCAATAGTAAAGTGGTCAATTCGTATATTTTGATAGTCTCCATTTGCGGGCTGACTCGATCCGAAGCTTCCGCATAGGGTGCTAGCGACTCAAAATAACTTTTGATAAACGCATCGCCTTCAAGGAGAATATTGGTGTCTGCCGACTGCTTTTTATCCGAAGAGAGCTGATGATCCAACGCATACTTCTTGAGCCGGTCGGTGTGGAGCAAGATTGCGATAGACTGATAGTCCGCATTTTTCGATGGGTATTTGAATGCCTTTGCCAATTGATTTCTTCGGGCAATCAGTAGCTGCCCTTCCTTTGTCACCAGCTTTCCCTTTTCATGGTCAAAGTGTGTTTCCCCGGATATCTGGAACATCACCACATGTTCGGGAATAAACTGTTCATGACCAAAGGCCTTATCTACGTAACAAGAATACAAAAAAGCCTTTCCAAAATCTTTTTCTTCGATACTCATAATCACTTTTCTTTGATAGGTTGACAACTACTTTTTTGCGGCGAGCCGCTTGCGGATGATACTGACAAATTCGGGCGAAACACCGAGGTAAGACGCGATATAATATTGCGGTACCCGTTGTGATATTGTGGGATACAAGTCGATAAATTCAAGATAGCGTTCAGCCGCAGGTTTCGCCATGGTATGGATCAGTCTATTTTGCAATACCGCAAGTCTACGTTGTACCAACATACGAAAGACACGTTCAAATTTCGGTATTGTCTCCAGTAATTTCTCTTTAGTCTCAGGTGTCAGCATCAAAAATTCACATTCTTCCAATGTTTCCATATACAGACTCGAAGGTGTATGGTAATGAAAGGAGGCGATATCACTGATCCACCAGTCTTCGACCGCAAAGGCCAAGGTCACCTCAAAACCATTTTCATCAAGATAAAAAATACGTACACAGCCTTTCTGAAGATATCCCTCAAACTGGCAGACTTCCCCCTCCTGCAGAAGCATCGTTTTCTTGGGTTCCTTCCGTAAGGTCAGCAGATCGGTGAACCGTTCAGTCTCCTCATCTGTCAAGGTTATGCACTTTGATACATTCCTAAGGATATTTTCGTATAGCATAGCAATTCGTTAAGCCTAATTATTTTCGTGTAAAATATAACCCGCACCATAGATACTTTCAATATGGAGTTTATTATCGAGCTGGAGCAATTTACGGATACGTGAGATAAAAACCTCTAGGCTTTTACCATTAAAGAAGTCCGTATTTCCCCAAAATAACAATAAGAGATCCTTCTTATTGACCAATAAGTTTTTATTAAGAATCAGATGGCGCAATAATTCCGCTTCGCGGACAGTCAACTTTTGCGCTTTGCCCTGCCTATCAGTCAAGCTATGGCGCTCCATATCCAGCGACAGCTGACCGATCTGTAGCCTACGTTCGGGCGCTATTTCGGGAGCCGAGGCCACAGCCAATAAATTGCGGATCTTGAGCAATATTTCATCCATGTCAAAGGGTTTGGCGATATAATCAACTGCACCCAACGAGAGTCCCTTTAGACGCGATGTACGCTCATGCAGGGCCGTCAAAAAGAAAATCGGCTGCCCGGCTCTAAGCCGCAAGATCTCCTGGGCCAGATCGAAACCATTTCCATCCGGTAATTGCACATCGATAATCACCAATTTGGCGATGTATTCCCGAAGGGTTTCCAACCCTCCTTTGGCAGTACATTCCCATATCACCGTAAATCCCTTGTACCGGAGATAGCGCGAGAAAACCTCCCCCAGATCAGGTTCATCTTCGATCAAAAGAATATCAATCCTGTTTTTTGCTATTGAAAGACCCATTGTCCATGTAAATATAAAAAATAGTACCGCCACTTAGGCTGTTTTCGATGCGAATTGTCCATCCCAACCGATCCAAACAAGATTTCACATAGTATAATCCCAATCCAAGCCCTGGCTTGCCAACCGAAGACTGTCCACGATAGAATGCTGTAAACAGCGCGTCCCGGTCCGACGGGGCAATCCCACTTCCATTGTCCTCGATTTTAAGACAATATACATCTGCCCGCTTCTCCCAAGTCAATCGAATAGTCTTGTGGACCTGATCGTTAAATTTGATGGCATTGGAGACCATATTATCCAAAATAGAAAAATAGTAGGATTCATCCAGCTGTAGTGAAATCCCAGGCTCCAGTGGCACATATTCAATTTCAATCTCCCCTTGATAACGAAGACACAATTCATCCAGGATCTCCGTTGTCAATAAGTCGACAGGGGCCTGTATGATTTTAGCCTGCTGTTCTTGTAATGCAACAGATCCCATTACCTGCTCAAAATAATCGCGGAGCCTTTTAGCCTGTCGTTCCACAATCCGTCCCAATTGTATCACTTCTTTATTATCCAGACTAGCGTCCCTGTCGATCAAGCTATGTGCACTGACCAGGATTGTTGTCAAAGGAGTATTAAATTCATGCCGCATGTGGTTTAAGAAACTCGTTTTCAGATCGGCCAGCTTACGTTGGTTGACCCAGTTTTTGTATGTTCGAAAACTCAGCAGTACGATAACAGCAATACAGGCCAAGGAAAGCAAAAATACGGGTGCCATTTGCTGAATAATCCGCCAGTTCCGGTTTTCATAATCCACATAGAGACTATAGGTAAAGCGATAAGGTATGGGCTCCTTATCACTGACCGCCAGCTGGAATACCCTATTGTTGAGCGAGGTCTTCCTGAGCGAGCCACTGATAGCGCCCGCTCGATTGTCGCTGGAGCTTTCATAAAAGGTCTTCCATGTGCTGTCTTTTACGTTGTAAAGTTCCAACTTATCGAAATGGAACATGTAAATGAGTGTAGGATCGAGCTGTTGTTGCTGTACGATTTGCTTAAAGATACTGTCCAAGGACTGTTTCGTACGCATAGTTTTAAGAAATAATTCCATTCGGGTCTCACCATACTGTACTGCATCGGGCGACTTATCTGTCACTTTCTTAAACCAGGTGTTCAGGTAAGGCACCAGTTCCGTTTGAAATACGGCATCTCCTCCCGGAAAGATCTTGTCATCCATAATGGCTGTACCATAGGCATTCTGGACCAAATTGAGCTGTCCGATCTGATAGTTCTTGTCTTCGAGCTGATAGGTCTTAAATATCAGAAAGCCGATTAGTACAGTCAGGATTAGGAAGCTGGTACCAAATGCCCAAGGGTATATATTTCTATCGGCGCTGTTCATCTGTTAAAAATAACATCTATTTATCTATTCGGAATAGCTATTAACCTTTTATTAGGCATTCGTTAGGTTTCCGTTAAGCACAGTGTATGCTATTGCACCGTATCTTTACTAGCTAACAAATTAGCAAATTATGTCCAAAATTTCACAGACCTTACTTTACGGCTTATGTTACCTGTTGCTGAGCAATATCGTATATGCACAGTCAAATTTCTCAAAGAAAGTACTTGAACAGAGCCAGCTTGATTTTGTCAATCTGGGGTTCGGAATGTTTATTCATTATGGCATGCCCACCTTTATGGAGCAGGATTGGTCCGATCCAAATGCACCACTTGAGCTTTTCAAATCCCCAAAGCTCAATGCCGGCCAATGGGCCAAGGCAGCCAAGTCGGCCAACATGACCTATGGTTGTCTAACGACAAAACATCACAGCGGTTTTCCGATCTGGAACACAAAAACCACCGATTACAATGTGATGAACACTCCATTGCACCGCGATGTAGTCAAGGAATTTACAGAAGCCTTCCGTAAAAATGGTCTGCGTGTCATGCTCTATTATTCCATCCTGGACATACATCAGGGGATACGTCCACATACCATCACCAAAACCCACATCCAGTTGATCAAAGATCAGCTGACCGAATTGTTGACGCAATATGGTGAGATAGATGCTTTGGTAATCGACGGCTGGGATGCCCCTTGGTCACGTATCTCGTATGATGACGTCCCTTTTGACGACATCTATTATCTGGTCAAGTCCCTACAGCCCAAGTGCCTATTGATGGATCTCAATTCGGCAAAATATCCTGGGGATGCGCTATTTTACACAGATATCAAATCTTACGAACAGGGGGCGGGACAGTTTATCTCCAAAGAACATAATAAGTTGCCGGCAATGGCCTGTTTGCCGCTACAACAAAGCTGGTTCTGGAAAACATCCTTTCCTACGACGCCGGTAAAAGATGTGAAGGAACTCGTAGAGAAATTCGTCATTCCCTACAACGATGCCTATTGCAACTTTATGCTCAATGTCGCACCCAACAGCGACGGTCTGATGGATCAAAACGCTTTGGAAGCGCTAAAAACCATCGGAGCACTATACAAGAAAACACCCAACTACAAAGCTTTACCAAGTTACCAGGCTCCGATTGTGGATCATAACATCGCTAGGCAGCTTCCTTCCAATAGCAGTTGGGGTGAAGATATGAGTATTATGGATTTCGCTAATGATGACAATTTCGGCAGCGCATGGGTATCCAATCCCTCTACCAAAGGGGAGATCTGGTATGAACTAGATTTTGAACGCAGCAAAAACTTCAACAGCGTTGTCATTACCGAAGGCAAGGACAATCCCTCCGCCTATAGTCTGAGTTATTTGAAAGATGGAAAATGGACTCCCCTTGCGGCGAGTCCGATTATACAGGGGCGTATCAAGATCTTTCGCTTTGAAGAAGTATTGGGGCAAAAATTACGCTTGAGTATCCGGCCCGAAAAAGAGCGTGTAGTCCTGAATGAGGTAGGTGTTTATCAGGAAAGGCGGTAAATAGGTCCATTAGTAATCAAAAAAATAGTCAAATAACGCTGAGTTTACCACTATTAACTTAATGCACGGTCAATTCTAGCCGATAACAACATAAAAAGCATCTCAAAAGGAGATGCTTTTTATATTAACTAGAAACAAAGCTTCTATTTTGTCCATCCGGGATTCTGTACGAGGTTGGAATTTTTGACAATCGCCGTAGCCGGCAGTGGATAGAGGTATTGTTTATCTTCCCAGCTTCTCGGAACAGCCTTATACCATTCGAGGTGATTATCCGTTGTCATCGTCTGGAAATTTTTGCTACCTCCGCCAATCGCTACTTTAGCCACTCCACTTGGTGCCGTAATGGACGAAGCCGATTTACTACCATCATAGAAAATCACATCCGGCTTGCCATCGTGATCCAAGTCCATCAGTTTTTCCAATGTTGGCACATAGATCCCTGTCCAAGCAAGGTTGGCCATCAAGGATCCCAGTTTCCATCTTTTCAAGTCATTGAAACGGAAGCCCTCCAGAGCTAGCTCAACCTGCCTTTCACGGCGGATTTCCAATAATACGGGATCATTTATATCAGGAAAAAATGTATTTTTCAAATAGTTGTCCACCTTGGTTGGCAAGCTATTATTTCCTGTAGTGATTCCTGCTCTTGCACGCAAGGCGCCAATAGTTTTAGTCCAATCCGTTAAATTCAACTGTCCAAGCTCCTGCTTTGCCTCAGCATAGTTCAGTAAAATTTCAGCATAACGCATCAAAGGTACTGCATTGATATTATAGGCACCATTGTCATAGTAAGGATCGTCCAAGGTGTATTTAATCGGTTGATAACCTGTATAGGTATAACTCGCAAAATTTGGTGGAGCAGCCTCCCCCCCGCGTTTATACCCTGGTGTACGGATCAATTGTGCCAATCGGTAGTCACGGTTTTGACATTCCTCATAGAATTCCTCCGTCTGATAATTTGGACGGTCCGTGTAAGGTGTTCCATCAACATTTAGAATACTGTTTATAAACGCTCGGACCAAACTTAGTCTAGGTCCATAGGTCGCTGAGGTCCACCACCAGTTGGCGTCGTTCATCAATGCCTGATCTTTGCTGAAAGCAAGTCCAAACATGACTTCCTGTTTCACAGGTTGGTTGCTCACAAATAATTGACGCTGTGACATCTTGGGATCATTGGCCACATATAGACTATACGGCCCCGTTTCCATTAAGATCTTTCCGGCATCAGCGGCCATCTTAAAAAAATCTGCCGGTGTTGTCGCCAAGTTTAATTTGTGGTATTTTCTAAACGTACCTTCAAACAGTGCCACACGTGTCTTTAAACCCAATGCAGTCCATTTATTAATTAAGGTACCGTCCCCACCGTCTCCAGTAATATTTGCATAGGCAAAATCCAGGTCTTCCATAATACGCTTCATCACCAGTTCGCGTGAATCCCTTGGCGCATGGAGGATATCTGTCTCATCAACGGTCAATGGATGATCTACCCAAGGCACATCACCAAAGCGGACCACCTTATCGTAATAGAACCAGGCCCTAAAGAAGCGGGCGATACCGATATAATTGTTTTTGACAGCATCGCTCAATTGGGGACTTGTACATTTGACGATCATCTGATTGATATTCCGTAAGGCTGTCCAGCTCCAGCCCGTACTGATTTCGGCAGAATAAGCACCTTTCACCATAAAATCATTCAAGCTGTTTACTGCAGCATAATCCGCCATGGCATCCCCTTTAAAGGCATCACTTCTGGAAGTGATATCGCGGTAAAAAGAGTTACTGTAATTTTTCAGTCCATTCTCCGTTCCGAAGATATCCTCTTCAGTTGCCGATGCTTTAGGTAGCTCGTTCAATTCACATGAACTGAATAAAAGTGCTATTATAGGTATAAATAAGATTCTTTTCATTTTTAATACATTATAATCCAATGGATAAATTAAAACTAATGCTCTTCATCACAGGATAGTTAAATCCGTCACCACTATTGGAATCACTTATATCCGGGTCAGACTTCATGAGATTGCCCACATCCAGATCTTTTGTTTTTTTGTACAAAGGCGACCAAGTCCATAAATTCTCGCCAGACAATCCGGCCCGCAGACTGCTGATCTTGAGCTTAGAGGTTACAGATTTTGGGAAATTATAGCCAATCTGAATGTTTTTCATCCGGATATAGGCGATATTCTGCAGGTACCTTGTCTGGGGTGTTGCTTTAATCGACTCGTTATAACCAGCATATCGCGGAAAATAGCCATTAGGATTGTCTTCTGTCCAATAATTATTGAGGTGCCATTCGGGCAAATTGTTATACGGTCTATTGTACTGCCCCCAAAAGATAGACTCATTACTTGGGTACCAATTCTGTTTTCCAACCCCTTGAAAGAAGGTAGAGAAATAGACATTTTTCCAGTCCATATTGATATTGAAGCTATAGATATAACGAGGTTCGTAGTTACCGATAATGGTCTTATCACCGTGACTATTGATTGTATTTGTTCCGTAATCAATTACCCCATCGCCATTGAGATCAGCAAAGCGTACATCGCCCGGATAGATAATACCAGAATTGGACGATTTGATGACCTTTTGTGTCGGAGCCGCATCTATTTCCGCCTGATTTTGGAAAAGTCCCTGGGTAACATAACCCCATATCTCGCCGAGTCGTTGTCCTTCATAATATCGGTCAGTTTGGTAACGATCAGTCTGTAACAGACCGGCTTTATTTTCATAGCGGTCTATAGTCGATCGATAGTCTGCTAAAGTTGCTTTTACTGACCAATTAAATGGGCTGTTGTTCCAATCAAAACGGTCTTTATAGGCAATGCTCAATTCATAGCCTTTCGTTGTCATATCCGCATAATTACCTTTTGGCGATTGCGCACCGAATATATCCGGCAATTCCACGCTGAAGGTATACATGTTCAATGTTTTACGTTGGTAAAGATCCCCCGTAAAAGTTAGTTTGCCATTCAAGGAGGAAAAATCCAATCCAAAATTAGCTGTACGGGCCGTCTCCCAGGTCAGATTGTCGGGAATAACCTTGGGTACCATAGTATAGGAAGGTTTCTGTCCATTCAACAAGCGATCCATGATCTTGATTTCGTAGAGATCCATGTAGGTATAAGGGTCTACATTACCGTTCCCCAGTGAACCGTAAGAAGCGCGGAATTTCAGGTCAGAAATAATCTTTTTGTCTACCGTAAAGAAGGGTTCCTCAGAAATGCGCCAGCCCGCAGAAGCAGAAGGGAAAAATGCCCATTGCTGGTTGGTTGGAAATTTGGAAGAACCATCGTAACGCCCATTGAATTCAAATAAATAACGATCTTTGAAAATATAATTGGCACGCATAAATACACCAACATTGCGATACTTATTATAACCAGCGGTAGCGGTTGTATTTTGCCCAAGAGCCAGATTGATATTATCCACATTTTCGGTCAATAAGCCTGTTTTCGTGATATAGGAAGAGTTATAGACACGTTGCTCGTAATTATACCCCAGCAAACCTTTAACGTAATGGTCACCTATTGTCTTTTCGTATTCGCCGTAAAGGTTTCCAAATAGATATTTCCAGTTTTGATCTACCTGGTAAATATTGTTGTTCATATCTGTTTCCAGCTTGAGCATCTTACCTTCCTGAGTACTATAAGGGACTGGCACACGTACACGAGTCGAATTAAAATCACGATTTCTAAAAGTCAGATCTCCTTTTATCCGAAGGGTATTATTAAGAAATTTGGTCTCAAAAGAAGTGGTATTGCGGAGATCCCTGTTTTCACTTTCGGTTCTATTTTTTCCATAGATAAAATCCCCTACAGAATAGGCTGCCGAGAAGCTAAGCGAACCATCAGGATTGAATATCGGCGAAGATGGATGCCCTTCATCCGCAATATTACGCCAGATATTCCCCCCCTCACCACCCGTCGTTGGGTCGCGGTATTTCGCATAGTTATAGTCAATGTTATTGGCGATACGCAACCAGTCATTTACCTGTAAGCCTGCTTTTGCCCTGGTATTGTAAGTCTTGTATTTATCACTATTAAAACGGTACATCCCATTATAGTCATAGGCACGTCCAGAGATGTAGTAATCCAGCTTTTCGGTATTGCCACTTACAGAAAGGTTATGATCCTGTACAAAGGTGTTATCCTTGATCAAGACATCATAATAGTCTTCATTACCGTAGTAAACGTAATTTCCTTTATCATCTACTGTAATTTCATCTGTGATTCCCTGTTCTTTGCGACGTTTGAACTCGTTGAGCCAATCCATTGTAAAGATCTGTGTTTTATTCAGCTTGCTTGGGATAGAGGAATAATTATTCCAGGCATTATAGGCCGTAAAGAAATGCGATGCATACTCGTAGCCATCCGTTACGAATTTGGGTCTAGCAATTGGTTTCTGAAAGGATCCGCTTCCGGAATAGTTAATGGATGATTTTCCCGACTTCGCTCTTTTAGTTGTAATCAATACCACACCGAAAGTCCCCCTTGCGCCATAGATTGCAGCTGAAGAAGCATCTTTTAGTACAGAGACATTCTCGATATCGTTGGGGTTGAGTGAAGCTGGATCCCCCTCTACTCCATCGATCAAAATCAGGGCACTTCCGCCCTGGCCGATTGACGTGGTACCGCGGATATTGAAACTCGGTGCCCGGTTGGGTTTACCATCAGCCGGGATGATATTTAGGTTGGGAACAACACCTTGTAGCATCTGACTGGCATTAGCAAGAACGCGGCCTTCGAATACTTCCGAACCGACCTGATCTACTGCTCCCGTCAAGTTGGCTTTCTTCTGCGTCCCGTAACCTACAACGACAACTTCCTCCAACTCGGTATCTTTGGACTCCATTACAATTTGTAATTGAGCTGTATTGACAATCAGGACCTGCTCATTGTACCCCACCCGGGTTAATTTAAGCTTTTGGCCGATGGCAGCTTCGATGGTAAACATTCCCGATGCATCAGTAGATGTCGTTTTCTGACTGGATAAATTGGTGATGGTAACACCGGGCATAGCTGCACCGCTTTTGTCTTTTACCACACCTTTCACGGTAGACTGGACTGCAATAGCTTGCGTCTCTCTGTTCAATTTGACATAATTACGCTCTACATTAGCCCATGTGGGATAAGAGAGACCCAATGCCATACTGATTAGTAATGTTTTCTGCATTTTTAGTCTGGTTTAGAATTCAGCACCAAAATTGGCGCTTTCACTTGGTTTATAATTTACCTTAATATTAAGAAATATTTAATTAATCCCTATACATATCCAAACTAAACAGGTTTAGCGTACTATTTATTAATGAAAAATAAACTTATAGATAACATAAGTTATAATTTAATCTTTCACCATTCCAGAGGAGTAATAGAGAGTTTGATATGGAAAATTCTTGAAATAGCTGAAAGCAATCGTTGAAAAATAGACTACCCACGATTTGACTACAAGATCCGTCGATTTGCCTACATCCAAAAAACGCCAAATCATCACCTTTGTAATATCAAATTATCCAAAACAGAAAAACGCATGAAATCACAAAAAGTATGGTTTGTCACTGGTGCCTCTAAAGGGCTTGGGTTAACCTTAGTAAAAGAACTTCTCGCCCAGGATTATCTTGTTGTGGCGACTTCACGAACAAAACAAGCGCTAGAAGATGAAATTGGCGATCATGAAAATTTTCTGCCCCTTGAAGTAGACATCACCAATGATGCAGATGTCAACCGGGCAGTGCTTTCCGCCATTGACTATTTCGGCAGGATCGATGTCCTCGTTAACAATGCTGGATATGGGCAAACAGGTGCCCTAGAGGAACTCAGTGATCTAGAAACACGGCGCAACTATGATGTTAATGTCTTTGGCTCGCTCAATTTCATCCGGCATATTACACCTTATTTCCGTCGCCAACAATCCGGACATATTTTCAATATTGCATCCATCGGCGGCCTGGTGGGTAATTTTCCGGCATTCGGCGTATACTGCTCCACTAAATTTGCCGTTGCTGGTTTTACAGAAGCCCTCGCGGTCGAAATGCAGCCTTTTGGCGTCCATACAACACTCGTTTATCCAGGCTATTTCAGGACCGAATTTCTATCTGAAAATTCCATCCACACCGCAGCGAATCCAATAGCAGACTATATCTCGGCAAGGGAAACCGAAGCCGCACATCTACAACAGATTCACGGCAATCAAGCTAATGATCCACAAAGAGCAGCCATGTTATTGATCGAATTGAGTACAATGTCCAATCCACCATTCCATTTTCTGATGGGTGAAGATGCTTATGAACTCGCTAAAAATAAAATCAATGCTTTGACTGCCGAGATTGAAAAATGGAAAAGCTATACGGTATCCACGGGTTTTGAGCAGTCCGTTTAATAGCGCTTTAAAGCCGATCGTATCGAAGAATAACCCGTAATAACAAAGGATAAAATACGTAAATTTACAATTATGGAGAATACATTTCGCTTTCATTCCCTTTCGGAGTTCCATAGCTTTTGCGGACTGCCCAAGCCAGAACATCCATTAATCAGTCTGGTAGATTATAGTCAGGTCCACTACCCGATCAATGACACTAAATTAAATTGGATCCAGCACTTTTATTCGATCGGATTAAAGCGAAATGTAAACGCCAAATTTAATTATGGACAACAGCAATATGATTTTGATTCGGGGGTACTGACCTTTGTCTCGCCCCTACAATTTCTAAAAGTTGAGATCAATCAAGAGATCCGTACCGAGCCTAGTGGCTGGATTCTCCTGGTACATCCTGATTTTTTGTGGAATAGCGAATTGGCAAAGCATATCCATACATACGATTTCTTTCAATATGAAGTCAACGAAGCCCTTTTTCTTTCGGATAAGGAAGAAGCTACTATCGTGGATATTCTTCAGAATATCGAAAAAGAGTATCAGTCTAATATCGACAAATTCAGCCGCGAACTGATTCTCAAGCAGATCGAACGGCTGCTGATCTATGCCGAGCGGTTTTACGAGCGTCAGTTTATCACACGAAAAAAATCAACCCAAGAACTTGTCACACGATTTGAGCAACTCCTATCAGCGCAGTTTGAGCGGGACAAATTGCGGGAGCACGGTGTTCCAACGGTCAGTTTTCTGGCGCAGCAGCTCAATTTATCCCCCAATTATCTAGGCAGCGTCCTCCGAGTCTACACGCAACAAAATACGCAGCAGCATATCCAACACAAAATGATTGAATATGCCAAAGTTCGTCTGAGCACCAGCTCCTTGTCAATCAGCGAAATCGCTTACGAACTTGGATTTGAGCATCCACAATCTTTCAGCAAGGTATTTAAGAAAACTACGCAACAGAGTCCTGTTGAATTTAGGCAGCTGTTTCATTAAATCTCCTCTCAAAAAAACAAGTTTATGCGCATCCACCAGTTTTACTTTAGCTTTTTCTCAGCCTAAGTATACTTAAATCTTTACGGCAAAAAGCGATACTAACCACTGTTCTATTAACCCGAATAATACCCTTTCACACCGATTCCTATTGTCCAGAAGAATTTGGATTTTTCCAGGTCTTCGAGCAACATATCCACATTATCTTCATACTCACCTTCAGCCTTTATTGCTTCGATGTCTTCCTGGATATCCTCTTCGGTCATCTGTCGCCAGACACCAACTGAACTATTCAGAAAGGTATAGCAGTATCCCGCTTCGGAATCATCAACGGGGCCACTGTTTTTTTCACTCAGGATATTGAGCAGCTCCTCAGCCTCCACCTTAAAAGGGTTCAGCCCATAGATACTGATCTCCGTTTTTTCCGGAAATGGTCCGTTAATGCTTTCGATAAATTCGAGTTGCCCATGATCATTGAAATCCAGTCGCAATTCGAGCTCATCATAATAATACTGGCCATCCAGTGCATCCGACGGCGGTCCAAGAATAGCTTGCACCTCCATCTGTCCTGCGCCCAAAGCCACTGCCCCTATATGCTCAATATCAATCCCGACAAGCGGGATAAGTTCGATCTTTTTCATAACTACCAACCTCGTTTGCATTTATATTGTATAGAACATAAACTGTTTTACTAAAGTTAGAAAAAAATTGTAAAGCTAGCAGCTAAAAGAAGATCTTCTGACATCACTCTCTCTTCCACACTTCTTGCCATCTTGTAAATTCAGACGGTTTGATGCGAAAACGGGCAAAATTCCCTTCGTGTAGGGACAACAGTTCCGTATCGACAACCGTTATAAATTTCTGTCGGTCGCTTTCGGCAATCCGTTCAGCGTACTGTGCGATGGTGTTGACGGCCTGTTGATGAGCCATAGACTCAAGGATGATCTCCCGGATCACCTGTCGGATATCATCACGATACTGCATCCGCCACAGGTCGGGCTCTCCCAGAGACTGTTTGATGGCAGCATAACGCATTGCCGAACGCTTATAAGACCATATAAAAACATCTTTTAACAGGTCTATACGATTAAGTTCATAAACTCCAAGCAACCCTTTAACATACAATTCTTCGGGGACATCCACAAATGCCAATGGTGACAGATTACATTTGTTAAAAGGTATATTCGCTGCCAGGCGGGAAACGCGCTTATTGACATCATCAAAGGGCTGCAGATAAGGCAGCTGTACCATGATAAAGAGGGCCTGTTCGAATGGATCATCAATTGCCAACGCTTTACTCAGTAATGTCCTAAACAAGTCATCAATGAGCTGAGGTATGGCCAATGGTGTAAAAACAGATCTTGTGATACCCACCCCAAATGTACGCAGTCGACCGGCAGCGGCAGAATCCGGAAGAAGATTATCGGCTAACAGTGCGTGCAGATTGGTAATTGTATAGACATTAAAATCTATCTCCTCACCCCCCTGAACAAGAAATTCAATGGCTTCCTTATGATTAAGAATCATCTGGGCATCAGCGTCATCCTTTCGATCTGCTCTTTTACCCAAAGAGATCAGATATTGGGTATCTAATAGACTATAGGTATTTCCCTCCAGCCGACTTGAATTCCACGAAAGATCGATCAGCAGTCTCTCCAGTACCGATCTCGCATATGTTCCTGCGGGTTGATTTAACGTATTTGTCTGGCCGATCTCGACAAGCTTCCGTTTTTCATCATGACTTAGATAACTATCCACATTGGGACGGTAGTTCAGCAGAAAGTCAGCCTGATAACCAACGGGAATCCGTTCAGTCAGTGGGCGGCCAACAAGCATCTTAATTTCCTCCCCCTCAAAAGACAGGGGAATTTCTGCTGACTTTTCAAACGGAAATGAGGGTTCCTTTAGCATAGCTCCTTTTTCCGTCAGCGGTGAAAGATGATAAATCGTGGAGCGCATGTTACCGGATAGGTATACCGCTCCCTCCTCTTTCAATTTCTCTAGACGCCTTTGCAGCGATCTTGTCTCAATAAGTAATCCAGATGCTTCCCTAATCTCCTTCAATGAAGCTCCTTGCTCAAATTTGCCTAAAGTCTGTAAGATCCGATAGATCTGCTGTTCAATTTCTCGTTGTTTTCCCATAATACAGCTGCATTATTTGCGACAGTTATTACGACAAATTTACAAATAAAAATGTCGTAATATAGATTTATTACGACATTTTTTACTCCATTTTGTCGCAATAAACTCCTATCGCGACAAAACATAATAGTCGTTTTGCCTATTGGGGGAACAGGAAGTAGCCATATACCTTTTATCGTATTTCTGTTTTGGAATAATTAATTATTTCTAACTAATATGATAACTAACGTGATATTTTTCTATAATTAAATTAGCAAAAATATCCAACAATCTGGGGGAATAAATCCGGCTGCAAAAAAAAGCCTCCATCCGGAGGCTCTCTCATTATATATTATTTGGTGGTTTTTTTCTACCAATTGTCATTGGACTTGCTATCGTTGATGCTCCTTGAGAATTCAGCAATATACTTATTGATGAACGCATCTAATCCCTCCTGTAAACTCTTCCGGGCCACTTTACCATTGCTACCATACAATGCATTTTTTGACATGAAGTTATTCGTACCGTTCAGAGGATATTCAATCCCGCCCCGTGACTCAAAGTATTTGTAATTCGGTGCGAGTCTTATTTTCGCATCCTTGAAGTCTAATGTAATTTTGTAATAAAAATCATAGTATGTTTTTGATCCCAGATAGGTAGTATAAACTGCTTTCTGCTCCATGGCATCTATCACAATCTGCTCACCTTCTATTTTCGTCGTAACTTTCTCCGGATTATTATAATATGAATTCACATATTTTAGCGCCGCTTTATAGAGATCATTTTGTGATCTACCGGCGAAATTCAACACAACATAGTTTTTGGATTCATCGCTAGCATCTACAAAATCCTTCGGTGTTATTTTCATTGATTGTGCTTGCACAACTGCTGTAACGATACAAAACAATAAAACGGCAAAAAACTTCTTAGTCATTACTTGTAGTCTTTTCTCAATTTAAGAGTTATATTAATATACGCTACTATATTAACAGATATTATGCCAAAATCGTTAATCGGGCATTTAAATAATCATTTTAATCTTTATCTTTTATACTTCAAAGCTGTTCAAAGGAAAAGTAATGCTACTGTTCCTAAGTGATATCCGTTGTCCGGTAAACCGATGGCATTTCCATCAAGAATGCCTACTATGCCCCTGGTGCTCCCTTTTTCTATATTTCTATTGATCCAAAGGGCAAGGTTGTAAAAAGTGTAGCGGGATATTCAGCAGACTTGCAGCAACAGTTTACAACAATCATCGATAGTTTGTTGGTCGATTAAACTCCACACGACAAGATCACCATTGGTTGAAAATGAAAAAGCCCCTGCTATTGCTTGATATAATGTCCAACATATATAGTTTCCAAGCCTTCGGATTGATCTTGACTACTTTTTAGCTGCATATACTGCCGATAGGTAAATGTTTTATATTCAGGCTGCTCTTTCGCTTCGAGATAATATTTATAAAAGCGGAAATAGCTACTTTGGGGAGCCTCTTCTTTGATGAGAGTTTGACTGGTTTTGTTGACCACAAATAGCAGCGCAGTTTTAAGATGTTTAGCTATCCGCTCGGGGTCATATACATCGAAGTTTATTCCAAGATAGTACAACATCCCCTCTTTTTCCCATACTCTGCAGCTCACCTCTTTATCTTTGTAGTAAAAGTCTGTTTTCCCAAATTGCTGATCAAAATAACCAGCTAATAGTTCCGTTTCTTCAGTTGTCTGAATAGCTATTTTATAAGCCTGAATAGCCTTATCCTCACGATCCTCAAAAAATTCCACATTATTGGACGCATAGATATGCTTGTCATAACGATTGAGATTGCCGGCCAAAGCTATTCCACCAAACCGCATAACTGAGCTACTGTCACTGATGAATTTCATTGTCTCCTCCTCAAGAAAAGTTTTGTACGGATCTGTTTTCACCCCCAGCGTATTGAGCTGTTTCTTTTCGATTGGAAATCGCAGATCAGACAAATCAAATTGCTTTTGTTTACATGAGATACACAGCAAGACAGTCAGCTTACATAAGATTAGTAGTTTCCTCATTTCTCCACCTGCTTAGGCATACTTAAAATATCTTCCTGGTCCTTAGCTTCCTGTTTACTCAATTCCATCAGACCTAAATCAGGATGGTAAATAGATTGGTAGTTATTTGAAAAGATAAACCGAAAGTATCTGGCCGTTCCTGCGGCCTCCGCAAACTTTTTCGGTTCATCATAAAATGACTCCCTGCCCATATACTGTTCGCTCGGGGTTGCAAGTGCCCTACCCGTTTTATCCTTGTCCGACCATCCCCCCTGACGGTTAAAAAAGGAGATGTCAGATTTGTAGTTTTGATATTGCCCCTGATACACATGTGCCTTTTTCTTCGGATCTGTATACGTTATCTTAAAATTGATATCATCCACAAAATCAATCTTGTAGACCGTCTTTTCTTTGCTAAATATCAGCCTCATCTCGTTGTACTCCGAATTTGATGGCGATCTTTCGTATTTGGCTGTAAAATACCAGGCAGTATTTTGAAGCGGATAAGTCTCCGTAACCGGAAAGGTATAATCATCCGAAGAAAAAGGAAATTTTTGTCCTTTATCATAGATCAACAGGAATTTTATGGTATGAAGCCGCTTATTGTCAATGACGGTATCCCCGGCGATCATATACTTAACCACCGGATTGCTAAATTTTGCTTGATAGGTATTCGCGTCGATCTGCTCAAGCTTAGGCTCATAATCGAGCAAGCGCGCTCTAAAAACGCTAAGATCAACAGCAGTAAGGTAGGTCAGCAGCAGTTCATTTTTATTGTCCTGCTGTCTGGTGGAAAGTGACAGTCTTTCTTTCGTTTGCGGATGTATATAAAGGCTATCATTCACCCGCTGGAATCCCGTTGGTAGCAGGTAGGTTTCATTTAACTGGGCAATTTTATCCGCTTGAACTCCTTCATCCGTATATAGAAGAATGAAATTTCTTGGATAGAATTGCTGCGCAAACAAGCCTTTGCCCATACCGCATATCAACATCAGCAGACTTAACAACTTTGCTATTTTCACGTTCATTTTTTGCTTTTATAATCTCTTTGGTCATAAAGATAGGGATAACATCGCGGAAGGCAGGTCTATTTTAATATCCGCATTAGCTCAGTTACGATTCGCGAACTTCAGTAAAATATTGTTGACACCAGAGTTATACCTTAAAGGTAAAAGTTAACGCAAAATACAATAGTACGAGCCACATCAGGAGAAAGACACTGTTGACAAAAAGCAGGAACAAGCCCAAAGTCGTCAATCTTGATTTTATTGCAAAAATGAGCGCCAGTATCACCAATAGGAATATTAGAAATATACCTATCCCATCAAGATCATGCCGACTCAGCTGCTCCATGTAATTAAACAGCAGTATAGCCACGGCAATATGTAGGCAAGTCGCGATCAAGCTCAATCTGGCGTTTGACATAGCTTTTTTATAGCAAATATAATGTATTTGGTAAAAGACAATTATAGTCTCATTTCATCGGCTAAGCTAAACATATAAATCCAGACAGCCAGCTTTATCTATAAAAGCCTAGCATGAATACGCTAGGCTTTTATTTTTGGATCTATCCAGTAAGCAGTGTGGTTCGTATGGCTAAAAAATTCCATGGGTGTTACGTGACAGTCCATGGTATCCTGTAATCCCCCATCAGTATAGCTGACCAGTTCTTCGGAGGGGACAACCATTCCTGTCATGATAGCTGATTCATCCAGACAGTTCAAATCAGACAATAGGACATTGATATTGTTGGATACGACCCATTGTTCCATCTCTTCTTTGGTAACCTGCCGTACCCTTTCAGCCAAAAATTTAGCTTCTTCAAGCTCCTTTTCGACACTATTGGGATAAAACAGCTTGAGGAATGCAACATATTTATCAACATGTTTCGTGCGGATGGCCTCATTGCGCAAGAATTGCTTCTCCCCCAATTGTCCGTATTCTTTCGCGTATTTACGCAGTTCCAATTCCGACAATTCCCGATCAGACCAGTTTGCCAACTCCGACAGGGCATACACATCGGTGCCATGTCCATCACATTTATTCAGATATTCCCAGACATCCCCCTGAACGATTTTGGGCTTCTTATGTTCCAGGATGTTATATCCCTCGGCTATCCAGGCTTCAATTTGTTCCCGTTTCATATATCAATTTTTTAATAAATACCTACTCCCTAATCAAAAGATGCACATTGAACCAGGTCAAATCCGACAGCTTGTACGATCCGATGTGCTGATTACCTATCCTATAAACAATCGGTGGGAGCCGAAAGTTTCCCACTAAAAAAGAAAAGGCCAGGAACATACAAGAATCCTGACCTTATAACTAAGTTATCCATCAAATGGATTATTATAAGGACAATATTCAGTTGGAAATAGTTTAAAAAAGCTACAATTAGGCCCCTTTTCGCTAAAAGCTCTATTTTTTCTGCCAATTTATCATGTAAAATTTGACAGTTTTGGTGCAAAAATTTCAGTTTTTTAAGCTCGGTATTTTTTTTGTGGACTTATTTAACACAGTCGGCCGGCTGGCAAATTTAAATTATTGTTATACTTCATTAAAAGGAGGTTACTATGAAACTTGCAAAAAGAAACTGGAACAATTTTTCACTTTTTTCGCCCATGTTTGATAATTATAACCGTGAGCTTTTAAACTGGGACAACAAAAATTACTCATCCACAAGAACCACCGTTCCTGCGGTCAACATCAAGGAAAACGGAGACACCTTCGAAGTTGAGGTCGCTGCCCCAGGCATGGCAAAAGACGATTTCAAGGTGACGCTCGACGGCAACCTATTGACCATAGCTTCAGCTAAGGAGGAACAAAATGAGGAACATAAGGACAACTATACACGCCGGGAGTTCAGTTACCAATCTTTCCAGCGTAGCTTTGAGCTTCAGAAGGATGTAGTTGATCAGGATAATATCCAGGCACGCTATGAAAATGGTATGCTACGATTGACAATACCTAAAAAAGAAGAAGCCAAACAGAAAGAACCGCAGCTAATCGAAATATCCTAAAGATCCAAATAGCAACTTTAACTTGGTTAGCCTCCAATGGAGGCTAACCTATTTTTCAGTCTTTAATACAAGGATTATGAAAAGGTCAAATTATTATATTGAATTACAGATGTATTGCCATGGACGTTACATCACTATCGCCAGTTTCGACCAGAACAGCTGCGAAAAGATTATTCATGAATTATTTGATGAATTACTTGGTGACCATGAGGCCTCGGATATCCGACGATTGCGCATCAATCTTCTGCTCAATGATACAGCGGTTTCAAAAACACAATTAAGATCAATACACTGTACACTGGATGAACTGTCAGAAAACACCAAGATTATCATTAAGAAAACTTTCAGGGCAGTGAATTTCGACTGATGGCAAACTGCTCCAATATTCAGCATTAACTATCCGCTTACAGATCATTTAAGCACATTTTTTTTACAATCATTTTTTTCTTTCACCCTTGATTTTTATCAAATTCATTTTTAATTTGGGAGCGGTTTTTTCAAAAAAGGTATCTGATACCCAAACCGGCATTTTTTAAAAGCTAATATTCTATTTAAATATAAATTTTAGTTATTGGATCATGTTAACAGAATTACTAATTACAAAAACAGACCGACGTTTTTCTTTCAAGCCATTTTTTATCGCACTTATCGTGCTGGCAAACAGTTTCTACTTATCGGGGCAAACCGTGAAACCGCTCAAATCTAGCTTTGAAGCGAGGCTGATCAATATTGAAGCCCCCAGTAATGAACCATTTCGTTATACCACGACTCTAACGAATGGATCTGCACAATTGGTCAATTACAACCTTAACGCGCAGCTACCCGATGGATGGCAGATCAGCTATCGCGTAGAAGGCTCTCAAGTGACCTCTCTTCAGATGCAGCCAAATAAGGTATCGGAAATCAGCATTGAAATCAGCTGTCCGATCACAGCTAAGCCTGATAAATATAAAATTCCAGTACGGGCCATATCCCCGACAGATACGCTGCAGCTTGAGCTGGAGGCAGTCGTCAAAGGCTCCTATGCACTCGAGCTTACCACACCAAGTGGCAGACTTAGTGACGAAGTCGTATCCGGTGGTAGCAAGGAGATTTTGCTCAAAGTCAAAAATACAGGCACTCTTCCGCTCAATGCATTGGAACTTAGTTCCCAGCTCCCCAGCAGATGGGAAGCGACCTTCGATCCTTCAAATATCAAACAGCTCGAAGCAGGTAAATCTATCGACGTCAAGGTCAACCTAAAAGTTCCCGATAAAACCATCGCCGGTGACTATGCGGCCAAATTCGAGATCAAGTCATCCAACAGCAACGCCGATATTTCATTCCGTATGATCGTCAAGACCTCCTTGCTTTCTGGCTGGATCGGCATACTGGTCATCCTATTGGCAATAGGTTTGGTGTATTATCTCATCCGCAAATATGGCCGCAGATAAGAGCGCGAAAAAAAGATTATCATTATGAAGGATCCTATCATTCAATTGACAGGCCTGACCAAAAACTACGGTAAAGTTACTGCCGTAGACAAGTTGGACCTGCAGATTTATCCCGGAGAGATCTTTGGCCTACTCGGACCCAATGGTGCCGGAAAGACAACCAGTATTTTAATGATGCTGGGCCTGACCGAACCCACAGCCGGTACGGCCTATGTCTGTGGCCATAATGCCACGCGCAATCCCATCGCTGTAAAACGCAAAGTTGGCTACCTGCCCGACAATGTAGGTTTCTACCCGGATATGACGGCTTTGGAAAACCTATGTTTCATTGCCGAATTAAATGGACTTACAAAATCCTATGCTCAAGCTGCCGCCAAAGACATGTTGCATGTCGTGGGACTCGAACGGGAAATGCATAAAAAAGCGGGCGCATTTTCCCGCGGGATGAAACAACGTTTGGGCTTAGCCGAAGTCCTGATCAAGGCGCCCGAAGTTGCTATCCTTGACGAGCCTACGCTAGGCATTGACCCTAAGGGCGTCGATGAATTCCTGGAACTCATCAAGAAGCTCAGCCGAGAGCATAACCTTACAGTACTACTTTCTTCACACCACCTCCATCAGGTACAGCGTGTATGCGATCGGGTGGGCATTTTCGTTGGCGGTAAGTTACTGGTCGAAGGATCTATTGAAAGCCTGGCCCAAAGCCTACAGCAACAGCAAGGAGTCAGCACAGTTATTACTCTTGAACAGCCCCCGGGCGATAGTGCAACAATTGAACAAGCACTCCATGTGCTGCCCGGAATTCGCAAGCTTGCTATTACAGGGCATTCGATCGAATTGATAACTGACAACGATGCCACCGCGGCGGCCGTACGCGTTCTGGTCAACAATGGCGCTGACATTGTTTCCGTAAACCGCAACGACTACCAGCTCGACGATATTTATAATACATATTTTGAGAACAGCATAACAACAAATACTGTCTATGAAAAATCCAACGGTTTCTTCAAAAGATATCAATAACCGACCATCCGTTCCGATGCAGGTGCTGGTCCGCAAAGAAATCGCGGCACATATCCGCAGCTGGCGTTTTATTACACTGATCCTGCTCATCGTACTGACCTTCGGAGCATCCCTGTATGTTTCATCCATGGGACTCAAAGACGCTGTCAGCAATCTGCGCGATCCCGATCAGTCATTTCTATATCTAAAGCTCCTGACCACAACGGATAATTCCATTCCGCCCTTTCATGTTTTTTTAAACTTTCTAGCACCATTATTGGGCATAGCCCTTGGTTTTGACGCCGTCAATGCAGAATATAACAATGGGACACTCACCCGCTTGCTGGCACAACCAATTTACCGCGACAATCTGCTATTTGCCAAATTTCTGGCGCCGTTGGTTGTTGTGGGCACCTTATTTATTGCCCTGGTCCTGTTGATGATCGGTGGCGGACTCATGGGTACCGGCGTGCGGATAGAACCCCAGGAATTGCTCCGTATTTTCGGTTTCACCTTGACCAGTGTGCTGTATGTTGCCTTCTGGCTGAGCCTTTCCATCCTGTTGTCGATTCGCTTTCGCCAGCCGGCCACTTCAGCACTTACCGCAATCGGTATCTGGTTGTTTTTCACCGTCTTCTTTCCTATCCTGGTGAATTTGGCCATTCGACCATTTTTACCCAATCCCAATTATATTTCGGAGCAGGAATACATTGGCTATAATGAGCTGATCTTAAATCTGCTTCGTTTATCACCAAGTCAGCTCTATACCGATGCAACCACCACCTTACTGATGCCTTCGGTGCGCAGCCTAGGTCCTATTACCATGGAACAAATGGTAGGCGCCATCCCTTCACCCCTTTCCTTTCGGGAAAGTTTTCTGATGGTCTGGCCCCAGATCAGTGGACTCACCGCCGCCATGATGATCTGTTTTGCCTGGTCTTATTACATTTTTATGCGGAGGGAAATAAGGAGTTAATCGCATCTCTTGTCTATAGTAAAACAACAAAGGCTGCACTGCTTTATGAGCAGGCAGCCTTTATCAAGTATATAATGAATAAAAAATGGGTGCTTAATCTCTATTTTCTTTTTTGTATGCGTTGTAGAAGACAATCGGCAGGATCGAAAACGAAAGAATCATACAGATAATCAACCCACCGACGATCATAATGGCTAATGGTTTCTGAATTTCGGACCCCATTCCGTTGGACAGTGCCGCTGGCAATAAGCCCATCGCACCCATAAGCGCAATCATTAAGATTGGCCTGATCCGACTTTTTACGGCTTCGTAAATTGCAGGCTTCAAGCCCATTTTATTTAATAGATTTTCTTTCATGACACCGATTAAAACAATCCCGTCGATCGTGGCCACCCCAAAGAGAATAATAAAACCGATCCCAGCCGAAATCCCAAATGTCGTCCCCGTCATCCACAGGGATACAAACCCACCGATAAACGCAAAGGCAAGCGTCAGGGAGGAGATTAGTGTATCTTTTAGATTGCCAAAATTAGCATAGAGCAAGAGCAAGATCAATAGCAGTGAAACCGGAACCACCTGCATCAACTGTTTGGTAGCCCTTTCCTTGCTTTCAAACTCACCGGCCCAGACAACCTTGTAAGACTTGGGCAACTTAACGTCAGCCGCGATCTGTTTTTTTGCATCCGCAATGGTACTGCCCAGATCCCGACCCTCGATATTAAATCCAACCCCGATATAGCGGGAATTGCCATCACGATAGATAAAGGCCGGCCCCGTATGATAGTCTATGGTCGCTATTTCCCGCAGTGGTACCTTCTGATCGTTCATCGTCGGGATGATGATATTTCCGATCTTTTCGGGGCTATCGCGATACTGCTTCTGAAAGCGGAGACGGACGTCAAAGATACGCTCATTGTCATAAAAATGCGTCACCGATTGCCCCCCGATAGTCATCTCAATAACGGATTGTACATCCCTGGTCGACACCCCATACTTTGCCATTTTGGAGTCATGCAGCTGAATCCGTAATTCGGGTAAGCCGATATTTTTAAACACGTTTACATCCGTGATTCCATCGACCTTTTGAAGTGATTCGGCAAATTTATTGGCTTTATTCTCCAGATCCTGGAGGTTCTCACCAAAAATCTTGATCACCAGCGGACTTTTTACGCCGGCCACATATTCCTCCACATTATCCTGAATCGGCTGGCTAAAACCAAAATTGATTCCCGGGAAAGTCTGCAGGCTGTCGCGCATCTGCCCGATCAGTTTCTCTTTCGATATTTTCCGCTTCCACTCCCCCTCTGGTTTCAATTCAATATTAAATTCGATATTGAAAAAACCTGTCGGATCCGTTCCGTCATTGGGTCTACCCGTCTGCGTCATAATAAAATCAATCTCATCAAACTGCTTGATCAATTTGGTTTTCATCGTTTTGGTTAGCTTGACGGATTCCTCCAGGTTGACGCTATTGGGCAATGTCGCCCGGACATAAATGGCCCCTTCATTGAGCTTGGGCAGGAATTCCGAACCGTAATAGCTAAACCGCACCATACAGACAACCAGCGCCAGTCCAAAAATCCCCAGGGTCCATTTGGGATGATCAAAGGCCTTCTTGAAGCCTTTAAAAATTACCTTTCGGCTGACCCTAGTTATTTTATTTTCATCCTCTTTGATGTTCTTCTTCAGCAGATATTTACACATGGCAGGTACATAGGTCAGACTCAGGACCAAAGAGCCCAGCAGGGCGTAACCTAGGGTAAAGGCCAATGGTGAAAACATCTTTCCTTCCACCTTTTGAAAAGAGAAAATTGGCGTCAGTGCGACAATCAGGATCAATAAGGCAAAAAAGATATACCCTGCCACCGAGCCTGCACTTTTTTTAATGATGCCCAGCTTGGAGACCTTGTTGAAACGGGCCGTCCCCAGCCGATGTGCCTCCTTTTCCAGGGAGACAAAAACCGTCTCCACGATCACCAGCGTCCCCTCGAGCAATAGGCCAAAGTCCAATGCCCCCATGGAAATCAGATTCGCCGGCAGCCCCTGTATTTTCAATAAGATGATCGCAAACAGGAAGGCCAATGGAATCACCGAGGCCACAATAAAGGTCGTCTTCCAGTTGTTCAAAAAGATAAAGACAATGATCGAAACCAGGATAACCCCCTCAATCAGATTTTTCGACACCGTATGCACCGTATTATTCACCAATTTTGTTCGGTCAATCACCGGTTCAATCTTAACATTTTCCGGTAAGATACGGCCGTTCAATTCCTCAATTTTTTCTTTCAGGCGAGTCACTACTGCCGATGGATTTTCACCCCGGAGCATAATAACAATGCCTTGTACCAAGTCATCTTCCTCGTTGAGCCCCACCTGCCCAAGCCGTGGTTTGGCTCCCAATTCTATTTCAGCGACATGCTTGACCAAAATGGGCGTATTTCCTACCACCTTGATCAAAATATTGCCGATATCATCTATTTTGTCCAGCAGCCCCACGCCGCGCACAACATAGGCCTGATTTCCTTTTTGTATCACATCCCCGCCCACATTGATATTTGAGCGCGATACCGCTTCATATACATCCAAGGGCGAAAGGTTGTAGTTGGCCAGTTCCGTTGGATTGATCTTTATTTCATAGATCTTTTCTTCACCACCAAAGCTCACCACGTCGGCCACCCCGGGCACCCCGACGAGCTCCCGTTCGATCACCCAATCCTGAATGGCAGATACCTCTTTGATCGGCAGGTTGCTTTTGACCACATAGCGGAAGATCTCCCCTGTCGCCCCCGAAGGAGGTTCAATGGAGCTTTCCGCCCCTTCCGGCAATTCAATGGAACGCATCTTGTTTCCGGCATATTGCTGCGCATAGAAGTCTTCCACACCATCCTCAAACTGCACCGTCACGACAGAGAGCCCAAACAAGGAGATCGACCGTACATTCGTCTTTTTGGGGATGGTGTTCATTTCCTTGGTGACGGGCAGCGTGACGAATTTCTCAATCTCTTCGGCACTGCGTCCCGGCCATTGCGTGATGATCCGGACACGGGTATTGGTCACATCCGGAAATGCTTCGATCGGCGTATGCAGGTAAGCGAAAATTCCGCCGAACAATAATGCCAGCGTAAAAAATAGCACCACCAGGGAATGTTTCAATGAAAATGAAACGATATTTTGTACAACTTTCTTCATCCTATCTATTCATCAATTCATCAAATACAATCAGTTCATTTTCTGTCAGCACGCGGTCTCCTTCCTCCAACCCCATTTCGACGAAAGCATATGTTTCGTTTTCCGATACGATATCGACAGCTTTCACGGATAGATCACAGTCGCTTTTGTAGATCACGACATAATTCTGATTGTTATGCAAGATCACCGCATCTTTGGGGATCGCCAATAAAGGTTGTTTCTGTCCTGCGGATCCCTTCTCGACCAATACATCCACGCTCATGCCCGGTTTGAGCCTCAGATCTTTATTGAGCAGCTTGACACGCGCTTTGACCACCCGTTCTTCGGGATCAAAAAAGTTGGCCACCTGATCGATATAACCTTCAAAATATTCTCCTTTGTAGGCCAGTGTTGTGATCCGGACATGAGCCCCATTTTTGACAAAGGGTAAGTTATTTGCGTAAATATTGACAGTCACCCAGACCTCATTCAAGTTGCTGATAGACAATAAATCCGTATCATCGCCTACCGTCATGCCCGGACTCACCTTTTTGTCAACGATGTACCCAGCTTTGGGCGCACGGATATAAAAAATGCCGTTTTCGGCCGATCCATTCAACAGCTTCATATTTGCCTTCACGTTCCGGATGCCGATCTGTACCGATTTCAGCTCGCTCTCCATTTCCTCCAGCTCACGTTGGGAAGCCATCCCGTCTTTCAGCATGCTGCGTAAACTATTCACTTTACTTTCCGCCAGGCGACTGCTGTTTTCCAGCTCGCGGAGTTCCTTTCCTAGATCATTGACCGAAGTTCCTTTGAGCGACACCAGCACCTGCCCTTTCTCCACATAATCACCCATTTTTACAGCAACGGACTGAACCATGCCCTGAATCGGGCTCTTCAATGCCGCAAGTTCATCCTGGTTATATTGAATTGCGCCATTTAAGGAGATCTGTTCAGACACCTCCCGCTTTTGGATCGAATCAATTTTAATATGACGCTTGAAATCATCACTGAGGCAAAAGCCTTTTGTCCCCACAATGTGCTGTCCCTCCTTTTGCTGTGACTGACAGCCCAACAGGAGACAAATAGACAAAAGCGTCCATGGCATTAAAACATTTCCTTTCATTGGGCGATATCCTTTCCGACTAAATAGCTCAGTTCTTCGCCATACTGAAGATATTTTGCCCTTCGTTCCAATATTGATTCTTTGTTTTCCATATAATTATTGATAAAATCTATAAACTCAACGATGGTCAACCTGCGTTCCTGAAAATTTCGGACGTAGCGTTCCAGGGCCACATCCAGTCTACCGTCAAATCCATTATCTGTAGCCTTCAGACTAGATTCCAGGTTGCTTAGACGTGCCGAAAGAAAATCGATCTCCCGTTCGATATCAATACGGAACTGCTCGATTTCAACCTTATTTTTTTCCAGTTCCAGCTTAGCGATCTTGATATTCCCTTGATTCCTATTAAATAGGGGTAGATCCATAGACAGGCCGAGACCAATAAAATCACGCATAATATTTCCACCCCGATCATAGTTCACCGAAACCTCCAGGTTAGGTACACGTTCGGCTTTCTCAATTTGAAGTTGTGCCTGGCCTTTCTTGAATTCATTGTGGATGATTTTATAATCACTGCGATTATCCATAGCCATGATTTTCCATTCGTTTTGTCTATTCGCAATAAAGGCCGGGTTGCCGATGGTATCCGCGATGGAAAGTGCAGTTACCTTTGCCCCGAGATAGCGTGCGACATCGTTCATTTTTGCAATTTTCTCCTGCTGGATTTCATTCAGCTTATTTCCAAAAGCCATGGATTCACTCTGGATCCGGAGGTAATCCATTTCGCTGACATTGCCTTCCTTCCACTGGTTCTGGTAAGACTGCGCCAGTTTATGGAAGATGCCAACCTGATTGGCGTAAAGACGCTCCTTTTCCTGCAGCACCTGCAATTCCAGGCATTGACTGCGGAGGTCATATTTCAAATTGCGGAGCAATTCCTCAAACTGAAGTTGTGCATTCTCCTTTTCGAGGAGTTGCAGCTGTACCCGTTTTTTTCTTTTACCGGCCAGTTCAATCGTCTGCTCCAGTTCCATTTCCACCTGTTGGTACCGTCCGTAGTTCCCGATCAACGCCGGCAGCTCCTCACTGGAAGAGTTTTTCCAGAGGTTGACCTCACCGATGGAGATCTTGGGGTTGGGCCACAGCTTGGCCTGCAATACCGCTGCTTCAGCCTGTTTTAGCTGAAAACGCTGCGCCATCAGGGACAGGTTGTGTGTTAGGAATACCTGTTCAATCTCCGATTTTTGCAAGCGCTTTTCGGGCATTTCCTGTGCAAATAGTCTGCTATTCAGACCAAGAAGAATAACTAATGTAATGCGTATTTTTCTCACTCTATTTTGTATTTCCACAAAACTAAGCGACAGGGATTACAGGCAACTTTAAGGTAAATTAAAGTTTGATTAGAAGAGATTAGAGAATGGTTAGAATTTTGGGAACAGCAGCGATACCGTCGTCCCCAGGTCATTGGAATGAATAGCAAAGTCCACGCCCTGATCTTTAAAAACGATCTGTGCAAAAGAAAGACCGATGCCACTGCCCTTGACTTTGCCGACATTTGTCGCGCGGTAAAAGGTCTGCTTCACTGCCTCCAGCTCCGCCTGCGGAATTCCGATACCCTGATCAATGATCTGCAAGGATAGGCGCTCATCCGCCGTCGTCATGCGTACCAGCACTTCCTGACCATTGGCATATTTAAGCGCGTTTTCGATCAGATTGGAGATCGACAATGCCAGGAGCATGCGATTGCCCCGAAAATTAAAATAACGTGGTTCATCCACTTCGAGCTCGATTTTCAAGGGTACAGTAAATGTTCTGGCAAATTTAGGCACCAGGTCCCAGACCACCTCATCGATGCGAAAGACCTCCATCGATCGCTTCAAGGCTTGATCTTCTGTCAGCAATAGAAAATTTCCGATCAGGTGATTTAGAAAATTGACGTGTTCGGTGATTGTCGCTGCCAGCTCCTGATACTCTTCCTGGCTACGGGCTTTCGTCCCAAAAACCTCCATGGACCCCAAAATACCGGCGAGTGGTGTACGAAACTCATGGGATACATAGCTCACAAAATTCTTTCTGATAATCATGTTTTCACTGATGCGCCGGAGGAGCGCATTGTAGCTTTCGATCAGGTCTTGCAGCTCATCTTTTGTCTTGATAACCGTCAACGGCTCCTGGATAGTATTTAAATCCTTATGTTGGATTTCCTGAATGACATTCCGGATGGGCAGATAGGCATATTTACTCAGCCAGAGCGACAGCAGGACGATGCTAATCAGCGCGACCAAGAAAACGAGCACGAGAATAAAAAGCAGGCGATTTAGCTGCTGATTAAAGTCCGTATTAGACTCTTTGACAAAGACAAAAAAATCACCCTGATTATCTGGATAATACAGACCAAAATAAAAGCTATCCTCCGTCTTAAAATAAACTGTTTTTTGAGATTTCAGCTGCGTCAACAAGCTTTTACTGATTTGATTATCGTATTTCAGGCCGCCATAGCTCACCCGGCCTTCGGCATTGTAGACCGCTACCATGGCCCGTTTGACCAGACTTTCATATTGATTTTTGGATTCCAGATGCTTTAAAGGACTTTGTTCATCTGCCTCCAGATAATAGATACCGGCGATTTTTGCATTTTTTTCCAGCGAACTGATCAGATGCCGTTCCGAAGAATTATAAAATATCCAGTAGATGACCAGCGTGGCAAGTCCAAAAATGATCGTGAAGACCAAGGAAGAAAAAAGTGTCAGTCTGATCTTAAGATTCATGGTCGGTCCGTTTTGAGCATGTAACCTACCCCTTTGACCGTCCTGATAATGGATGTATCACTTCCGTCGTCTACTTTCCCCCGCAGATAGGAGACGTACACATCCACGACATTGGTATTGTTATCAAAATCAATTCCCCAGACCGCCTGCAGGATCGCGGTACGTGAAAGGGTCTTATTGCGGTTTTCGATCAGGTACTTAAATAGCTTAAATTCTTTGGGGGAGAGATCGACATTTGCACCACCTTTATAGACTTCATAACGATCCAGATCCACTTTGAGATCACGAATTTCGATGCAGCTATCATTCCCATGGGTCGTATTTTTATAGCTGTCGCGGCGTACCAAGGCTTTGATGCGGCTGACCAGTTCCTTAAACGAAAAAGGTTTGACCAGGTAATCATCGGCACCACTTTCCAGGGCATCGACTTTATCTTCAATTTCACCAAGTGCGCTAAGGATCAGAATGGGAATATGGTTTTTGCGGTAGCGTAGTGTTTTTGTAAACTGAATCCCATCGATTCCCGGCAGCATAATATCCAATACCACTATATCTAGGGATTCGGCATTGACCCATTCCCGCGCCGCCTCAGCGGATTCCGCCAAAATGACCTGATGGCCCAATTCTTCCAGCCCTTTCACCACAAAGCTACTGATACGACGATCATCTTCTACCAAAAGTATCTGCATAAACGGAGTTTATTTTTATACGGGGTTATAAAAATTACGAATTTCCCAATGGAATCTACAAGTATACGAAATTACAAATTAATCCCTAGACAGGCCACAGTCCCATATTACATCATATCGACCTGTTTATCCATATCTCGTGCAGCGCTGATCCCGGACCAGTTTCTTCACTGAGACCTTAACAGGACTAGAAAGCCAAAGTGGATCAATTCGTAGTCAACCCTTATTTCAGGCAACGGACCGTGACCAACAGTTGGCCGACATGGCGCTGTGCATGTTCAGCCGCATGAAATAAGAGACCGATCAGGGTTGTTGGTATACGCTTTCTTCCCAGAAAACGTTCTTCGGTCAAGGTCTTAGGATCAATTGCCGATAAGCGCTGCAAGGCCTGCTCAATCTGCAGATGTAAGTTTTCGACTAAAGTAGCTACGCTGAGCTCCGCATCTACGATCCCCTCCTGTTGGAGGTAATCGAATTGTTCGGCGGAGAGCGATTTATCCGCAGCATAGGTAAACATGCGGTCGATCACACCGCGAATATGCAGCAGATGAAATCCAATGCTGGCGTTGCCACAGGGACGCGCCCAGAGTTGCTCAGATGAAAGCTGCGCGGTATATTTTACAATATCTTCTTCTGCTTGCAGCAGCGCATGAGCCACCGGCTGCAAAAGATCGGGAATCCCGGCAATCGGTCCCCGCATCCAAACTTCTACGTTTTCCATACCTGGTTCTATGACCTATTTTCGTTTGCTCGTACTCTTTAATGCCCAGGCAACCAATACTGGCTGGAAAAATAAACGGGCAAGACGCTTCCCATCGCTGTCCAGTCCGAAACCATCCCGATGTTCAGTATATTGTGCGATATTGCCCGGAAACACCGCAACAAAAAAAGCCGCTGCAATTTTACCCACGGTAGCACGCTGTTTACCCCTGGCCAATAGCAGCGCCGTACCCAGGGCAATTTCAGCAAAACCGGAATAGACCACCGTATCGTCTTTGGGGATTGGCACCCAATCCGGTACCTGCGCCTGAAATTCCTTCCGCGCAAAAGTCAGGTGACCAATTCCCGCTACCATTAAAA
Source organism: Sphingobacterium sp. ML3W (assembly GCF_029542085.1). Lineage (NCBI taxonomy): Bacteria > Pseudomonadati > Bacteroidota > Sphingobacteriia > Sphingobacteriales > Sphingobacteriaceae > Sphingobacterium > Sphingobacterium sp. ML3W. The sequence goes on along the minus strand of NZ_CP107036.1, from coordinate 6,412,578 downwards.
AAACACCTAAGCCATAGCGCGCGATCTTTTTAAAACAGGATTTTTCCATAACCTTTTATTAGAAGACAGTACAGGGCGAAAATAGTTTGATAAGGACAAATAAGATTTTAAAAATAATCCCGATAAGGTATAAAAAACAGTAAAAACAAATTATTTATACCACTTCGGGTATAAATAATTTGTTTTTACTTATATTTATATCAGAAAAGGTATAAATATGGATTCATTGCAATTATTTGTAAAACAGAAACGAAAGGAACTCAAGCTTACTCAAGAAGATTTGGCATTTAATGCTGGGGTAGGTTTACGTTTTGTCCGTGACCTTGAACAAGGAAAAAAAACACTTCGGTTAGATAAAGTAAATGATGTATTAGCTTTATTTGGTAAAGAGATTGGCGTAGTGGATAAAATTAGAACATAATGGCGCGTGAAGCAAAAATATATTTTCAAGATCAATTAGCAGGATATCTAATTGAAACTGATCGCGGTTATTCATTCAACTACGATCAAAAGTATATCGGAACAGCCGATCCTAAGCCTATCAGTTTAACCCTACCAATTTCGGAACACGCATACCACAGCAATGTGCTCTTTCCCTTTTTTGACGGTCTGATTCCTGAGGGATGGTTATTGGAAATAGGTGAAAAGTATTGGAAACTCAATCCCCGAGACCGCTTTGAATTATTGATTAATCTATGTCGGGACACCATTGGCGCCGTTTCCGTCTATCCGATGGAGGCGGAAGATCATGCTTAATTGTTTATTTTGCTACCAGCCAGTTGAAAGTGGGGAATACCATATTGCATGCTCAAAAAAGTTTTTTGGCACAGCCCAAGTTCCCTATCTGGAATTAGATAGGGAAAAATTAAATAAATTAGCTCAAATAACTGTAAATGAAAGACTAGCGTTAACGGGCGTGCAACCCAAGATATCACTTAGTTTAAATGGGGAAAAGGGTAGTAAGCGACTAACACTTGTCGGCTTATGGGGCGAATATATCCTTAAGCCCCAATCTACAGATTTTCTTTTTATGCCTGAAGTAGAAGATCTAACAATGCATTTGGCTAAGCTATTTAAGATAGAAACTGCTGAGCACTCACTGATACGAACAGCCACTGGAGAATTAGCATATATCACAAAACGATTTGACCGAAAAAAGGGGAAGAAAATTCATATTGAAGATTTATGCCAATTATCGCAGCTACTGACAGAGCAAAAATACAATAGCTCTTATGAGCGAGTGGGGAAAATCATCAGACAATTTGCTACAAATTCAGGACTAGATGCTATCAAATACTTTAGATTAGTGCTGTTTAGTTTCCTCACTGGTAATAATGACATGCACCTAAAAAACTTTTCATTAATCCATCATAATAACAATATTATTCTATCGCCTGCGTATGATCTCCTAAATGTGAACTTAATCTTCCCGAAAGATAAGGACGATATGGCCTTAACGTTGGGAGGTCGCAAAAGAAAGATTAAGCAATCTGACTTTAACCAATTAGCTTCAAGTTTAGGAATTTCTGATTTAGTTCGGAATAATATCTACAACGACTTTTCAAAACATGCCAATAAAATTCCTCATTGGATTGATCGTAGCTTTTTAACCGATGAATATAAGGAACAATATGCCAAGGTGGTTACTAATAAATTCAATCAAATCGAATTGTAGATTTATCCGCTTATATATTTAGATTCCAAGTTTCTTTCCCAAATGTTTCCAGAATCTATCTGAAACTTTACCCTGTGGCATTTTCTGTTTCCAAGCTAAAGACAGCCTGGACGACAAAAAATAAGCCGACAACAGATGTAATAGAATTTAGTAAAATAGCAAACATGAAGAAATTAACTTGGTTAGCAGCTGTACTGATAACAGGCAGCGCATTGACATTTATGGCATGTGACAAAGACGATGCGATTGAAAGTGGCATCACGTATTCCGAACTACCACAGGCAGGAAAAACGATGATTGAATCTCATTTTGGAGCAAACACAGTAGCCAGCGTTACACGAAAAAACAATACCGATACAGACGGCAGTCTCTATGAAGTCAGATTGAACAGTGGTATAGAGATCGATTTAGATAAAGATGGTAATTGGACCGATATTGACGGCAATCATCAAAGACTACCAGATGCCTTAATCCCCGCGTCTATATTGAGTTATGTCGTTAAGCAATACCCAACGCCTTTATTTATCGAAGGTATTGACAAAGAACCCTATGGTTACCAGATTGATCTGTCCAATGATCTGGATTTAAAATTTAATGCCGATGGCAATTTCATAGGTCTTGATGACTAGGGCGAACCATCAAAAAAGGGACTTATCAGCTGATAAGTCCCCAACGAGTAAAAAACAAACATTAACAATTTATTCCTGCCGCTCCCAGCCGCCGCCCAGGGATCTGTAGATCGCTACGCTGGCTTTAAGCTGATTGGCTTTTTTTTCCACCAGTTCAAATTTGGATTCCAATGCATCACGCTGTGTCAGCAAAACTTCCATATAATCCGCCCTGGCATATTTAAACAGGTCGTTGGAAATATCTATGGATTCTCTAAGTGCATCGACCTCCTTGGTCTTGATCGCCAGCCCATTTTCGAGGTTTTTAATTTTGGAAAGCTGGTTGGCGACTTCGATGTAAGCACCCAGTATCGTTTGCTCATAATGATAGACCGCCTGCACCTGCCTTGCGTTGGCATTGTAATACGCCGCTTTGATCGCTCTTTTGTTGATCAGGGGAGCAGTCAGCTCGCCGACGAGCGAACTCAGAAAAGACTCCGGTTTGATGAGATAAGTCGGATCAAAAGCCTGCAAGCCCACACCGGCAGCAATATCCAGGGAAGGATAAAAACGTGCTTTAGCCGATTTGATATCCAGTTTGGAAGCCGCCAGTTCATACTCTGCCTGCTTGATATCCGGCCTATTTTCCAGCAGATCAGCAGGGATACCCGTATATACAGTCTGCGGAACAAGCTTATCAAACGCTTCGTGATCCCGTTGTACCGGCTGCGGAAAACGTCCCACCAGGTAATTGATCCTGTTTTCTGTTTCGGTTATTTGCTGTTTGATATCGTATTGCATCCCCTGTGTTTTCAGGATCTGCGCCTCGAATCTTTTGACTGCGAGCTTATTGGACCGGGCATTTTTTTTCAGGTCATTGACTACCGTAAGGGCATCATTTTGGGTTTTCACGTTCTCATTGATGACCAGCAGCTCATTATCCAGGGCCAGCAGCTCATAATACGCGTCCGCAATTTCGGAGATCAGGTGCGTCACCATAAAGTTTTTCCCTTCTACGCTGGCAAAATAGCGTTGCAGCTGTGCTTTGGTCGCATTGTGCAGTTTGCCCCAGATATCCGTTTCCCACTTGGCCTGTACACCGACACCAAAATCAAACAGCGGTTCGGGCATTTCCCGGCCCGGTTCAATTTCCGTATTTTTCTCCATCGCGCCAATATTAGTGTATCGGCTCACTTTGTCCACACCGGCACCGACCTTTACCCCCACGCTGGGTAAATATTCCCCCTTTTTGGCACTGACTTCATTTTTAGCCATCTCGATTTCCTGGAGCATAATATGGAGCTCCTGATTGTTGGACAGTGCTAGACCAATCAGTGCCTGGAGATTGGGGTCATTGAAGTAACTATTCCATTTGATTTTTCCCGTATTTGTAGAGTCGTTTTCAGCGGTACCATATTTCGCCGGCACCATCCTGTTTTCAGCACGTTGTTGTATTTCCAAGGGTTTGCAGGCCGCAAAACTAAGCAAGAAAAGCGCGAAACCCGTATATTGATAGAATCTATTCTTATTCATAATGTATCATGTCTTCGCTTAAAGGTGAATCGTCTTCGGCCTGGATCATTTTCCTTCCGTCAGCCAATTTTGCAAAAATGTAGTAAAGTCCCGGAATGACGATCACGCCAAAGATTGTTCCGACGAGCATACCGCCCAAGGCAGAAGCCCCGATGGTATGGTTTCCGATGGCTCCGGCCCCACTCGCAAAGACCAGCGGTACGAGTCCGGCAATGAAGGCGAACGAAGTCATCAGAATCGGTCTAAACCTTGCCCGTGAGCCCTCGATGGCCGCCTCCAGGATCGAATCCCCAGCCTGGCGGCGCTTAACGGCGAATTCTACGATCAGTACGGCATTTTTACCCAACAAACCAATGATCATGATCAAACCGACCTGTGCATAGATGTCGTTCTCAAGCCCCATGGCTTTTAAGAGGAAAAATGAGCCAAACACCCCCACCGGCAAGGACAGCAATACCGCAAAAGGAATAATAAAACTCTCATATTGTGCGGCAAGCACCAAGTAGACAAAGACTAATACGACCAGGAAGACATAGATCGCCTCATTTCCCCGTTGTGCCTCATCATAGGACAGCCCCTCCCAGGCCACTTTGTAGCCATGCGGCAAGGAGCCAAGAGCAGTCTCGTTGATCGCCTGAATGGCATCGGCCGTGGTATACCCATTGGCCGGCAGCCCGCGGATCGCAGCAGAGTTGTACATATTATAACGTGTGATCTCATTGGGGCCCTGCGTTTTTTTCAAGGTCATGAAAGCCGAATAAGGCACCATCTGATCATGGTCATTTTTGACATAGAGGTTCAAGATATCCGAAGGCAGCCTTCTGAATTCAGGTGATGACTGCACATACACTTTGAAAAATTGGCCAAAACGGATAAAGCCCTGTTCGTAGGTACTACCGATCAGGATATTGAGGTTGTCCATGGCCTTACCAATGGAGACCCCTTTTTGCATGGCGGCATTATTGTCAAATACCAATTCATATTGTGGATAATTGGCAGCAAAAAAGGTGAACACACCTGTCAGCTCCTTGCGCTTTTTAAGTTCAGCAATAAAAGCTTTGTTGACCTTATCAAAATCCTGGTAGTCTGTGGTTCTATTCAAATCGAGTAAGCGCATGGAGAAACCACCTGAGGAACCGAAACCCGGAACAGCCGGCGGTTCGAAAAACTCCACGGTTGCACCCAGATTTTTAGATTTTTCTTCCAGTTCCTCCATGATCTCTTTCACCGAATGCTCCCGTTCGCTCCAAGTCTTCAGGTTGATCAAACAAGTTCCCGCATTTGAGCCACGACCCTCGGTCATGATCTCATAACCAGCTAAGGAGGATACAGACTCTACCCCATCCACATCTTCACAGATCTTCTGCAACTCGCGGGAAAGTTTATTGGTCTGCTCCAGCGTCGATCCCGGTGGCGTCTGAATAATGGCATAGATCGTCCCCTGATCCTCACTCGGTATAAAACCGCCCGGAAGCGTTCGGTTGATCAGGAACGTGCCTACACAAAACGCAATCAATATCCCCCAGGTGATGATCCTACGGCTGGCGATTTTTCGGAGAAAAGAAGCGTAAGAGCCGGTCACCCGATCGAAGGTACGGTTAAAGGTATCGAGCGCTTTGGTAAATAGATTTGATTTTTTAGGTTTTCCATGGTTGTTTTTCAAGAGCATGGCTGCAAGCACCGGTGTGAGTGTCAGCGCCACCACGGCCGATATCACAATGGAACTCGCCATAGTAATTGAAAACTGACGGTAGAACGTCCCCACGGGGCCTGTCATAAAAGAAATCGGAATAAATACCGCCACCATGACCGCCGTAATGGCGATGATCGCACCTGCAATTTCAGCCATTACCTCCTTGACGGCACTGTAAGGTGAGATCGCACTCTCCTCCATCTTGGCATGCACGGCTTCGATCACGACAATGGCATTATCCACCACAATTCCGATCGCCAGAACGAGTGCAAACAGCGTGACCAAGTTGATCGACATGCCGAACCACTGGATGACAAAGAATGTACCTATTAACGACACCGGCACCGCAATGATCGGGATCAGGGTAGAGCGCCAGTCGCCCAGGAAAATAAATACAACGATAGCCACCAGAATAAAGGCATCACGCAGGGTATGCATCACCTGTTCGATCGAGGCATCCAAAAATTGGGATACGTCATAGCTGATCTTATAGTCGACACCTGGAGGGAAATTTCCTTTCATCTCCGCCAGCTTAGCTTTTACATCCTTAATGACATCATTGGCATTGCTTCCATAATTCTGTTTGAGCACAATGGAAGCCGAAGGATGCCCATCCAGATTCGAGTAGATATCAAAAAACTCACTGCCCAGTTCGACTTTGGCAACATCTTTCAACTTGATATTTTCACCTTCGCCATTTGCCCGAACGATGATATTTTCATATTCCTCGGGTTTATTGTACTGGCCTTTATAGGTCAATACATACTCCAGCGACTGGGCAGCAATACCTGAGCTCTGGCCCAATCGTCCTGGCCGACCAATGATACTTTGCTCACCGATAGCCTTCATCACCTCATCGACAGATAAGCTATAGGCACGCATACGGTCGGGATTTAACCAGATCCGCATCGCATAACGCCGGCTCCCCAAGATCTGAGATTTGGCGATCCCATGGATCCGGTTGATTTCGGGAATGATGTTTACGGTCGCATAGTTGTACAGGAATTTTTCATCCATACTTTTACTGGTACTGTACAGGTTCACGTACATCAACATACTGGGCTGGATCGGATTGACGATCACACCTTCCTTTTGCACCAGCTCAGGTAACAGCGGCATCACCTGATCCACTCTCGTTTTGACCAGTACGACCGCATCATTGGGATCCGTCCCCGGATCAAAGACCACATTTACCGTAGCCTCACCGGCACTGGTTGCATCCGTTGCGATATAACGCATGCCTTGTACCCCATTAATGGCATTCTCTAAGGTAATGAGTGAAGATTTTACAAGCACATCCGCACTTGCACCCGGATAGGCGATGGAAACCGCCACGGTGGTAGGGGCTATCTTCGGAAATTGTTCGGTAGGAAGCTGCTTGATAGCCAGACCACCAATAAATAAGATGACAACCGATATGACAATAGCAAATACCGGTCGATGTATTACTTTTTTAAACATAATGCTGCTTTTTAATTACTCTGCATATAAATCTAGGTTTGACATGACTTTCTCCGGGGTCTGGTACTTTGATTCAATGGTCTGATTTTCCTGTACCATGCGAAGTCCATTCAGTAAAATCTTTTCGTCTTTACTCAAGCCCGAAGAGACTACATAGATATGTGGCAGTTCAGCAGCAACCTTTATTTCCCTTGCTTTTACTTTATTATCTTTTGTGATGACATAGACATATTTCTTTTCAAGCTCCTCAAATGTCGCTTTCTGCGGGATCAACATCGCGTTCGCATAAGGTGAGGTAATGACGATATTGCCCGTCTCCCCAAAGCGCAATAAGCCTTTCGGATTTGGGAATGTGGCCCGATAGGCAATATTTCCCGTCTCGTTATTGAAGTCCGATTCGATTGTTTCGACAATACCCTCCTGGCCAAATTCCTTTCCGTTGGCCATGTTCAACCGCACATGCATTGGGCTGTTATCCTTTTTCGCCTCCATCTGATTGAGATATTCTACTTCGGGCACATTGAAGTAGACCCACATTTTGCTATTGTCAGATAGTTCCGTAATCAGCTCCCCTTCATCCACTAGACTACCTTTACGTAAATGCAGTTTACCAACAATACCCGAGAATGGGGCTGTGATATCTGTAAATTTAAGGTGCGTATTCATAGATGCCAGTTCGGCTTTGGCCTTTTCATATTTTGCTTTGGCCATTTCTGTTTCCTGGGGGGCAACGATATCTTTTTCGGAGAGATTTTTAGTATTCTGATATTCGATTTCCGCATATTTCACCTCTGCTTTTGCGCGATTGACATCGGACTCATAGAGGTTGGGCATAATTTTAAAGAGTGGCTGTCCTTTTTGTACAAACTGCCCCTCGTCCACAAAAATAGATTGAATATAGCCTTTCTCCTGGGCACGGAGCTCGATATGATTGATCGAACGGATCTGGGCGACATAATCTTTATTGACGATGGTGTCTTTCACCAGCGGTGTTGTCACGTTAAAAACTGCGGCTTCCTTCTTTTCTTTTTTTTCGGACTGACAGCTTGTAGCTAGTATAATAAGGCACAGGTTGATATACATGAAATTTTTCATGACCATGATCATAGATTTTTATAATAATTTTCGAAAAATTGAACAATAGTGTGACGAGCTTCCACAATAAGTGAAAGCTATTTTGATATTCTTTTTAAAAAATTACTTAAAAATCACAGCCTGAAAACACTGTAATGGATATAGAGTGCGTTTTTTTGTGGGGTAAGATTTTCGGCATGGGCCAACGAGACTGCGGTACGCCTGTTGTAGAAATCGGGGTGGATATGGGCGCTCAGATTGCCAAAATCATTCCGGGAAAGAGCAAATAAATTTGGCGCGTCAGGATCGCTTCCGGTATCATCATTTTCACCGTCTTTTTCAGCAAAATAAGCCCTGAGTTTTTCATGGTGCCGGTGTTTACCTTTACGGATGACGTCGTTATCCTGCTGCGCGCCCTTTACCTGTCGATTGAAGTGTTCGACAGCATGCCGGTTGATCGCTGCGGGAGATTCTGCTGTTGCTGCATCATGCCAGCCTAAACTGACAAGTATTGCGCACCATACGCCGAACAGATATTGACGGAATCTTCCTTGCATCGTTAAAACAAATGTAATTAAACTTTAAAAAGGATGCAAGCAATTTAGATACGGAAGTGTTAAAGATTAAATACTATTGTTACAAAGTATTTAAAATTAATCCTTTAAAGTTCAAATAATCATATCTCAAAACCGTTTCACGACATGTTTTAATAGCAGATAAGCAGCAGACATAGGAAGCTTTATTTGCTCCATATGCCTCCTTGGCCGGTTCAGGCAAAAATACTCGTATTTACCCCAGTGCCAGACACCTGCCTCAGCTTACTTTTTATCCGCAAAATACATTTCCATTCCCCCATCTTCCGATTTCAGGTTGATCAGATAACTTGCTTGTTCCGTAATTTTCACGGGGGTACCCTCCGTTTCAAAACTATTGCTTTCCAATTGCTCTTTGGGCTTGCTGGTTTTGCTCATTGTGGTCGATTTGGCAATAAAATACGTATCGTTTTCCACTTTAGTCACCCGGAACCAGCCAAAGCCCAAACGGTCTCCTGTACCCTGACGAGCTTCAAAATGCCCAAAATAAATATCTCCGACCGATGGTTTTTGCTCCATGGCCAAGCTAACAGCCGATTTCGGCAAGGGTGGTTTTACCACATCGTAGGTCAACATCGCAAAAAAGGCGATGATCAGCACGGTGAAAATCCAACCCACAATCGTGAGTTTGAACACAAATGGCGGACTGGGAACTTCATTTGTCTTTGACTGGTAAAAAGCCTTCATTTCCGGTGTCCATAAGCGACGGCGAATGACTTTACCCGTGTTTACATCCCTGAATTCACCAGCTGCTTTTCGAGAATGCACGGTACACACCGCCATACGCATCTCCGTACGCAGAAAAACAAGATCCATGTTTTGCCCGGCTGTTTGCGGATTTTGCAGTTCGGACGCTGAAAAGCGAGCTGCTTGGTATTGTTGAATTAAGAAAAACATATTGTCAAGATTTTTTATTCTTTATACGATTAACTCTTGAAACATTTTCGGAAAAATGCTTCAGTCTTGCCCTTTTTTATATATAAAAGCTGTCTGACACTTCCTGCAAATGATTATTTGCTTCTTCGAGAATCTTCGGCGCTATCTGTGCATGTGTTGTAACTGGTGCAAGCCATGACTGTTTCTCCCTGAATTCTACAAAAGCCATGACTGTTTCATCCCCCCACATCCAGTCATAGATCAGGGCATAACCACTTTCAGCATACAGCCCCAACTGTTTCAAAAATGCCAGCATAGGCAATATTTCGTAATAGTTTTCACTGAAGTTGAGCGAAGTAAAGCCCCAATATTGTCTTTTATCATCATATTGCTCTTTCGAGCAGAAAAAACTATCGCTCAGCAAATCATCTAGTACATTGCGGTTGTTTTCTTTTGTATAAGTAGGAATATTTTTCAAGCCTGTTCTATTGTACATCTCGCAACTGTCCCACCATTGCTTCCAATTGTCATCAATTCCACTCGTCATTGGCTTCGCGATGAAAAACTCATTCAATTTCTCCTTTTTGATTTGAATGTTAATGTAAAGTGTATGTAATTCCATCCGTTATTCTTTTAAATAATTCCCGCTTTAAACAAAAAATAACCACTACCGATCAGCAACATTGGCAAGGCGAAAGCCAGTAGAATAATACTGCCCAAGTACAAGCCCCAATAAGATAGTATGCGCACATCGTTCGCATTATTTGGATCATAAATAAGTCTTACCTTTTCGTCAATATTATAGGCTGGAGGATTGGACCTCGCATTGGGTGAAAAGGTCTTTATCTTATCGCCGATATGGTATTCCATCAATGCGGTATACATTGTACCACCCTCACTTTCATGCGAAGGGATATTTTCGACCACAGTAGCCTCTACCGTATAACCGTTTACATTTAACCTTCGCGAGCTGAGGAAGGCTAGTATCCCCATGACTAAAAGCGCTAGCCCAATGAGGAGTAAGATGAGGTGTATTGCTATTGCCATTTTCATTTTTTTAAGTTAAGAGATTCCATATATTTATTATTTGGGTCATCCATTATTTTCTGGAAATATTACCACCATTCAGCCTCTGGAAGTTCGTAATATGCTGTATCAGCCAGGGACTGCCAGGGGGTTGGATGAAACTGCCAACAGGCCTTCACCTTGTCCATAAACTTGGCGATATCCATTGTTCCCCATTGGTAGCCTATTTTGTGGTTTTTACCGTTGTAGCTGATCGTTCCAAAAACAAAGGGTGTAGAATTCCCCGACACACCAGCAGTAAACTGGACGGCTTTCTCGATATGAAATTTTGCACCTGCGGGAAACTTTTCCACCAGGATATAATCGCCCAATTCAATACGTTCATCAAGATAAGGCCAGCTAGGATGTAAACTGTCCAGCAGCAAGTACGGATAATTCTTATCATTGTACTGCTTCACCTTTTCGGTAAGCACAATGGTCTCTTTATCCATTGTCACCGTCTTACCCATCCACTCTTTAAATGGACTGTATTGGCTTATTCCAGTAGATTTTGTTTTGATGCAGGCATACAGAAAAAAACAAAATATAAACACCGCAGTTATTCCGATTAATACGATTATTCCCATTATTTTTCTTTTGGACATATCCTTATTTATTTAAGTCTTACTTACTCCTTTCCAATTGCAGTAACAAATATTTATTTGCTGACATTGTTCTCATTAGTTTCCCCATTACAAACGGCTTCTTTTGCCATGTATGTAGCGATATTCCGCATCCAGCGCATAGCCCAGTCCATCCCGTACCTCAAAACGGAACTGTTCCAAACTTTTTGTTCTGATCGGTTTTATGGATCTTGCAATCGTATCAATATAAAAAGCCCGCTGCTTATCCAGTGCATAGAACGTATGATCGCATTCGCGGTAATAATTTCCCGAAACACATTGCTCCAATATTCGAAAACTTGCTGCATCCGCATCCGCTACAATTTCCTGTCGGAAATAAATGTGGTTTTTATCCTTGGCCAGATTGCCGATACGTTCTCCATGAAGCACCTCAAATGTCTCAGCATCGGCACTTTCTACTTGTTGGAAATATGCACAGTAAATGGCATCGCCCACCTGCTGATACAGTCCTCCAAGTTCCTTTACATCTGCCAGGCGATAAGTCAGCTTTTTATCAAACACATAGTCCATCGCTAACGATGAGGCCATGCCATTTTCAAAATCAATGATATGAAAATTCGTGACATCAGCATCTGTCAGCACGCAGAACGCATTCATGTAGCTCTCGAGATAAATATGGTTCCGGTCCCTAAAATAATGAAACGTAGATCCATTGCTCTGTATGATCTCAAAGCTGGCAAATTCAATGATGCCATAAAATTTACGGTACACTTCGCTGTCGAAATGCAAGATAAATTTGTCATCAATGACTGCAAAGCCATTGCCGATATCTTTCCTGCCCATAACCGCGATTGTTTTTAATTTAAATCTTTTTCCTTATCCAGAAATGGAAATTGCCGGTCAAACATTTCACCTAGCAGTGGTAGTGGCTTTTTTACATCATTGCTGGCATTGATGATCCCTAATACCATCACGATAAAAAACAAAATGCCCGCATAACTCAGGATACCTGCCAGCGATGATGAAACGATAGCAACAATGTTGATCATCACGCCAAACAGAAAAGAAAAAAGTAGAAGCCCTAATCCCTGTTTGAGATGATAGATACTGAAATCATTTCGTTCAGATTTTCCGCCGAAATAAGCGACGAGCCATAGGATACCTATATAGCTAAGAATAGATTGCACTTTTGGGTTCATAATTTTATATTTTTTTGTTCAGAACAAATATGTCAGAATCCAGATTAAAAACCTCTCCAAAAGCAATCACAAAACATCTACATCACGAAAAAACGGCATATACAAAACATCTACAAATCGTTCATAACATTGAAAACCAACACCTTTCATAAACCACTTATTTTAGCTTCTGAAAAAATGGTTACAGATATAAATCTTAAATTTGGTCTTTAGAACGACTAATGGTATAAGCAAAAATGTATTTAAAGAACTTCTTTATCCTGATCTCGATACTGTCGCTGGGTAGTACCATCCAGGCACAATTACGTCCTGCAATACAGCAAACACTTGAATCGCTGGAAACACTCCGGATCCGGAACCGACCAAAGGAGGTACTGAATATTCTCGAAAAATCAATAGAAAAAAAAGAAAATACAGCCGATGAACTAGCCTATCTATATGCCCATCAGAGCCTGGTCTATGGTAACATAGACAGTTTGCTCTTAAGCAAAAAAAGTCTAGACAATAGCCAGCGCTTTGCTCAGGAGGCCAAGACAGAGGAAGCCAAAGCCATCGCTTTTCGTGCAGAGGCAGCGTTAAACCGTCAATTGGGGCTATCTGATGAAGTCGCCAAAAGCGCCCTAAAAGGATTACAGTTATTGGAAAAAAGCGATAAAGACCTCCCTAATAAATATGCACTTAACTACCTCCTTTATGGCGTCTACAGCCGCTGGGGGGATGACGGGAAAATGAATCATTATATTCGCAAGTGCGAACAGTATGCTTTACAAGACAGCAATTACAATGCGCTGGTAAATGTCAACAACGGTTTATCAAGTATGTTTCAGGCCAGGTATGAAAAACAGCAACAGCAGGCCTTACTTGACAGTAGTTTCAGCTATCTTCAAAAATCATTTGATCTTCATCAACAATACCCCTCTGACATCAGTGCAAACAGTTTTGTGATTACCTGCATCAATCTGGCCAACTTTTACTTTGAGTTTTCCAAAGATCCGTTACCTGAACGTAGGAAGCAGGCATTCCATTACCTGGGGTTTGCTGAAAAAGAACTTAAAACGAATCATGCAGATGCAGATTATTGGGTCAATGTGTTTGGCATCAAAAGTGGCTTTGCCGTACAGGAAAACAACCTGTCTCTTGCCGAGCGCTACCTCCTGCAGTGCATCAGCCAGATCAAGCAAGATGGTAATAACTTTTACAGGTCAGAATATACAGTATTCAAGCAACTGTCCGATATTGCCAACAAAAAGAATGATCTAAGGGCTGCACTCCACTACCAAACGACTGCCGAACAGCTCCTGAAGAACACCTTCGACCAGCAACAGATTTTCAATGCACAGAAACTCGAGGTGCAATACGAAAGCGAAAAGAAAAACCAACAGTTGAAATTGCTAAGCCAGCAGTCGGAGTTTCGCAAAAAACAGAATTACCTGTATGGCGGCATTGCATTGGCTTTGCTCGCAGGGCTGTGTTTTATGTTCCGTTCCTATCACTTTAAACTACGTTATTCCATCGAGCGTGAACGAAAACTGCAACAGGAAAATGAAGAAACCGAAAAAAGGGCAGCCATTCAGCTGCAGTTGGATCAGGAGGAACAAGCACGCCTCCGGGCGGAACAAGAATTATTAGAGCTCAAACGCAAGCAACTGGAAAAAGAGGCCCTGGTCAACTCGTTGATGATTGAACATAAAAACGAAACGCTGCAACAGATCAAAAAACAATTGAGTGCTGATGATGCTACCCCTATAAAAAAGCTGTTGAAGGAGGAAATGCTCTTGAGTGCCGATTTTGAAGACATCACGAAGCGGATTCAGCAGCTACATCCCGATTTTTTCAGTCAGCTTTCGGCCAAAGCCATCAAAAAACTGACACCCCTTGATTTAAAATACTGTGCCTATTTACATCTACAAATGAATACAACACAGATTGCACAGGTCCTTCACGTGGAGCAGCATAGTGTGCGTATGTTTAAATACCGGTTAAAACAAAAGTTCGGACTGGATAAGGATGTCGACCTAGAAGAGTTCTTACGGAGATAACCTCCCTGTTCCGTCTAGCCAGCGAGGTTTTCGAGACTCATAGTTGCTTACCGGCCCATGACTTTCCCTAGGTCGGTTAGGCCAGCAACATTTATAGTATCTGGAAAAGCAAATAGGCAAACCCAAAGAATTCCAGCCTTGGGAAAATTTATATCGAAAGATTGAGCTCGGCGATGTCCCCCAACACCTGAGTATCATTTAGATCAACACTTTTTGCTGTGCGCGCCACCTGATACAGGCCCGCAATCGGTAAAACAGCCGTAAAATCTTTTGGGTTCCCGTGTTTAAAGTTGAGCACTCCAGATATGCGGATATGAACACCTTTTAGATCTTCAATCTTTGCCCCTTTCTTTACGACCTTAAAACGGACAGATACATTTTTTGGTGCAGCAGCTCCCTCTAATGAGACCAGTAGAATATGTTCGAGATTGACATCCAATGCCGAATGTAAAGGTTTTACCTTTTTTATGACGACATTTTTCAATGTATCGTTTGTACGCTCGGCATTGAAAATAAAGACGCCACTTTTTGCATTTCGATCACCGCTATATTGTCCGGGGTGTTCCTGAATCATATAATCGATCGCGATCTTGACATTTTCATTAAACCGTTGTACTAATTGTTTTTTTCTCCAAAAAAAAGCTCCCAAAAAAATGAATAGAATAACTAGAATACCCGTAACCATAAAACATGCGTTTAATTATAACATAAATAGATGGCTCAAAAGTAGGGGTTTTCCGCTTCTTTAAAGAACGACATAACCACTCTTAATCAGAATTATACGATAAAATTTCGAACTTGTAATGTTTTAACTACAAATCAACTGCAAAAACCTACAATCCCAAAAATGTCATCATAAACAGGCCATTATCCGCAGCCTTTCTACCTGAGATTAAATAAAACTGTCCATCGAATTATTTAGCGCAAATATCACATCAAACAAAACGAATCGTAAACAAAGTCTCACGGATATAAATAGACAAAAAAATGCCCAGTCTTAATGCGCATATTTGCTTCAACAAAAAGCAGATCAACATGAAAAAATATATCCTCGTTTTTAGTCTATCACTTTTCGCCCTTACTGTCTCCGCACAGAAAAAGAAGAAAAAGCAGATCCCGCCACCAAAAGTGGAGGCTATCGCCGAACCACCAAAGGTGGAGGTCATTCCGGAAGTGCTGCCCGTGCATGAGGGGGAGCACGCTACAGAGCCTGCCATCTTTGCTGCGCCGATGCCCACAACGAGTACCCCTGCTATTCATGCCACAACAACCGGCGGAAAGGAAATACACTTCCAGGATATCGACGAATTTAAAAATGCAGATCTATCGAAGCTGAAAGAATTGTCTTTTAGTACCATGGTCTCGGGAAAAACGATCGAAAGTAGCCTTCTGCAGAAGATCCTAAACGAGGGCATACAATTGGAAGTTTTGGCAATCGAAAATTTCGCCCTGGATGCTTTTCCGGAAATCAAAACGCCCAATCATCGGTTGAAAAAGCTGACCTTAAGTCAAAATAAGTTAAAAATACTTCCGGCCAGTATTTCCAATCTTACTGTACTCGAAGGTTTCGATTGCAACAACCCCTTGACAGCACTGCCGGCATCATTTGCGCAGCTCAAAAATCTACAGCAGCTCGGATTGAACAGCCACCTATTTACGGCCTTTCCAAAAGAAATCTTTAGCCTGAGCAAACTTTCCATATTATATCTATCAGGCAATTACAAAAGTGAAACGAAACTGGGGGAACTACCTGACCTGTTTCAGCAGCTACCTGAACTGAAAGAACTGGGGATACAAAATGCAGGATTATCTTCCCTGCCCAAATCTATCGCGACACTAAAAAAATTGGAAAAAGCTAATTTTTCCTACAACCAATTTAAATCGTTTCCCGAAGTACTGGCTACAAATCCCAAGCTGGTCTATGTCCCCTTTACCAATAATCCCATGAAATGGGAGCCATTCCTGGCCTCCGTCAAAAAGATAAAATGGAGCGGACTGTTCTTCCTGTATGAGACAGGCTTTACCAAAAAACAGTACGAACAGGTTCAGGATATTCTGACCAAAACAGATGTATATTACGACGGCATGAACGATTAAAATTTAGCGGATCTTTCAACGGTCTCTTTGGGCAGTCTGGTCGCAAGTCAAACGGCCAATAATCTAATATGATGATCAATAGCGATGAATAATTCAAACGAAAGTTATCTAAAAGAGACAAGGAAATTGTACGACAAAATTACGTACAAATTTCTGATGCCGGTGCTATATATTGTATTCCTGTGCGTCAGTCCGCCACCTGTTCTTATCTTTACGATAGTCTTGTCCCCGCTGTTGTTTATACTATTTTTTAACCGCAAGATCTTCAGCAAAAAGTTCGCTATTTTTTCCTTTGTGGTCTATCTGACCGGGTCAACGATCTACTCCTGCTTACCGGGATTTCAATACCGGAGCTTTCTTTTTTTTCATCCCCGATGGACGGAAGTGGAGGGCAAAATTATTGATTACAAAATCCGTTGGACGCCAACGACAAAGCAGTCTGCCGCTTCGTCTACCGCATCCATTACCTACACGTACCGGGCCGGGGACAAAGAGCGGCAAGTTTACGCTTCGGAGGCAACCCGCCGTTACTCCAATAACTTATGGAATACAGACAGCGATATCGAAGGCCATAACTTGGCGCTTGACAGCCAGGTAAGGGACTATGTCAAGCATAAAAACTATAACATACTGTTTGATGGAGCGGATCGTTCCAGACTATTTATTCCCCTAGATTATTTTAGCTTTTGGGGCGCCCTTCCCTTTCAGATCATCCTCATGCTTTTAAAAGTCATCGTGGCATTGGCTATTATTGTTTCGTTGCCTTATATCTATGCATATGTACTTGAACGCATAAAGGAAAATCAGCGAAGAAAATATTGATGCCTCCGGTTGATCCCAACACGACTATCTAAGTCTAATTTTCTATCAATTCAAAAACTTAGCATATTTTCCTATATTTATGCCATGCTCCAAGAGCTCCTGTTATGTCAATTGCTTAATACATCTTAAATCACTTGGAAAATTTGCAGACATCTCTACCTTATGATATCGAATCGCTTTTTCAGCAGTATTACAAACAGCTCTGTCTATTTGCAAACAATCTGCTGAATGACGAAGCGTTGGCTGAAGATATTGTCCAGAGCTTTTTCGCCGGACTCTGTGAGGGGCGGAATGCCTTGCCCGAAGATGAAGCTGCACGCAAGGGCTATCTTTTTATTGCCGTCCGCAACAACTGCCTCAAACAGATCCGAAGTGAAAAAATAAAAAGCAAGTACTTTGATCAGCTCGATAAGGACATGATCGAAGAACAGACGATCATGGATGCCATGATGCAGGCCGAAGTCATCAACCAGCTGATGGAAGCGATCAATCAATTGCCTCAGGGCTGCAAGCAGGTGCTGCACATGGCAATTTTTGAAAAGCTCTCCAACGATGAAATTGCCAATAACCTGACCATTTCCATTAACACGGTCAAAAGTCAGAAAAAAAGAGCGATACAGCTTCTGCGCGCGCGCCTGGATAGCCGGATGCTAGCACTCCTGCTATTTTTACTCCCTGACTAACAACATTTTACACTTTTTTCCATTTTTCCTTCCATCCTTTTGCATCCCTTGTGGCTCTTTTAATCAAACAACCGATTGAAGAACATGAAGGATCACCAATTTATACTAGTAGATTACTTAGTAAAGCATTTTAGTGGGACATTAAGTCAGACTGATGTACAATCCCTCCAAAAGATCTTTGAAGATGATCCTACCCTGCGCGATCAATGGGACAGCTATATCAGCCAGGGTGTCAAATCCAGCGATGCCCAGTTTTGGAATAGCCTAGACCTGGATCAGGCAAGAACTAAAATCTTAACCCATGAATCGGCCAAATCCGCTATTCGATCAGTCGGCATTCGCAGCATCCGAAACCTAAAAATCTATGTGGGCTTGGCCGCCAGCCTGCTCCTTATTATTGGTGCCGCACTGTTCCTGAATAAAACACAGCAGGATAAGCAGATTGTCGCCGATCAGGTGTATAATTATAAGAATGACGTTTTACCGGGTGGACAGAAAGCGACACTCACACTTTCTAATGGTAAAACTGTGGAGCTATCGCAGGAACAGGCTACACTGAACGAACAGCATGGTGAACAGCTCCAAATTACGGATGGACAGCTACACTATAAACCAAACAATGGGCAAGCGGAACTTGCTACCTTAAAAAATACCCTGACCGTACCTGCATCGGGATTCTATCGCATGGTGCTGCCAGACGGCACCAAAGTCTGGGTCAATTCAGCTTCAGAACTGAGCTATCCGCTAGCCTTCGGCAAATCAATCCGCAAAGTAGAGCTACGCGGGGAAGCTTATTTTGAAGTGGCCTACGAAAAAAACCGGCCATTCCTAGTCAGCACTGCCCATGGTGATATAAAAGTGTTGGGGACAGCTTTCAACCTAAGGGCATACAACAATGCATCATCCAATGTCACCCTGATCAATGGAAGTATCCAGCTAACCAATAAAAACAAGACCACAAAACAAATTATACCTGGGCAAAAAGTTGAATTCGATGGCAGCGACATGCGTATTTCCCAGGCGAATATTGAAAAGGAAATTGCCTGGCAGCGGGGCTACTTTTACTTCGAGCATGACCAGATCCAGGATATTATGGAACAGCTGGCGAGATGGTATGATATCCAAGTCATCTATCAGGGGCCCATCACCAAGAAAACCTTTGGGGGCAGCATCAGCCGAAGCGTGAGCCTGGCCGAGGCCTTGGAATTGATAAAACGTGGCGCCGGTGTTGAATTCACCATCGACAAGAAAACCGTCACCGTCAAGAACAAAAACAAGTAAGACAAGCAATTATTAAAGGAGGACCTATTTATGATTTAAAATTTACCTAATGAAACTTAGCCCCACCGTGTTATTCGGGCTAGTCAAAGGTGCCTGAGCACCTAAATGAAAACCAAAAAAAACCAACCCTATTGCTGAATATATGAATTACTTTATCAAATGTAAAGATTACCTGTTCGGGAGTCGAATGACCGAACCTAGCTTTGCACCCCTCATTTCAAAAAAAGTCAAAGCAACCCTGTTTCTGGGATTACTTTTTACCTATGGCGTATACGGTAAATCCGAAGCCCAGCAAGTCACCATGCATGTCAACAAAGGCGACCTGAAAACCATCTTTCAGGAAATCAAGAAACAGACCGGCTATCATTTCTTTTATGATGAAAGCCTCTTTAATGGACTAAAGACAGTCAGCATCGATGCCAGCAATCAACGGCTGGAAACGGTGCTTAAAGAACTATCGGATGAGCTGCCGCTTCAGTTTGAGATCCACAAGAAACATGTTGTCGTGCTGCCCAATGCACCAAAAAAAACTGTTCAGGTGCAACAGCAACAACAATACAGCATTAAAGGCAGATTGACGTCCAAAAAAGACGGAGCGCCTATTGAAAATGCCACGATCAGTTTAAATGGCAGTACAAGCAGAACATCCTCTGACAGCAAAGGAAACTTTTCTTTAATCTCCGCACAACCAGCAGGAACCTTGACCATATCCCATCTTTCGTTTAAGCCACAGCAAGTATCCTTCAACAATACGACAGCCGGCGATTTGAACATATCATTAGAAGAAAACGACAGCGCACTGGAGGAAGTTGTTGTTGTCGGCTTCGGTACACAAAAGAAAGTCAACTTAACGGGGGCCATTTCACATGTAGGCAAAGAAGCTTTTGAGAATCGTCCGGTCGCCAATATCGGGCAGGCTTTACAGGGCCTCGTCCCCAACTTGAACATTACCTTTGGGAATGGTTCGCCGAACAGCACACCGGGGTTTAACCTGAGAGGCGGTACCTCTATGAATTATAACGCGAATACGCAGGTCTTTGAATCCGTCAATGGCGACCCTTTGGTGATCATCGATGGGATTGAGAGCACCACAGGTGCCCTCAATCAGCTCAACCCGAATGATATCATGGACATGTCTTTTGTCAAAGACGCCTCTGCGGCTGCGATCTATGGTACCAAAGCCGCCTATGGGGTCATCTTGGTCCGCACCAAACGGGGGGAGTTCAATCAAAAAGGCAAGATAGCCTACAACTTCGATTCCAACTTTGATACACCCTCCGGGCTACCTGATATCCTCAATGCCTATGAGATCCAGAAATCCGGCATGGACAGAACATTATGGACAAATGGTAAACCCGGTACCGCAGATGAAAAAAAACTGGAGATGATACAAAAGTATATGGATAATCCCACGCCTGAAAATGCGTGGTATCAGGAGGGAAACAGCATCATTTGGGTAGCCAATGTTAATCCATTTGAGGAAGCGGTCAAAAAATGGACTCCAATGCAAAAACATACGCTTAACCTCAGCGGCGGTGCCGAATCCATTAACTACTATATTTCCGGAGGCTTACAGAATCAATCGGGGATGTACAAAATCAACACCGACAAATTGAAACGCTACAATGCCCTGATGAATATCAATGCCAAAGTGAATAGCTGGTTCAGTGTTTTTGGAAAGATCGGTTTTGACCAGACAAATTTCAATAGCCCGTATATCGTTGGTGGTAAAGGAAGTATATGGTCTGCCATGATGGGTGAGACAAACAAAAATATCAATATGCCCATCCAAACCGGGCCAAATGATCCTTTACCTAATACCTATACCGATAATATCCTGGCCTGGCTGAGTTATGGTGCCAACAATCAGTCCACGGACAGAAGGGTATCATTATTGATCTCGCCCGAATTTACCTTAATTCCAAATGCCCTGAAATTAAAGGCAGACCTCAGCTATCAGCCGCAGTCTTACAGCCTGAGCAGGTACAGTCCCAAGTTCAACCAAGTCGTGGACTCCTGGCAGTATACCTCCCAGCAGGCCGAAGCCGCGGAAAATCGCGCCTATTTTGACAACAACAATACCAACAAATATTTAATTAATATCTATGCTGATTATAAGAAGACCTGGGCCGGGAAACATAATTTCTCCACTGTAGTTGGTTACAATCAGGATCAGACAAAATTTAATCAGATCACCAATACATTCCGAAAATTGATCTCTCCAGATATACAGAACCCTGATGCTGCAGAGGATCCATCTTTACATACCGTATCCCGAAATGCATATACGCTTGCCGGCCGTGCAGTATTTGGACGGGTGAACTACAACTATGCCGAAAAGTATTTCTTTGAGAGCAATCTGCGCTATGACGGCAGTGCGAAGTTTACTGAAGAAGACCGATTTGTAACATTTCCTTCTTTCTCCGCCGGATGGCGGATATCGCAGGAGAATTTTATGGAAAGCACAAAAAGTTGGCTCAACGAACTTAAACTGCGCGGAAGCTGGGGAAAACTGGGCAATCAGCCCTCATCCATCTATCCGTATCAGGCAACAATGGGTACGGGAAAGGCTCCTTACCTGATCAATGGGCAACAGATCGTCTATATCAATCCGCCGGGACTTGTATCGCCCTACCTGACCTTCGAGAAAGCCAGAACCTGGAATATCGGTTTAGATGGTACATTTCTCAAAAACAGACTTGACGTAACTTTTGAATACTACAACAGAAAGACCACTGATATCCTGACCGATGGCAGCGCCTCATTTCCGACGACATTGGGGACGGCAGCACCTCTGGAAAATTCAGGGATACTCGAAACAAAAGGCTTCGAGCTTTCTTTCCTTTGGAAGCAGACGATTGACAGTGACCTCCGCTATCGTGTAGGCCTTAACCTCTCTGACTATCTGACCAAAGTACAGCATTATGCTGCAAATACCAGCATGATGATTGCCAATTCTTCGGGCCGGGAGGTGATGTATGACGGTAAGACGATCGGTGAAATATGGGGATACCGTACCGGCGGCATACTGCAGGAAAGTGATTTTGCCGGACGAAACGAATCAAATGGCAACTGGATCTACAATGGTGCTAATCAGGGCAACGTTTTTCCGGGTTATATCTGGTATCAGGATCTTGGTGGCCCCGAAGGGATTCCTGACGGTAAAATAGATGCCGGACTGAATACCCTGGCCAACCCGGGTGACCGTGTCGTCATCGGAAATTCCACGCCACGTTATCGTTTCGGGATCACCGGAAATGTCCAGTACAAAAATTTTGATCTTGATTTCTTGTTCCAGGGTGTACTCAAGCGTGATATCTGGGCAGGCCTATCATCTTACTGGGGCGGTGGCGCCGGGTCAAAATGGATGTATGAACGGTCCTGGACGCCTGAGCGTACAGATGCTGAGTTTCCGATGTATGGCTCTTCGGTAAACGTGCAGGACCGGTACCTGATCAATGGTGCCTACCTCAGACTTAAGCAGGCCGTATTGGGTTATACCTTGCCCAATCAGCTGACCAAACGATTTGGCGTCGAGCGATTACGCTTCACACTTGCCGGTTACAATATCTTTGAAGTCACAAAAATACCTACAATTTTTGACGTCGACCAGATCTCTGCCGATTATCCACAAAAGCGGTCTATTGCTTTTGGTGCTCAAATTGTCTTCTAACTAAACTATTATGAAAAAGAACATATTCAGATTCATCGTCATGGCTGCCGCATCATCCCTGTTGTTGACCCAGTCCTGTAACGATAAATTTTTACAACTAAGTCCCGAAACTGATCTGTCGAAGGACAACTCATTATTTACTGAAACGGAATTAACTTTATACCTGAATAACCTATATGGCCGATATATCCTAGGGCATGGTACGGTCTGGGCAGATGCTAAGGTAAACCCCAATGTAGTCGGTGGCAGCCATTTACTGGCTAGCGATTTTATGACCGACAATATGGTCCGCTATGGCAATATCGACCGTATACTAGACAACACCTTTATTCCGCCAAATTCAGGCACCTCGGTCGATTGGACATGGGAAAACCTGCGTTCGGTCAATTATTTTATCCAAAACTACCGCAAAGCATTGCCAGCGGTCAATAACGACATTACCCGACTGAACAAATATCTTGGGGAAGCCTATTTCTTCAAATCCATGGATTACTACCGCAAGCTTATGCTGTTTGGGGATGTGCCCTGGTTTTCAAGTGACCTCAACATTGACAGCAAGGAATTATACAAACCGAGAGATAAGCGCACTGTAGTTGCCGATTCATTAATGAAGACCATCGATATGGCCATAGCTGGACTGGAAGGCATTACCGGTCGTCCAGATGGGCGCATCAATCAGGACATGGCCTTGTTTTTAAAAGCGCGGATAGGTCTGTTCGAAGGTTCCTTCCGCACCTATCATAACGAATTGTCTTTACAAAGTACAGCAAAATCTTTCTTGGAAGCGTCTGTGGATGCCTGCGAAAAAATCATCGCCACCGGACGTTATCAGCTCTATGCCACAGGTGACAGCCCCTATTGGAAAATGTTTACTTTCAAGAAAGACCCGACTTCGGACGGTAACAAAGAAGCCATCCTGGCCCGGGTATACGATGGTACTGTGGTAGGCCATGCGACCCAACGTTATTGGGACCAGAACAACAGTCTTTCGGGTGCACGGCCAGCAGGCGGGGCCACACGAGGTCTCGTAGACGAGTATCTATGTATCGACGGCAAACCGATTTATTCTTCGGGCTCGGCCGGCAACTACACTGCCAGTCCCCTATTCAAAGGATATGACGGGCTATGGTCCGAATTTGAAAACCGCGATCCGCGCCTGAAGCAGACCATTAATTATCCAGGTGAAAACCGCTCCCTGTTTAACAGAACGGATGGGACCACCAGCCTCGAAAAAAATGGGATTACCTATCCTCGACTATCCTATAATGTAGGCGGCGGCACTACAGTAACGGGCTACCTTCCCATTAAACACTGGATGGGCGACCGGACCGAAAATGAAGCGACAACAAACGGCCAGCAAACAGCTATCGAATTTCGCTATGGCGAAGTGCTACTGATGTTGGCGGAAGCCAAAGCAATCTTAGGTACGCTGACTCAGAATGATCTGGACCGGACGGTCAACCTGTTGCGCCAGCGCGCAGGATTTGACTTTGCAAAATATCCTGGCAGCAAATTAGAGCTTGGCAACCCGCCGGCAGACCCCAGGCTTGATGAGATCTACGCGTCCAAACTTGATTATGCCGTTAGCCCTATCATCCGTGAAATCAGGCGTGAACGTCGTGTAGAAATGGTCTTGGAAGACCGCCGTTACGAAGACCTGATGCGCTGGAAAGCCGGCAATCTGATGACCGTTCCCTTACGTGGAATGAAATTTACAGCCGAAAAAGGAAAACTATACGATGGTACACATACCGCCAAACCGATTATTGCCCTCAAAGAAGAAGTCAATAAAGATATCTTTTTGGATAACAATGGATTTATCATCGCCTATCCAAGGAGCCCGAACATCAGCAATGGCACCGCGCTGTGGGCAGATTACCGCTACTATTGGCCCTTGCCTTTATACGACCTGACCCTGGAGGGCAATCAGCTGGTTCAGAATCCGGGATGGTTGGGCGCAAAATAATGAGGATAAAAAAGAAATAATATCATGAAAATTAGATCAAATATATACCTATTGCTAAGCTGCCTGTGCGGAAGCCTGGGTTTACATTCCTGCAAAAAAGACCTCGGTCCCATCAAAGACAATTTAACCGTAAGGGAAGCTATACTTTCGGGAGGATTTATGCAGATTCCCGTTAAAATCGGAACACCGCTGCAGATCAATCTGGCAGTCAATCCTGGAAACCGTACCGTAACCACGGCCACGTACAGCAACAAACATCCAGAAATTGCCAGCTATAGTACGACAGGGCTTATTACCGGCCTCAGCGTTGGCAGAGATACCGTTACCATACAGTCCGGCGAATTGAATGTCTGGTATATTGTCAATGTCACGAACTAATAGCCGACAGTCGGTCAAAAAAATGGTAGAGGTGACCATCGCTTTAATTTAGCGTGTTTAGTTTGACTATCAGGCCGGATGGCCTGATAGTCTTCTTTTATTGACCCCCGAAAATAGCACCGCCAAAAACTAACGATAGACAAGCGATAGTAAATGAAAGGGATAAAAGCAATTCCAACACATGAAAAGAATAACGATAAAAGATATTGCCAAGGCCATGGGCTACTCCATAGGCACTATATCCAAAGCGCTCTCGAATAGTCACGAAATCAGCCCGGTAACTAAAGCTGAAATTCAACAATTTGCTAATGAGAATGGTTATCAATCCAATCAATATGCTAAACTATTGCGTAAGGGGCGAACAAATATTATCGGTATGATTGTTCCTTCGATCGGCAATCCATTTTTCTCGCAGATTCTCGAAGGTATTGAAAGAGAGATGTCCGAAACGAATTATAACCTGGTCATTATGCAGAGCGCGGACGACCCGCAGCTTGAATTGAAACATTTAGAAATGTTATCTAAAAAGGGTGCAGACGCTGTCGTCATTGCAGCTACAGGGAATAATATTTCGTTAAAATATCTCCAGCGGTTAAAAGATGAGGGTACCCCTATTGTCCTTATTGACCGGACCAATTATAATATAAATACGTATAAAATTGGAATAGATAATTTTAAAGTGGTTTACCAAGGTATTTCTCAGTTGATCAATCGGGGCAAAAGGAAAATTCTGTTTATTTCCAATCTGTCGCCAGGAACATCAACCGAGCGCCGACGTGGTTATATTCAATGTCTGCGGGATTTTGACATCGCTTATAATTCGGATTACCTCCTATCGATAGAAACCAATAGCGAAAGAACGGATGTGTTGGATCAATTAAAAAATCAGCTCACACATCTCGTTAATTCAAGCACCCCACCCGAAGCAATTTTTACCGCCTCAGATCAACTCACCTATTTAACCTTAGAGGCTTTACAGGCTATCGGAATAGCCGTACCGGATCGTTTAGCCCTGATCGGTTTCGCTAATTTTCAATACACAAATATTTTTCAGCCGTCATTGTCAAGCATTGTACAGCCTTCGCGTGAAATCGGGTCTCAGGCTTTCGCTATTCTCCATAAAATTTTGGACAGTTCGGATAACGCGATTGCAACACAGTATCAAAACATTGAATTACAAGCTTCTATCCTGACACGCAAGTCCTCTGAATAAAGTACATCAATTTAAACGTTTTCGTAAGTTACGCAAACGTTTGACTTAAACGCAAATCACTATAAATCAAAATATATTCTCTACTATAGATTTGTGTTTGGGTAGATCCTAAGTAACCCATACGCATCAACAATTATAAATACTTATTTCAAAAATTATGAAAAAACAAACAAAAAAATGGATGCAAATCATTCAAGGAATTGCATTGTCCGCCACAGTCCTATCACTTTTTTTCGCTTGTTCAAAGCCATTGTCAGAACAAAATACCACAGAAATCCGACGGTCAAAGGCGTCCTCGAGTGGCGTTATAGACACCTCCCTAGCCAATCTCCAATTTGTAACTAATCCAGTAAACCTCAATATCATTATGTTTGTACCTACAGACAATCCAGCCTTACCCGGCTACAAAACCCGGCTATCGCAGCTGTTTGTCCATTTTCAGGACTGGCTACACAATGAAATGGGGCGCTATGGCTATAGCAATTATCTGGGCCTGGCAAAAGATAGTACAGGTCTGGTCAACATTATTGAAATTCCGGCGGCAGGAGCTCAAGCGGACTACCCGTACAGCTCAGCGATATCAGCCGGTAAAATTATCAATGAGATCAATGCGTACAAAACCAGCCATCCGGGCCAATTTTCATCCAACAATCACTATTTAGTCCTTTTGCCGGCAAGGACAGACGGCGATGGCAGCCAGCCATTCTATGGCTATGGCAAATACTGCTTTGCGGTGGACAATTCCTCCATGTCCGTCAATGGAATTCCAAATCCAAGCTCAAACTACCTTGGCGGTATGCTACATGAATTGGGCCATGGATTAAACCTACCTCATAACCATGCTAAATATGTCAGTGAAGAACCTACATTGGGCACATCACTGATGGGAAGTGGCAATGTGAGCTTTAGCAAGGGACTGCCTACTTTCCTAACCGGCTCCGATGCAGCAATTCTCAGCAGAAATGAAGTTTTTCAATCTGCCGTGGCGACAGCTAGTCCTTACCAAGCGCCTACTTATTCCATACAACCTCAATTTGCCATTGACAACAGTCAGCAAAAAATCTTTATTACAGGAAATTATACATCTAATTTACCTGTGAGCGAGATATTGGTCTATATGGATCCCAATGCGAACAACGAAGGTACCGGAGCCAACAAAGATTACAATGCAGTCACATGGAAATTTACGCCGCTTTCTTCAGGTAGCATCCAAGGAACAATAGACCTCAATGAACTTTACTACAAAGGCAATACACCTTACGAACTTAAAGTAAAATTATTATTGCAAAATGGATACACCACGTCCAATGTTTACGACTTCAACTATGTCAACGGGCTCATGACGACCAATCAAGATTCGGTGTATACCTATTCCAATGCATCCTATGCCGGCGTGAAAGGAAGCTTTGGTAAAGGGCAATATACCACATCGGATTTATTGGCAAAAGGCGTGACAGACAATAGCATCTCTTCCATTAAAGTTGGCGCCAATGTTAAAGTCACGTTATACAACGGAAATAATTTTACTGGCGATAGTCTCGTCGTTACATCTACGTCTTCCTACCTTTCGACTTTCAACGATAAAGTTTCATCTATGAAAGTACAGAACCGTTAGAAAAGGCTGATAGCGACGATGAATACATTAATTTTTAATAACATAAGAACAATCCTGCTTCTGCTATTTGCTTTGGCAGGATTGAACCTGTTCGGCCAGCCCGCCCCCTGGTTTACCGATGGCAAATTTGGACTGTTTCTGCACTGGGGGCTGTACTCCCAGACGGCAGGGGACTGGAATGGGCACCCCACCAAGGGCGGTGAGCATTTTATGCTCTACGAGCGGATCCCCGTTAAGACCTATGCCAAGATCGCCGATCAGTTTAACCCGACCGGCTTTGATGCCGACCGCTGGGTGCGGATGGCCTATGATGCCGGCATGAAGTATATTGTGATCACCGCCAAGCATCACGATGGCTTTTCGATGTACAATTCGGCTGTCAGTGATTATAATATCGTCAGGCGAACCCCCTGGGCCAAAGATCCGATGTTGGCACTTGCAGCAGCCTGCAAGAAATATGGCTTAAAGCTCTGTTTTTATTATTCCCTGGGCCGCGATTGGGAGAACCCCGATGTACCGACCAACTGGCCGACTAAAGCCGGCCGCAGCAATACCTGGGACTACCCCGATGAAGATGCCAAAGACCTGAACAAGTATGTTGAGAACAAGGTCAAACCGCAGCTTCGTGAGCTGCTGACACAGTACGGTCCCATTGGTATTATTTGGTTTGACACTCCCGAGCTGATTACCAAAAAACAGAGCCAGGAGATCCGTGATCTGATCCACTCCATTCAACCCCAGTGTATTATCAATAGCCGGATTGGCAATGGTCTGGGCGATTATGCCGTGGTCGAGCAAACACTGGTTTCAACAGCGCGGAAGAACTGGGAGGCCTGCATTACGATGAGTGAAAATTGGGGCTATAACCGGCACGATCAGAAATGGAAAAGCCCCGAACTGCTGATCCGCAATCTAATTGAAGTAGTCAGCAAAGGCGGCAACCTCCTACTCAATGTGGGGCCCAAAGGTGACGGCAGCTGGCCGGCTGAAAGTGAGCAAAACCTACAAGCCATAGGCGCCTGGATGAAGGTCAACGGCGAAGCCCTATACGGCACAACCGTTTGGAACGGCAATAAGGAAGTCGCTACAGCGCAAGTGGCAAAAAAAGAATCCGAAAAAGATAAAGGAGGGATGAAAGATGCCGTCAATGATGCGACTCCCAAAGTAATTGTGTCGGACTACCGTTTTACCCAGAAAGGTAATGTTGTCTACCTCTTTGTACGGAGCCCCTCAACGGCAAGGATTGATATTCCGGAGCTTGCGAAAAATAAACTTGCGATCAGTTCGATCAGCCTTCTCGGAGACCGGTCTAAGGTGAAATGGACACAGGGCAGAGATAATTTAAATCTTGTTTTACCCTCAGGACAAAGGGATGAGATACCGATCTATGTGTATAAGATCGAAGCGAAGTAGCGGTTGCCTCATTTTACAGTCCTCGAGCAACTTTTTTACATAAAACCAAAGGCAGCCTATCTTAAAAGATAGGCTGCCCTTTTCAACATGGCTCCCATTTAACAAGGGTTTAAAGCAATTTTAAGATTCTACCATTTGCCCTTCATTTATTTCAAGTGCCTTAGGGAGCAAAGAAATATTTGATGAAATTTCGGTCTTTTCCCTGCTTGTGAAAAACCGGAGCTTTCCATCCACCCGCTCAGCAATGTCTGTCCATTTTAATTTCCTTACATCTGCATAGGAAAGTCCGCTATAAAAACAAAGATATCACGGACATGGGCAAGCCTTGGTATCTTGAACAGCTTTTCTTTTAATCTCCGCAGCTTCAGCATCTGTTATAAATTCTTTGCAACCAAAACGGATCAAGATGTTTAAATTTTAAACATCTTGAAAACCAACAAATTAACACACATCAATAAGTTAGTACACTCGAGAAAATGACTCACAATTTTATTGGGAATTATTGTAGGTTTTGTTATCTAAGCTAAAACTTCAGACTCTTGGTTAGATTATCCCATATTCTTCTAAAAATGGATTTATCCTCCGTAATGATTTCCGCATCACCATAAATGCCTGGCTTCAAGATAATCGATGAATCTCTAACAGATCGAATTAGGATCACTTTAGCAAAAAATACACTATCCTGAATCGGGATATCTGAAACATAGCCTATTCTTCCATTTAAATATCCATACTCCTGGTAGGGATAACTCCGAACTTTTATCATTACATCCTGTCCTTTTTTAACTTTTGCAGATATAATCTGAGGGAGCAACATCTCCCCATAGTATTGCTCATTTTTTGGATTGACGTAAAAAAGAGGCTGATCAATCTTAACCTGTTGATTTTCCTGCAAAAAGGATCCATAAATGAGTTTACCACTGACTGGACTTGTTAATATATACTGCCTTTTCCAGGTTTCAGCTTCACTTATAAAGCTGTTTAAAGCCTGTTTAAACTTTTTACGTTCTTCATCGATCTGATTACCAAGATCAGACAGCTCCCTATTTTTAGAAAGCATATTTCCTTCATAACTGATCAAGGTATTTTCCATTTGAGGAATGGTCTGTTTCTTCGCAAGCAATAATGCTTCTTTCTCCCGTAATTCAGAAGGACTGATGATTTTCTTTTGAGCAAGAAACTGATACTTTTCGAACTCTTCCTCTGCAAGTTTTAATTGTTGCTGTTGAAGTCTAAATGATTGGGAGGCTTTTTCCTGCTGTCGGGTCAAATTAGCCCTTTCCTCTTCCAGAGCTCCTTTCCGTTTTTGGTAGATGCCATTCTCACTCGCAGCAATATAATTTAGATAAGCAAGGTAAAAATTATGATACCCGCTCTGTAATTCCCCTAAATTTAACTTATTAGGATCTATGAGGCTTTCTAAATTATAACGTTCGTTTTCAACTTTTCTCAAATTCAGCAATCTTTCCAGTAACATGGCCACCTGACCATGATCTGCCGTACTTTCCAAGTAGGCCACATCTGTACCTTGTTCAACCCAATCGCCATCCATTACCAATAATTTTACAAGGTTGCCGTTATTCCGGCTCACGATAATCTTTGGTGCATTGACACTATTGAATTTCATCGAACTTGTCACTATTTCCGGAAAACGTATAAACACAGATAGTCCCAAAATCAATAAAATAGTTCCAAGTATCAGGGAGATTCCTCTTTTCAATAACCAAGATGGAGGTTTGGTGATAATCTCCTGTAAGTCTTCTGAATGAAGGTCCTCTTCCAGCCAATTTAATTTTTTCATCTTTAATTCCCTAGTTCCAACTGATTTTTAACGAGCTCAAAATATCTTCCTTTTAGTTGGGTTAGGGCCGAGTGGGTACCATGTTCCACAACTTCTCCTTTTTCAATCACTACAATGTTATCCGCATTTTTTACCGTACTCAGCCGATGAGCAACCACCACCACAGTACGATTTCGAAAAAAACGATCCAGATTTTCAATAATTACTTTCTCATTATTGGCATCAAGCGAATTGGTAGCTTCGTCCAACAAGATAAAATCGGGTTCCTTATAGACAGCCCTTGCAATCATAAGACGTTG
Source organism: Sphingobacterium sp. ML3W (assembly GCF_029542085.1). NCBI lineage: Bacteria > Pseudomonadati > Bacteroidota > Sphingobacteriia > Sphingobacteriales > Sphingobacteriaceae > Sphingobacterium > Sphingobacterium sp. ML3W. The sequence continues at coordinate 6,380,937 of NZ_CP107036.1, read as the reverse complement.
CCGTTGCCCCTGGCTAACCCCTTTCCCTCCGGTCCCAATCTTCGTTGCTATTCCAAAGGGCTGTTCAGCGATAAATTCATCCAGATTGGCAACGGTGATGGCATTCTGCAGTCGCTGCTCATCAGGGAATTCGTCATTAATGGCTATATTGCGTTGGATCGTATCAGCATATATATAGTTATCCTGTAACACCGCACCACAACTGTCCCGCCATAGGGAAAAATCGATCTGTTCCAGGCGCTTACCTCCAACAAGAATCTCCCCCTCTTCATAATCATAAAATCTCAATAACAACTTTAATATCGTCGTTTTCCCACTACCGCTGGTTCCAACTATGGCTGTTGTCTTTCCGGAAGGGAAAGTCAGATTGAGCTTCTGAAATATAGGTTCATTTCCGGCGCCATAATATCGGAATGTTAGATTTCGAATTTCAATGTCTTTTTGCGTTGGCAATTTGGATAGGTAGTCCTTTTGGATATCCTCCTCCTCCGGGGTTTCGTAGATCTCATTCAGTCGTTCCATACTAATCTTGGCATCCTGATAAGATTGTAAAAAGCTTAATAAAGATTCTACGGGATTGCTGACCATTCCGACAATGTACTGGATCGCCATCATTCCCCCTAATGTAATTTCACCATCGATAACCGCTTTAGCGCTAATGTAGGTAATGAATATTCCTTTTGTCTGGTTGATTGCCATTGACCCCAGTGACTGGTACTGTGCCAATGCAAGACTTTTTACCTTGAACTGGAAGAGCTTGGCCTGTAGAGCCTCCCAGCCCCAGCGTTTCTGCTTTTGAGCGTTATTAAGCTTAATATCCTTGATACTCTGGATCATTTCCACCATATAGGTTTGATTTTCCGAGCCTATCTTAAACCTCCTATGGTCAAGTTCCTTTCTATATTTCATAAAAAACAAGATCCAAAGCGTATACAATGTTGTTGCAATAAAAAAAACCAAAAAAATTGTCTTATTGTAAATAATCAGCAAGGTTCCGAAAATCAGCATATTGATTAAAGAAAACAAGGTATTTAAGGTATTTCCTGTTAGAAAAGATTCTATCCGCTGCTGATCTGACATCCGCTGCATCAAGTCTCCATGTGTTTTTAAATCAAAGAATGACATTGGGAGCTTCATGATCTTGATCAGTAAATCTGTCAAAATTGAAATATTTACTCGTGTACTGATATGCAACATAATCCATGAACGAATAAAAGAAACTGACACACTGCCGATAAAAAGCATAAGTTGAGCAATCAGTATTAAATTTATAAAGCTGATATTTTTTGTATTGATTCCTATGTCTACTACTGATTGGGTAAGAAATGGGGTGACCAGCTGCAAAATCGTGCCTAAGATCATGCCAAGGAACAGCTGTAGGAAAAGCTTTTTGTACTGGTAGAAATAAGTAAACATCTTACCCCACTTCAAAGCAACCGAAGCTTCATCATCATCTAACTGATAGAAATCGGGGCCGGGACTCAAAAGAAGCGATAATCCTGAATGTAGCTCCCTTGTTGAATACCAGTTTTTTGAAAATTCCCTTTCCTGGAAAGTAACAAGTCCGGTTGCCGGGTCTGCAATGGAATATCGTCCTTTCTTCATTCGATACAGAACTACAAAATGGTTTTGATTCCAGTGCAGGACACAGGGAAGTTGTACTTCTTTCAGCTGTTCAAGGCTTAACCGAACGCCATAGGTACGGAACCCTAGCTTTTCCGCAGCTTCGGAAATACCCAACAGATTGACGCCATTTTTGGTGGTCTGACATAGTTTTCGAATCTTGTGGATAGAAACCATCTGTCCATAATATTTAAAAATCATACGGAGACAGGTTGCCCCGCAATCCATCATATCCATCTGCTTATAATGTGGAAATTTCTTTAGCACGCTTAGTTAGTGATTATGGTTGGTTAATTGATAACGGAAACAAAATATACATAAGATTCAGAATGACACCTACGTAGGCTTGAATGAGCAAAATTTTTCATTTGATTAAGAACATGTATAGATGTTGTCAACATCCCGGTCGTGAACGGCCATCCAAATTAAATTTAGCGGATGTAAGTCCGTTAAAAATCTTGTCTTCTGGCGAGCAATAAAAGGATATCTTTTTTTCCACTCCTGATCATTTATCGTTTTTACTATCGTACCTAATGCTTCTTCAATGTTGTGAATGTTAATTTTCACGTAAGCCCGGGGATCAACGAATTCCTCTATATTTGGACACCCGTCATAAAAGCATAGTGTTTCGGTCACAATCGGGTCGATTAATTTCTCTGTAAAATAACCGTTTTCAAAACTATTCTCGCAGGCCAGATGATAAAGATATTGCCATAGTCCATCGTATTTATCCGGCAAGAACCCTCGATAATTAGCTAACAATGAAAAATAATTGCCATTAAATGGTCTTCCATAGATATCTAAACCATCAGCGATAAGCTGATCCATCACATGAACAAACTCCAATCTGGTCCTATGGCCCGGCAGCCCTGATAATTCACTCACAACTACAGAAAGAAGCTTATCTTTCTTCTGTTCTATAATATCAATATCAACTTTTTCGCCGATCTCCCGATACAATGAAAAATTTTTAGGAAAAAAAGGCAGATGAAGATGTATTTTCATCTTCACTTCCGTCGGATGACTCTTCGCGTAATAGGAAAGCGTAGGTTCTGTCATGAATGTAAGTGCCTTATTTTTTTCATAGCCTTTTTCTAGGGTATCTTTATGGGGATACGTTAAGATAACCAAGCGATCATATGATTCATCAGAGACAAACTCAAGATCTTTCCATGTTTTTCCTCCTGAAAGATAACGGTTAGTAAACCGGGTTAACAAGTCGTCATCGGGGCGGGCAAATGTTGTAAGTCGAATTTTCATTCTAGTCTACAAATAATATAAATAAACTGATGCTGTAAAAACTTATTTCAAATCGTAAAGGTCCAGTTCAAATGCGCAATCAAAATCAATCAGCACTAAGAAGGGAAAGTGCCTCAAAGATTTGTTCATAGGAACTCTCATCCAAGATCATGTGGACCGTTTTTAAAAAATAGGCTTTCATTTCTTCATCATAATTATTCTCATCTAGAAAATAGTACTTGACGATCGTCTGTATAAGATGCTGAAAAGCTTCACCATAGTCATTTAACGTTTTTTCGTCATCAGTACTGACCATTAATTTTCCATAAAACGAAGAAATCAGATTCGTGAATCCCCAAAATGCAGCTACCCTCTTTGCCTGAGTGAATTCACTTTTTCTCAGATAAGAATCCGCCCTTCCGGTAAATGCTATCACAGGACTTTCCATAAGGGCGCGGATATTCAGTTCAACATCCTGAAGACGTGGATAATCCTCGTTCCAGCCCTGTATTCTTACTAAAAAATTTTTATTCCAGGTTACGGCTGTAGTGGTCCATATGATCTGATGCTTTAAAAATGATACGATTAATTTTTCCTTATTATTGTCCGATTCGGAGTTCCGGAATACTTCAATTACGTTATTGATATCATGCTTAAAATACGTTGTCTGAGAAACAAGCATATCCAGATCCATCCTCCCCCTCAGGAAAGAACTTCGGGTTTCAATACAATTAGGATACAAGATATCATCGCCATCCAAAAATATGAGAAGATCATCTTTACACAATTTTAAGCCTATATTTCTACAAAAATTGGCGCCTCGATTGGCGGAGTTTTCAACCAATTGAAACCGTTCATCATTGACAATCCTGGATTTTATATTCGCTATCGTCCGATCACTCGAATGGTCATCTACCAGGATACAATTCCAGGATCGGGAGGTCTGCTTTTGAACAGATTCTATTGTATCAACAATCGTATTTTCGTTGTTATGCGTCGGAATTATAATCGAAATTGGTTTCATTGTTATTTTGAGAGGTCATGATCAATAAAAAACTGCCTCCATCAAAGGAGGCAGCTTCCCTGAAATACTAAAACTTAAAATTTAAGCCTAGAAATTACCATACCGACTTGTAACAGGATCAGTTACAGGATTACTAGGATTGGTGACTGAACCAGGGTCTGTTGGTGGAACCCCATTATAAGTTCCACTATTTGCACCATAGCCGCCACCTAGGACTTTTTTAAGTTGATCTTTTGATAGGACTTCTGCGTCTCCTAGATTAATGAAATTTAATTTTAATTTTTTCATTTTTTTTTGAATTTTTAAATAATTAATAATAAAATATATAAACTATCGACAGTTTCGAGAGAACAATAATTGTTTCATAATATCTTTATCTTAGATTTTTGCATCCATCAATTTGTCTTCTACAGTTTTCGCACTCCCCAATTTTATCTTTACCAAAAAGGCTCGTTTGGATTGCAAATTCTCGGGAATGATAATATCGAAATACATATTTTTATCTCTATCGAAACCAATATTTGCCTTTTTTAAAATTAAATCCTGGTGGGAGTCCAGCAGTGCGGCTGAAGCAGGGATCAGTTTGGAATTCTTGGGGAAGACCACTCTTAAAATATTATTGACGGGCCTATTCATAACGGTTAAGAACAACGATGTCGAATCGGTTTTACTGACAGTATAGTATCCATACTTACTCTCAAGTGGAAAGTGACTGACATTATAGATACCTTCGGCATTCACCTTGGTCCATTTTCCTAAATCTGTGATGAGTTCATTTTCGTGCGTGCTCATGTTTCCATCCCCGTCAGGTCCGAAATTGAGAACAAAATTACCATTCATGGAACGGGACCTCATCAATAGGTCGATAATATCATCGGTGGACTTAAGGTACATACCATCGGTGTTCTTAACATAGCCCCATCCATTTGGAGGTATCGTCATCACACAATCCCAATCATGCCCATCAAGAATGTCCATACTTGCAGGCATCTTACGTTCCCATCCCTGTTCGTAATCCCCTAACAGTACCCCATTTGAATCAAAATGTCTACTTCCGTGTTCATCGTTGCGAAAGCGTGACCCGATGATTAAATTTGGATTATTTTTCCTGAGTTCTTTTTCCAAGTTGTAAGTAAATTCGTAGGAATTCACCCAGGACCTATCCCAGGTGCCATCAAACCAAAACCCTTTTACTTGGGGATAATTTGTTTGCAGCTCCAGTAATTGGTTCTTGGTATATTTTAGAAAACGGTCAAACCTTGCTTTTTCATCGGCGGTTTTCGGGATGGATGTAATGCAATCTTTGTTGGTCCATTCCGTCACGGAAAAATAAAGGAAGACATCAATACCTTGCTCGGTATAAGCGTCTACGACTTGTTTAACTATATCTTTTTTATAGGGACTGTTAGCCACTGTATAGTCAGAATATTTAGAAGGCCATAAACAAAATCCATCATGGTGTTTTGTAGTAAAAATCAGATATTTGACTCCCATTTCTTTCGCACGTTTAGCCCAGATTTTAGCATCAAAATTTTTTGGATTGAATTGCTTATAAAGGTTATCATAGATGTTCAGCCAGTCTTTGGGTGCAGTCGGTCCGCCCCAGGTTCTGATCCACTCAGATGCTGGAGCCCCCTGTCTCGCACTTACGCCATTCCATTCGTTGCCGGGTATAGCATACAATCCCCAATGGATAAATTGTCCGAGCCCATAATTACGGAAAGCCGCCATGGCGGAGTCCGCTCTGTTTGGTGGAGTAATCGTACCATATTTGACTTCAACGGTCTTGGTTGGTTTTTCTCTTTTACCGGTCCACTGCGCTTTAACTAAACTCAACGGGGTTAACATAGCTAACATTAAAAGAATTTGAATCCTGTTTTTTTTCATTTTTAAAATAATTAACAACTTATTATATCGGAAGAAAACCCCAAACAACACTGTTCGTGGTATTTGACTTCACCTATTTGATTACATTTCATACAAATTTTAGATATTATGGACATGGGCAATCATTTGCGCAATTAAATCTTCATCACATTTTGCCCAGAAAACGTCATCGTCAGTCCCCTCCCATTCCTGAAGCGTGTAAAACATGAATATATGGACATGATTGTGAGACGCATACTTTACCCCCCTTTCCTGGCCGTTTTCAATAATATGCTGCGTGAACAATATGCATTTGGATGAAACCTTATCCGTACAGTATAATTGTATAAAGGAATCCAGGTCATCGATCAGCATTTCAAAATCAGACCGATGATTCGTAAATCTATGGTGATAAAAGGCGTACACCTCTTTTTTTCCTTTAATATCCACTAACCTCTCCGCGCGTTTTTTGATGGTATCCCTAATTACCACACTTTCAATTACATCACTATGCGAAAACACCACCCCGCCCATAAACATCTCGTGATATACATTACAGGTTTTAACATATTTTTTTAACACTGGAACCTTTCTGCTGGAAGGATTATTGTTTAGGTCCCCATACTCCAAATAATCGGTATTGACTATATCTTTATACCTTTCTTTTTCAAGCTGCAATAGATATTCTATATTGGATTTACCATGAGAAAACGGAGTCGTGAATGATTTTAAACCAAACCTTGCTAAAATTGCATCTGCGAGACAGTTTTCGCCAATTGAAATAAAAACTTTTTCCATCATATATTATTTATACATGCTGCATTAATCATTTCGGTTGCATACAAATAACCGCTCTTCACTATTTAATCCAAAAAGGTCGTAATCCGGATATAGATTGAACTTTTGAACGGAAAAACCAACACTTTCTAATCTTGTCACGTAATCATTTCCATATATTCTAACATGATCTTTCTGACCAAAAGCAGTCTCACGGTCGGTTTCATTCACAATCTCAAAATTTTCATACGTAACATCCAGATCAAATGAAATCGGAGTCTGCAGAATCGCCTGCCCGCTGGCTTTAAGCACTCTAAAAATTTCTTTCATGGCCAAAATATCTTCCTCTATATGCTCCAGTACATGGTTGCAAATAACCAGATCAAAGTATTTGTCAGGATAAGGAATATCTAGAATATTAATTTTTTCGATCATCTTTCGACCGCTGTTATAGTAAGCGGGATTAAGATCACCACATATGTAATCTGAGGCAGCAAATCGATCATTCAAAGATCTCAATAGGTTAAACTCCGGAGCGATATGGAGAATTTTACAGTCATTTCTTTCAAATATCTTATAGACGGATTTCAGATAGACGAAAACGAGTCGGTCTCTATCTGTACTGAGACAATTGGGGCACCCACCGTACCTTTCTCCACCTCCGACAATCTTCTTTTCTTTAATCACGGGAAAGTCAGTACCAATAATATTCATTATCGGCAGAGAAAAAGAGCAAAACGGACACAGATAACTATTTATATGATTCATTTTGATATGTTTATTGCAAAATTGCTCTTACCTGGAGCACACCTTCCTCATCTGTTATTTTTTCCAATATTGAAAAGAGCAGCTGTTTATCACCCTCTCCTAATTCGATCTCGTTTGATAGGATCAACCGTAATATATTCTTGATAAGAAACATAAAAGATGCATTATAAATATCTTGCACCGTCCTACCGTTCGAAAATCTATTAATTACCTCAAAGTATATATTGAGCAACATAGTAAGTTCCCTAATTTCTTGTAAAACATCCGATTTACTAGTTTCTATTTTCATCAATGAATCTTCAATTTTAGTAAAATGGAGCTTAGGTCTCTCTAAAAGACCCCTGATATAGAGATCCATTTCTGAAAAGGATTCAAACTTAGTGGACCATTTTCCGATCTTTAACAGAAATCTCTTTTCCCATGTCACTGAACTCATTGTCCATATCTGGCAGCATCTTATCAGACTATTGATCAGATCATGGTAATTCGTTTCTATTAAACTATGGTTGATGCTACCGATAACATGGTCTACCTGGTCCTTAAACAAAGTGGTGTGAGAAACCAAAACATCTATATTTGACCACCCTTTAATAAAATAACTTCTTTTCTCGATACAGGTATTGTACAAAAAATTACCAGGCTCTAAAAATACGAGATAATCGCCCAGGCAATGATCTACCCCTAGATTTCTACAATAGCCTACCCCTTTAACTGTTCGATTCTCAAATAGCCTGAACCGTTGATATCCTGCAATTTCTGCCCTTACAGTTGCTACCGTTCCATCTGTGGAACAATCATCAATAATAACACATTCCCAAAGATCAGATGTCTGTCTTTTGATCGACATTAGAGTGTTGACAATTGAATGCTCATTATTATAGGTAGCAATTACTATTGAAATTATTTGCATGTTATCCTTTTTGTTTTTCAGATGGTTTACTATCACTATATGGATATTATTTGTAAATCAGATATCATCGCAGCATGGCTAGGTTTAGTATTTCCACCGATAATTGCCTCCAGCAAATCACTCCTATCTTGATTATTACTTTGGTATTCAATCCATAACTTTTCTATTAAAACTTTAGTGTTAATTTCTATAGTAATCCCGCTGCTTACTATTAAACCATAAATCCGTAGAAATTTTTCCGAAAATGCTGCAGAATATATCTCATCAAAATTCATCAAGCCGATGTAATGAGCGGTATATTGTTTTCCTCTTTTTTCCCATCTGCTAATCTTCAATTTCTTTCCGACGTTATGGTAACATACACTCAACATTAACAGGTCGGTATATCGCTCCTGTGAGATTTCATCTGGATGCATATCCAATGATTCAATAAATAGATATTTTATGAAATTGGACATCTTATCAATCAATTGCTGAATAACTCCATATTCCGTGTAGGGTAAGAATGGTACGAAAGACAATATGTGAAACAGCTGAGAAAAGAATTTTAATTGATCACTGCTCCAATCATTAACGTTTTTGGAGCTCCCGACATTTGATGAAACTATAGCAGAAAAGGCTGTAGATAACCTATCTATCAAGATAAAAATACATTTTGCGATAGGAATTTTCTTAACCTCCGGGCTGATCCTGTCCAATCTATTAACCAGATAATATAAGTCTCCCAAAAGACCATCTGTCAGTGAAAAATCAGATGCATTCTGATAAATCGTTCTTTTATAGATAAAATTATCCACGTCTTCCAAAATTTCCTCAACTTCATGCAGGTCAAACCCCAGAAAGAGCTTTTTCTTAACGATCCATTCCAGCCTCCAGGCCATACCGACTACCCCGCTACCAAATGTCGTATTCTCTTCGTCATAGAGTTCGGCAATTAATTTTTGAAAACTCTCCGTCAGATGATCCCTATCTTTATTCCTTCTGGTTTTGCCGGTCTGGATCGCCTTGATCAGTAATTTTTCGCAGCTCCTGTTTGCCGGGTGATTAATTATCGTATTTTCCACGGTGTTCTGATTAAAGTTGAAAACAAGGTCCATCAATATAACCGGATTCTACAGGACAACTAAAAATATCATCCACCGAATTCTTAAGATCAACTCCCCTTAATTGTGACAGAAATTCTTCGGTTGTTGTAAAGAAGGCTGCGATTCTTTCATTTTTGTTTTTTTGCACCAGATTAAATTTGTCATAATTCTTAACCAGTAGATCTATATCTATAAAATCTGAAAACAATGCATGAAATAAGCTGTCCACCTGTGCAATTTCCGCACTCTCACTATAAGGAATGACCGATTTTACCTCCTTGTCCTTCATACTTCTCATGAATTTCATGGCGGAAATCAGCTGGTGTTCTGAGAGTATTGTATGATTGCGCATGCAGCCAACAAATGGCGTTTTTATGGCGTCTGACAGATCATCAATTAACAACTCTTCATTTTTATAATGATCGAAAGAAAAGTATCCATAACCTAAGCCGGAAAGTAGCTCAAGCTGCTCCTTTCCAAAATTTGCACCTAAATCCAAAACGATGAGATTTATATTGAAATATTTATAAAACCATAGCAAATTGACATCTAAGCTGTCGGCACTGATATGGTCATAGATCAGAATAAATGAATGTTTACTATCCGTGTAGGTGTTTGGCCTCAATTCCTCTTCTACAAAATCTTTAATTCCTTGCGCCATCGCATAACTTACTGTATCAACGTCTATTTCCGCGATGTTTTTCGAATAGTATGGCGGGAATAGATTATATAAGCCTTTTCTAAAAAACCTTGTACTGGTTATACTGCCTGAATAATGCAGAATAGGTTTCTTATCCCATTCGCTCATGTGATCCCAGGGCCAACAATGATTCAGATCCTCTAAAACACGAATTTCCTTTCCACCTAGACTGAGATTCCAGAGCATCGCCCACATATCACTGCACCATGCCTGTATGCCTATCTTTTTGCCGGCTAGGGCGTCATTATTACTACGGAAATCTCTATTCTTTTTTTCATTAATCGCAGTCATATAGTTAAATAGATTTTCAGCATCTATTTCCACTTTCTGCCAGAAATCAATAGAGGTTCCTTTCACGATATATTGAGCGCCCCCCACAAATTTTTGATCCAGACCTTTGACCTGCTCTGAGGAAATCCCCACAATACTGCACATTTTCCCGAATTCACGTTCAGTGAGGCAATCCATTATATAATTATACCCTAGATAGGATTTGGTATTGGCAACATAACAGTACTCGTCATCCATGAAAAGATTAACATCTGGAAGTCTTTTAAACAATAGATCTGAATCGTGGTATAATAATACAGACTGCTCCAGATAAGGGTGTTGAGCAATATGTTTGGCGATGATATGAGGCCTTACAGAAGATAAATAGTTCTTTTTGCTTCTTGTATCATTATACAAAAAGATGGAAGCATATTTAGAATTTCTCTTCACGAATTCCTCTAAAATTTGCTTCTTGTCAACCTCCTCATTATATGCAAAAAGTATATGGATATTTTCTTTGTTTAAACCCAGATTCTTAAAATTAAAAATTAATAAATCCAGTTGCCAGATAAAATAAACTGATACGGGTTGCGCTGAAATATAGTAAAGATCCTGCATTTTGATTATAGATAGCATGTACTCAAACTTTTATGTTCCCTTTTAGGCTTTCAATTTTATAAAACCATCACTTGCCTGCGACCAGGAAAGCACAAAAAAATCTGTTTGATTCTGAAACAGTACATGAAAGATCTGATAAACTTAAAGGAAATAACCTTTTTGACATCTGATGCAAAAACAGAAACCAAATTTGAATTGCTGAATCCAAATAGGAAAAATAAGGTATAAAAAGTCTTCTTTCTTTTCATAATTGACATACGATTGGTTTTTAATCCTGGATCATCCAGCAGGTATTAACTTATTTAATCCAAACCGGCATTAACAAACCCCTTGCTTGAATTTCTATTGTAATATTAGTTTATTAGATTCAAACAGTTATCAGCGAAAACAAACGCAATCGATTGTGCTAATAGCGAAAACGTATTCGTGTACAGTAAACACTTTAACCAGAAACAAACATATGTTTACTTCATATTTAAAAAACAGTAATAGTTTTGAATAAGTACAACCTTAAAACATATTCATTTCCCGCACTAACAAAGAAAAATTTTCGCTCTTATATAGAGGCTGTAACATGAATTGTGTCAGAGAAACAATTCAATAAGATTATTTAATTTCAATTATTCAAAAGGCACGGTCATGAAAAAAAGGGCCCATTCGATTTTTCGTTAGTGTTTGTTTTTAAAGGCAGTCAAGAGAGCTTCGGCGTTTTGAACGCTTCAAGGTAGGAGCTATGTAAGGTCTTTATGAAGGCAAAAGTTTATCTCCTAATGATGACGTTCTAGCGCCATTAATGAAGCATATGTTGGAACCGATGATGGATGGCGAACTGGAAAACCACCTTAACGAAGAGAAAGCCTCTGGCAATATCAACCTGCGAAATAGCAAGACCAAAAGGACTGTCCGAGGCCTTTCAACTCTTAACAGGCCTGTTTTAACCTTTTTAATAACACTATTCCAATAAATAGTTATAATCATTTACTATAGCAGAGATATCCCAAGTCACCACTACATTTTTGTAGTTTTTGAAATGACTTTTATCCCATTTCGTAATGTGGTACCCCTTACAAAATTTACAATAGTAGGCTCTTTTGCAAGCCGGTTTGCCCATGCGATGTTTGACACGTTTGCCGTCTTTATTCCTGATGCGTGTCATGAATTTAAAATTGATCATCCTCCATTTTGCTTCGATCAACGACGGAAATGCTACTTTACCCGTGGCACGGCATTTCCAAGTGTTACCTTTTAGATTTTCCATAGCCAATATTATATTATTGATTTGTACTATTATCCTTTTCAATGGGCACCTGAAGCATTACCCAGTCTTTTATCCTACGCGAGATGGTCGACGAAACCACAAAACTGTCTTTATCTCCAAACGGTACATGTAAAGTGATCCGAAGCCGGCCGCCCTTCAATTGATAACAGGCCTTAATCATATCCAAGGGGATCGCGTGATGCCGGTCTATTTTCTGTACAAAGCCGTGCGTATCGCGCACAATCTCGTTCAGACTACGTTGCTCACAGCCTATTCCCGCATTCATATCGCTATTCAAAAATAATTTGACGATCGGCGTATTATTGGTCTTCTCGAATAAAAATATACCTAGCTCATTGTACATAATCTTTTTTATGAGATATCTGTTGTTTAGCAAAAATTCTTCTTCAAGCGTATCCATTCCTTTCAACAGTACGAGATCAATTTCTTCGGTCATATCCCCTTCTTTTTCGTGCTCATCTGTTTTGGAAGGCTCTTCTTCATCCAGCTGATTGTCGGACAAATGTGCTGATTGCGGCTCTTTATCCTCTGATAATTTTTGTTCCAGATGCTCCACTCGATTTTCCAGTTCCCTGACATAAGTCTCCCTTTTGCGATACACAGACGAATAAAAAAAGATCGCATAGCCTATATTAAAAAACAACATCCCGCCCAAGATCACCAGGAGCGGTAGCCATATCCACTCGCTTTTGGGCGGGGCAACGGGTCTTATGATTGCAAATAAAAATATCGTAGGCAACAAAACGCAAAAGAAGAACTGTGCCCCCAAACGGTCACCAAAATTATGCAGCCAGCTTTTCCGCTTGTCCAATAGCTTTATCACCCTGCGCGTATAAAAGAGCGCAACAGCAATGATCATCACATAAAATAGATAACTCAAGATCAAGGGACTATCTTCAAACCAGTCCGACAGCGCAGCGATGTGGCCAATATACCAACAAATCCCCCCGAAAAGAACCGAGGCAATGCATACCCATATAAAATCCGGATAATGCACATGCACCTCCGTATCTTTTGAATACTTGACCTGTTGGATCCTTTCCATAATCTCCGTTTATATATATAGGACAAAAAACCTTACCGATCTCATAGCTAAAAAATAGGTTAGATTTTAATCCAGCAAAAATTTCTTTCAAATAGGAATTTATATTATAAATTTAGTCAATATTTTAATAATCAGTCCACAAAAGTAGAAATACTACCCCCATACCTGGTTTTTGCAAGTCAATAAAATACGCTAAAACAGGAAAATTGAGTACTTTATTGTGCAGATAATATCCTTCGTTGCAAAAAGACATCCTTTAATGTAGAAAACATGTGCTTGTTGAAATAAAGATGATCTTCAGGCAGAATAAGCCCCTTTATAGGTAATTTTAGCATACAGCAATTTACTGATATTAAAAGCCATGCGTATGGAAACCCCAAAGCCAACGATACAACGGTTCACCCGCAATTACATCCTGATCTGTGTAGCAGTCCTCGTTACCCTATATGGTCTATTCATTGCACCAACATTCCCATTAAGAGTATATAGCATAGGTGTCCTTGTACTATTTATACCTTTTTTAGAGATCCGTAATCAAAGCGTGGTACTCCAGTTATTCTTTGTTTTCTTTATCTGCATCCAGATCAGTAGCATTGCACTATTTGACCGTATGCCCTATGAGCTACTGCTCAGCTCACAGCCCTTTGGACCAGCTTTTATACATGCCCTTCCTGCCGCGCTACTGTGTTGTGCCGCAGCTAATGTTCTTCTGTTCAAGCACGTGAATATCTTAAAGCTATATACCGTCCAGTTTCCCATTATGCTTATTGCCTGTACCTGGTATATCCGCATGGTTCTGATCCTCAATAATTGCCAGCATACAGCGGACGCCAAGAATGTACAGATTACGGCTGTTGTCGTTCAGAAATGTCCTCTGTGCTGTGATATCCATGAGCTCCTACTTTCTTTTTCTTACGAAGGGCGACAATATCAGCTACCGATGGACGTACATCCTAAACTTTATGAAAAAGCAAAAGAAGGCGATAAGCTCAATCTCCAGTTGCATCCCGGTGTATATGGTTGGCCTTGGTACCACAAAGATATCAAAAGGAGGTACAAATGATTGTAAGTCTATATCAGCTCACCCTGATGATTGAAACACTGTATCGTGTCGATCAGATGGAGATACCTTCACGGCTATATAGTATATCAGTAGCCTGTTCGGACAATTTTCCTTTAGCGCTGCAAGCCCACAGAGAGGCCAGCAAAGTCGACAGCACCAGTAATACCGTACGTTTATATCATCTACAGTTGCTCCGGCTACACCAAAAGCTGATGGCATTCTGTACAGAGAAAGGTATTGAAGACCGGAGTGCTCTAAATGCATTGGAGGAATTGCTGGAGCGTGTTGAATTTTTATTTAAAAATGATATCGATCCCGCTACAACCTTACCCGGGCACTATAAAGACAAGATCAGTACCTATGTCTACAGTCGTCTTCCTGCTCTTGTTGAACAGTTGGCTAAAAAAAATATTCCGCTGGTCTACCTTCATGAAATTCATTCAGCCATAGACAGCCTATTTGAGGAGGGCAAGATCCCTTATATCCAATACCGTCATCAAGACTATTTGATACAGTTGCTGGATGCACTAAGGCAATTGGCCAAAGATAACCGGCAAAGAAAAAACTGGCATTGCCGTTTTCTGATCCTGATGATCAATTTCAATTTTAACCACATGGGATTTTTCAATCGTTGGAAGGAGTTTTATCAGACCGATCCCATCTTTATGGAAGATTTATTGCGGTTTCCAAAACATTTTTCCTGCATACGGGGCTTTGCCTACGATAGTAACCGCAGTAGTCTCCTGAAGCTGATGTGCGAATATATGCAGACGGAGCTATCCCAGTCTCAGCAGACATCATTAGAAAAAGATGATGAGCAATTTATACATAGCAACTTCAATGGCAAGGAGCTCAAGCTCTGGTTACATTTATGCGTAAAAGCCAATATTACACGTTCGTCTGAGAAAAAGGAGGTCGCTGCGGAGTTTTCAAAACTCATCAAGACCAAAGAAGGTATCTTGCTGACGCCACATACCCTGACGAAAATGGATAAAAGTGTGGAATATGCTGCTGCCGTGCGTATTCTCCGGACATTAAACAACATGCAGGCCGAGCTACGCGAGCTATTTCCCGATTTAAAAAGGTAAAAAAAGAAAAATCATAAAAAGTAGGGGTATTCACCGAGTACCCCTACAATTGTCCCTTCTAACACTGCCATAAATATTGGCCGAGACTATTTCCAGACCCGATCGCCCCTACCAACATATTTCCAACCATTTCGCCCATAGTACCCCCTTCCCTTTCCTGAAATTTATTTTAAGCCTGTTTGCAGCCTTGACAAGACTCAAATACTACCCCTACACTGCGCTATTATCTGGGCTACCTTTGATTTAAGGCGTACGAGAAAGTAGCAGCTGACGCTCAGGCAGGCCGCTGTACCTCATGAAGGGGCAGGTACGGCGCCCTGTTTTTAAAGAAGCAAAGAAATAATAAAAGCCCATTCAAAAATAATAAACACGGCAATACAAATAATTAAGATGAGCACAACATGAATAGTAAACTGGTCAAATCAAATAATTACGACCGGAATATAAATAGTTAGAAGGGAAATACAAATAGTTAGCCTAAACTAAGCAATAAATAATAAAACCGCAACCGGAAATAATAAAACAGCGGAAAGAAATAATAAATACCACAGTACAAATAATTAAAGCTATGGAAGCGAATAAAACAAGCAGCATAATGTATAAAATCCTTAGGGGCATAATGATCCTCTTTTGGATCTATGTAGGCATGGACAAGATCTGGCAGCTGAGCGCGTTTCGGATCGCCCTCGAGCAGCAGCCAGTAATCAGTGATCTGGCTCCAATACTCTTTTGGTCACTTCCGCTTATGGAAATCGGTGTAGGGATACTGCTGGCCATGCCACTAGCAAGGCTGCGTGCCTGGGGATGGAGAGCCTCCACCCTATTGATCATCGCCTTTACGATCTATATTGGCTTAGGCGTATTCAATGTTTATGCACAGAAACCCTGTATGTGCACAAGCTTTCTGAGCCGTATTTCCTGGACTGCGCATCTATTGATAAATATCGTGATTCTTGGGCTTTCTATAACGGGATGGGTGTTGCATCGCATAGTTGCTAACTATGGCGAGCGAGTAATCACGGGCAAGACAAACATCGCATTATTTCTGATTGGCTTTATAGCAATCGGCGCCATCAGCTATCGGGATATCCGCGGTACAAAATCAAAAGATATGTGGTATACGCCAGACAGCCTATATCCAGACAGTCTATATTATGATCCAGCACATAACGACGTCAGTAGGCCTATAGTAGGCAGCCTGGCATTCAGATACGATCGGTACACAGAACCGTACCGACAACAATTATTTACCAAAAGTTTGCAGGCCAGTATTTTTACCAACCAATCGCTGGCTTGCAGTACAGAAAGGAGGGTAGCTACATGCTAACCAAATTTTTAAACAATTATGGCTACATGATATTAGGCGGAGCCATGATTATCGGATTCTCAGCATTTAAAGGTGCTGAGGCTTATGCAGGAAAAAAACTAGATCCTGTGACTATTTACTTCCATGGTGATCCTCAAGATGAGGATCAGGTTAAAGATGCCTCGCGTTGGAACACCACGCCCAATGATGAGGACTGTAACAGTGCAAACGTTATGGCTTGCTCTCAGGTAGTAGATGAATCTGATCTGAATTCTTCAGATCAGCTGAATCCAGCGAAGATTCAGCTTGGCGCTACCGCAACTTCTGGAGGAAACTATATCCCATCTAGAACCGGTGGCAGCAGCTCAACTACATTTACTCCAATCAATAGGGGATAAATGAAAGGAAGGGGTAATCCGATCGGACTGCCCCTTCCTTATTTGTGCCTACATTTTCTTTATTTCGGATTTTGCTGCATTCCCGTCAACCTAATAATATCTTCAGGAAGAGGAAGTGCATAAGCGTTGGAGTTTGGCTGTAAAGTAATCAATTCCCCATTTAGTTTCCTTGTTATTGAAATCTCCCCTCCTTCTGCATTCAACCGTTTAAGATCCATCCATCTCAGCCCCCTATACAGCAATTCCTTTCTTCGTTCTTTTAGAATTATAGCTAGTGCTTCTGTTTTGTCTTTTATCACATAAGGAGTAAATGTGCCCACTTTATACCGGTACGCGAGTAGATAGTTTAGGTCTGCCATTCCTGCCTCTACATTTCCCATTCTCACATTGCATTCCGCACGCATAAGATACAGCTCGTCCGTTGCTATTCCCGAAAAAAGTTTAGAAGATCCCGCATAACTGCCTTTGAAAGTAGTCGTTCCATCGGCTGCTACTTTGAAGTATGCTGACCTGCGCAGATCATTACTTTCATACGAGCGATACAGGAGCGTATCAGTCAAAGCGCGCGAACTAGTCAAATTGATATTTACTAATAATTCAGCGTAAAACAATGTCTCTTTATTAAAAAGCGTAAACGGGTAGGACGCTGTCATCTTTACTTCCGATAAATTATTGAAATCAAGCAGTTCAGCATTGTATTTCAGGGCTAGATCAACATAATAATGGGCCGAATCATAGACTTGCATCGATAGGTAAGCGCGAGCCAATGTAGCATAAGCCGCATATTTATTCGGACGCATGACATGACTGGTTTTCTCAGGAAGCATAAGACTACATTCTTTCAGGTCTGTGATTACTTTTTCGTAACACTCCGCGATTGATGACCGATACGATTGTTCATGAAAATCCGAATTATTTCGCAGCACAATACCCATATCTGTTTTGGATTCTTGGGTATAGGCTTTTGAATAGGTCCATAATAAGACCAGATATTGGCTCGCCCGATAAAATTTAGCAGAAGCATAAATGGCATCATATTGATTAGCATTACTTTCCTCTCGATTGATCTTTTTTATACGGTCCAACACGAGGTTACTATTGTAAACAGTGCTGTAAGATGAGGACCAGTCATTTCCGAAATTCATATGATAATTCTGCCAGACATAAGTCTGCTGGCCATAGTCAAGCAATGCATCATATACGGATTGGCTCAGATAATAATTATCTGCCGACGCTTCCCCAAAAGAAGGAAACTTCAGATTCATGATCTGACTATCATCCAATAGCTTTTGTAAGTCGTCCAAACTAGTCGGTACAGCCAAACCATAGTTTGACTGCACTTCTAAATATTTTTGACAGGCGGACAAGGAGAAAACAACTACTCCTAGCCACAATATGTTAAGAAATCTTTTCATCATTTATGATATTAGATCAATAATCAATTTTTAATCCGATGGAAAATGTCTTCGGTGGACTTAATCGGTAAGGAAATTCCGGATCGATACCAATCTTGTTTGCGCGCCATAGTACTCCTAGGTTGGCCGCGTTTGCCGACAGCCCCATATTAAATGCACGATTTCCGACGGTATACTTACCCTGCCAGGTCAGCGAAACATATTCTAGGCGCAAATGATCTCCTTTATAGACATTGATATCAGCATATTGATAGAATGTGTCTGACATTGAATTTATAGGATATTTCATACCTGGAACCTGCGTATGCTGTTCATCCCCCGGCTGCTGCCATCTTTGATCAAAGTCCGGGTAGGCCGTACCGTTGGCAAACAATGAAAAATAGGACGTCACAGGACGCCTTACATAATAGTCCCCCTTAAAACTGACGTTGAAAGAAAAAATCAAAGAATTCCAAGCCAAGGTATTGATTACATTACCAAAGACCTGAGGTTTGGAGGATCCAAAATAAACGATACTTTCATTTCCTTCTGGTAACGCATCGGCCTGATTACGTATGGCTGTATAGTCTGTGCTTAGCTGCCCATCCAGCAAGCCCTGCCCTTCACCAAATTCATTCAACCCCATCCATTTATAGGCCGCCAATGCGTTCAGCGGTTTACCGACGATCGGTGTGATGGTATTTCCTCCCGAGAGAAAGGATGTGACACTATTTTGTAGGTTGTAATATTGCGTTGTTTTGTTCCTATTTAGGCTTATTATCATTCGCGTATCCCAGTTGACCTTTCCGCTTATATTCTTTGAATTTAAGTCAATGTCAAAACCTTGCCCCCGCATTCCTGCCAAATTCTTAACAACTGTACCCTGTAAGCCCCATGCCGTATAATCGTATTCGCTCAGTCCGTATAAATCTTTGCCTTTCTTTACATAGTAGTCCATACGTCCGGACAATCTTCCTTTTCTTAATGAAAAATCCAGACCAAAGTTAGTGGTTGCCACTCTTTCCCATTTTAGCAAAGGATCATTCAAGGTACTTATCTGATACATTGGATAGCTGGTATAAGTTGCCGAACCGATATAGGCAATTGGATCTGGCGATCGTCGCAGATCTACGTTACCACTGGTTCCGTAAGTTGTCCTCAATTTTAGATAATCAAACAGGGCCAGCTTAAAGAAAGCCTCCTTATGCAGATCCCAAGATCCGCCTATGGACCAGAGCGGCGACCATTTATCATTGGTCGAAGCACCAAAGATATTCGCCCCGTCTTTTCTCAAACTCATAGATAGGCCATAACGGTCCATAAACCTGTCGCTTATATTGGTATAAAGCGAAACGAATCGATTTACATTTTTAAAAAATTGCGGCGCTCCCGGTATCCGACGCATATCATCATCCGGCATCTTTGGAAAGCGAGTTACAAAATCCACCGAAGTGCTTGACATCGGTAATTCATTGTACCCATAGGCCGTATAAGAATTTGTGTTCGACCTATTCTCCCGTACCTCGGCACCAAGAATGCCGACCAGCAGATGCCGATCAATCGATTTGTTAAAATCAATTTGACCACGTAGCGTATACGACCTGCCCTCAGCAGCCGAGTAGCGTTTTATACCACCGAGGGGAATGTTATATTTTGTAGCTGTGGTTCCTGTACCGACGGTGGTAAACTGATTAATCCACTTGCGTGCTTCGTAACTTTCCAAGGTATTCAATTCGTTATTTTCTGTACGCTGCTGCTGAATCTGTCCCCCGACATTCAGGTGTAGGTAAGGCAATACCTTATATTTCAGGTTCAGACTCGAAAACCATTCATTATTCTGCCGCCGGTCTTTTGCATATTTATATTCTGACAGTGGATAGTAATCCCATGGCAGATAACCTTTCGCATAGTTTTCTTTCAGATAACTGCCCCTATATTCCTTTTCAAATGGGATTTCAGTACCATCCTCATTTAGAAACTGAAGATATGGAGTCTGCATACTGCCATAGCTCAACGATGAGAATTCAGGTTTGCCTTTTCTGCTATCCTGATTGGTATAAAGCACCTGCAGGTCTATCTGTATATTGTCGGTAGGTCTGAAACTATTGGACAGCTGGATATTGATCTTTCTATCGAAAGCATCCAGTTCGGATTTATTCCCGGTATATCCAATACCAAACCCATACGAGCTGCGTGTCCCTCCGCCCGAGATATTCAAGGCGTGCTGATTGACAAATGGGACATTATAAAAAGCATCCATATAGTTTTGTCTTCCATTTTGACGCATGAGCTTAGCTATACCGCTGGCCGAATCTGCTGCAGAAATAAGGTTGCGCTTGCGTCTATCCAATAGGTCGATCACTGGCGACTGTGCTAGATACGGCTGGTATAGCAATTCCGAATCGTAGTACCCCTTTTCAAAAAGATATTTTTCGAGTGCGATAAAATCAGCATTTTGGGGCTGATAGATTTTATTCAGATCGCTATTTTCTTTCAGGATTATCGTATTTGCGAGTGTTATTTTTGTCTTCTGCTCCTTAGAAAAAGCACCCTTTTTTGAAGTCATAACGATAACACCGTTCCCGGCGCGTGCTCCCCATATGGCACTCGCCGCAGCATCTTTCAGGATGGAGACACTTTCAATATTATTGGGGTCAATATTACTGATATCCCCCTCATAGATAAAGCCGTCAAGCACAATGAGCGGATCCAGATTTCCGTTTATCGTACTCAGTCCCCGTACGGAAATATTCAGTTTCTGCAGGTCAGCATTTTGTATCGGCTGATTATCAAAACGAATTGCTGATGTCATGTTATTGAGCCTATCCAAAATATTAGTTCCCACCTGCTGATTGAGCATCTTATTATCTACCACGTCAATAGCACCTGTCACCTCATTGGCTTTCAATGTTTGATAACCTGTACTGACAATAGCCTCTTCGAGATAAGTCTCTTTGACAGAAAGGGCTAACACCTTATTCTTCTCAAAAAATCCGGCTGCTACTGTCCTATCTAGATAACCAATACAACTGATCAATAAAGAATCTTTTTCACTGCCTACCTGAATAGCGAATTTTCCTTTCAGTGAACTTGCTGCCTGATTATGCAACGTTTTGTTCCGTATAGATGCCCCCACTAGCTCCCTGCCATCTTTTGCTGAAACAATTGTACCCTGTACCCAAATTTTTTCCTGAGCCTTGCTCATGAAAAACAATACGCTTGTAAAAAGCGCCGTCAACAACACCCTCATTACTTCGTATGTTTAGTAGATACTGTGTAGAAATAAGGATATTCACCAGTGTATTGTGTTGGCGTAAGCGTTATGCCATGCTGTTCCAGCGCAGCTATCTTTTCTTTGATAGACAGATCAAGAAAGTTTCCCGGCAAACGCAGATCAATCCGTTCAGCACTTTTAACTTCAAAAATTACCGGTTTATCCAGAATAGACCTGATGAAACCAATCACACCATTTAGGGGCATATTTTGCATGATCAAAGACTCATTGCCTTTATCCACACTATTCATATACATTCCGCCCTTGGTTTTCCATAGCGGACGAGATACATCTAGCGAAAGCGCGTATGCCGCAACAATACCTTTTTTTCGCTCAACTGCAACATTAAATCGTTCAATCAAAGCATTTCTAAAATAATCGAATGCCAACTCCTGTGTGATACTATCACGCAGGTACAGCTGATACCAAAACTGTCCTTTTGTTGTTTTAAAATCGTATATGAGATCTATAAATTCCTTATTGATCTGATCATCAAAAACGAAAAGACTCGATTGTGCCCCTTGGAAGACATCAGGAAAAGCCAACTGATAGCAGGTATTGAGAAAGTAATTCCCCACCTGAAACAGTGAATTCCCTTTGCTATAAGCCACAGCTGGATAAACACCAAGATAATTTTCCCGATACCCGGACATCACTGAGCAAAATATAAGTCCTGTGGTATCCACCAAAGGCTGCGTGTTTATCCGAGCAGTATTTTTGATTTCTGATTTTTCAATAAATCTGTTTGAAACTCCCGTTTTTAAAAAATCCTGAATAATATCCTCCGTGATAGAACTTGCAAATGAATTAAGCAAAAATTGCCCGGAAGGATTGATAATTCCTATCGTTGGTAAAGTATTATGCGGAAAAAGCGACGTAAACAAGGTATCATTCAGTATTGTCGGCAATACGGGTGTATAATCAAAGTCCTCTTTATATTTTTTAAATCGTCTTTTTATCTTCTCGGGAGTATCCCTATTGCGTTTACTATTGACCATGACAACTTGTACCTTATCCTTAAAGCGCTGTTGGATCAACTCCATGTCGGGGATACCTTCAATGCAGCTCGGGCAACCTGTAGACCAGAAGTCTAACAATATCAGCTTCCCTTTCAGGTCAGAGAACTTAATTATTTTCTTCTTCCCATTGAAATAATTGAGTTCGAGAGACTGGCTCCATACCGCATCAGGAATCTTGTCCCCTGGTTTTAGTGCAAGGACACCGGATAGCCCATCGGCCCCGCTGTCCTTGCGGGGCGTCTGAGCCGATAAACTAAACATAGAAACCATCAGAGCTAATACCATAAGAGCTCTGATGCTCTTCAATGCCTTAAAAGAAAAATTAGATGATTTAAAAACTAAAGCCAAGCATGTCAGCGACATGCGAAAAGTATTTTTATAACCAAACAAATAAGCAAAGCATTTTAAAACCCTCTGAGCCATTAAAATTCCATCGATAACAAAAGAGTCGATAACAGAGACAACACGCTCATAAATCGTCTTAAAACCATTAAATTTAAAACAACTCTCTCCTCTTCCATTGACCAATTCGGTATCCTCTCCTTTTGCCGGCTGTGCTACAGCAGTATCAGACTTATACCCAAGAGCCACCATTGAACTCCTGACAGCTCGTACCTGTTTAGTACCTCTTTGGTATATCTCCGGTAGCTCTTTAGTACATTCACAGTACCTTTTTGGTACCCTTTCGGTACACTCCCGGTAGTTTAACGGTAAACTAACGGCACCTTTTGCGCCGAGGAATAGACCATTTAAGTACCTACCAACTCCTGACCAACTTCTGCCTTTCTCCCAGCGATGCTCGGAATTTCTTCGGGTGGGCTTCGGGTCACCCTCGGGAAAAATCAAAGGAAAATTCGAAGAAAACTGATAGCCCACTGCATGAAAGGCAGAAGTTGGGGCGAAGTTAATTCGAAAATTGTCAGAAGAAGATGGCCTTTCGGCTCGCCTTCGAGTGCTCTTCGGCAACGCTTCGGGACCTCTTCGGGGCTTGTTCGAGACATGTTCGGCTACGCTTCGGCTCGTCTTCGGCAGGGCTTCGAGTACGCTTCGACTCCTACCCGAAGCGCAGCCGAACAACAGTCGAAGCGTTCCCGAAGAAGAGGCGACGCTGGTACGACGCAGTGTCGAACGATCCTCAAACAAAAGCCGAAGGCTGCCCGAAGAATCTGTTTTTTTTTGAAGGTTCTGAGCGCTAATTTTACAGCGCCTTTTTAGCAGGATCGCAGTACCTTTAAAGTACGTTTTTCCTTGTCTAATTTTCTTACGCAAATTTTGCGTAATTAGTACTATATCTGTGCTTAAGTAGTGCTTCACAGGTACTTGAAATATATAGGTTATATAGCCCTTTAAAAAGGCTAAAAATTTCAGGATATTCATTATTTTTTTGTTAGTGGTTATTCAGACAACCGACCGAAAAACTCAGCGACTTTCTTGCTCAATTCTAGCTCTTTTCCGATGCGCTCTTCAGCTTCTGCTGACATCTGCATTTTACGCAGGTCTATATTGCGATGATAGACGATACAATAAGCGATCAACACCCGATACAATGCGGTTGCAAATTCTTGCATTTCCTCATCTTTTAGGAGCCTATTCACTCCTGCGCCACCATCAAGATACGTGCTTAAAAGATGTAGTGTGTTAGCAGAAATAGCTTCTAAGGCAGAATGTTTCCAGAATGCCTCAATCTCCTTTATAGGGTCATAATCGACCTTATGGACATCATAAATCATCAAGTCAAAAGAAAATTGTAGCGCTAAAATCCTGTTCATTTTTCAGTAAGTCAATCGTAACCGAAAGCACATAGCGTCCACCATCCGATCGAAATCAGCTTTTTATTGGGAGCCTGATGTTACTCAGTTCACATTAGTAATAATTAATTCATTCTGGAAGCCAGATCGCGTTTGATTGAGGGGTCACAAGGTGTATAATATTGGCGTTACGCAATCCATGGCAAAGAGAACCAAATCTTATTTGGCCAAACCAGCCGAGCTACTCGGGGGCAGTGATGATGTTTTTTGATCGTTGCTTTTTGTTCATAACTCGTTTGTTTATAACGAGTCTTCTAGCAGGTAGAGAAACCAACAATGGCGTGACATCCAACCTACTGTCAATGAGGCCCTGAGAAGCCCTGGAACGAGTAAGCGGACGCCACGCCATTGCTGACGGGCGTTTTGATCCACTTATCGCCTTGTTCCAAATTGAAATTTCTCAGGTTTCACTGACAAGACTCATAAGTGCATCCACCTGTATGAGATGGTGCAAATTTATTGTTTTAATCTACTAAAGACAAATAATTTACTTTAAAAATGGCTTTAAACTATACATAAACCTCATTTTATCGACAAATAATCGTATCTTTATATCAAAGGTAAGGAACCAATTATTTAGAGCAAAATGGTAAAATACCGGTAAATTACTGAACGTATTAAAATCTATAAAAAATGGGCGTTGCATTTCAAGAAGAGAAAATACACGAAGGAAAAAATCTAAAAAGAATTCGTGAAATCATGGGTATGAAACAGGAGGCTTTGGGACAAAAATGCGAAAGCAAATTTGATCAAAGAAAGATTTCAAATTTTGAAAGTTTATGGACCATTCCTGAACCTACTTTAGAAGAACTGGCGAATGCTTTAGGAGTTACGGTTGATTTTATTCGAGCTTTCAATGAAGAAAAAGCTATCTATTACATACAGCATAATCGAGACTCTTCTAAGCAAAATAATTTGAACCATTTTCCTACTATAACTTATGAATCCGATAATAAAATAGAAGCCTTATTGGAAAAACTCGTTCAAGATGATGCTGTTAAGACCAAAGCGATTTTGGATTTGACAAAAGTTGTTGCTGATTTGGCAGAAGAGGTGAAGAGGTTGAAAGTAAAGTAAAATAGAATCAATTAACCTAATAATGAAAAAACCGACAATTAAGAGACTAAATAGATTTACAACTCTTCCGATATTGTTGGATCTATTACAACGCAAAAAGTTAACTCTGCTGAATCCACAGCTTTGGGAAGACAAAAATGATGCTGAAGTTATTTTAGAGTATAAAAAGAGAAAGAAAGTTAGAAATCTTTTTGCGATATGCATGTCTCATGCCGATGAAACTATTCATAATTGGAAAGCATTTTCACAAGGTTCAAGTGGATGTGTAATTGAATTCAACGCGATAGCATTATTCGAAATTTTAGATAATATTCCGAATTTAAGACATCAGGCAGTAGTTTACAGAAAACTTGGAGATATCGAAAAAAAAGATAGCATCATCGATATTGAAGAAATGCCCTTTACAAAGAGGTGGCCTTATAGGTGTGAAGAGGAGTATAGAATAATCGCTGTATCAAACAACATGAATGATACCTTTCTAGAGATTGACATCTCATTAGATATAATCAACAAAATCACGATAAGTCAACAAATGCCTGACACAATATACAAGACGATTAAAGATCATCTCAAAGGACTTAAAGGTAATCCAGAAAGTAGGATAAACAGATCCACTTTGTACGAAAACAAACGTTGGATCAATAGATTTAAAAAGATATAAAGAGTAATCTATTGCAGCCGACTTGGGAGCGAGATAGAAACAGAAGCTTAAAGAGTAACGCCATTTTAAAAGACACTGTCTATATATTTAAAGATTTATTTTTTTTCTCATCTCTATTTAAAAACTTAAACAACGTATTTGGATATAACATATGAAGCGATCTATGCAATAAACTACTTTGATCTAAGTTTTCAAGTATCTTGTATTTTTCTATCCATAAAAATATTTTATTTTCTTTATTGCTATTAAGAGCTTTATCGCTTAATGAATTACAAAAAATTAATCCTAATTCATCATTAGATAGCTGCGCTTGTATTAGCTGAATATACTTCAAAGCATCATTATGTGGAGCTATTTCACGATTCTCTATAACGAATCGAACAAGATTATAGAAATATCTAAAGTAGTGGCTCAATTGGGTGTAATAGGAATTATAAGATTCCAAATAAATGTTATTTAGATCATCTTTTACCATATCAATTTGGGATTTTGATGAAATATCAAATTTTTCAATTCTAGTTAGAATATCTACGATATCCGCTTTAGTACTTAGGTGATTTTTGTATTTTTCTCTAAGTTCTTCTATAACTTGATGAAAAAACATCTGCCCTGTGTAATTATCCCCACCAACTTTTCCCTGTACAACATTTTTTATATTAAAGAGTTGATTTAACATATTGAAAAATGTTGTTTCAAATTGTTGAGTTACAACCTGCCTTTGAGCTTGTTCAAATTGCTCTTGTTGTTTACTTAATGTAATAAAAATCGCAAAAGTTCCTGCGCCAGTAAAAAGAAAAGCCAACACGCTCGCTATATTATTCAATTTCGAAGCATATGCCCAATCAATAATACCAAACTTTACCTTATCTTCAACAAATAATGTATAAATAACCAAAAGTGACAGCGACAATCCGACAAAAATGAATATCCAGGCGAGTATAGTTGTAAATTTCTTAATCATTCTTTTTATCCAGTTGATCTATAATTTTATGACATTCTTCCTTTATTGAACTTGATAATGGAAGACCAGTTGTTTTATCATATTCAAGCCTATGAGTTACATCTATATCTCGACTAAAGGTATCCCATTTGGATAGATCAAGAACTTTTTCTTCTTTACCAACCTTTACATAAATTTTTAGTCTTTCATATGGGATATCTTTATCAGTAAGCTTCACTTTCAAATCCTTACCGCTATTTAACATTCCTTTAACCGAATTCATCATCGCAACAAATCTATTTCTCTTAGCGCTTATTACTATCTCCGCTTTAATGTCTTCGTAATTAAACTGATCATTTGTGTTATTATTGGTAAATATATTGGCTATACTTTCTGAATCAAAAATTGCAAATGAAGCCTTACTAATTTTACCTTCATTTAAAAAATGTAATGCTTCGGAACTTTCTAATCCATCTGGTTTAAGAGATAATGTATAATCTGAATACTTACTTGCAAAAGTACTTTTCAGCATCTTAGAAAGAATAGTATACACACCATAATTTTCAAACCTCTGAATCAACAAGTAGCCAACTCTTTTATCTTTCGGAAGAGATATTAGAAAAAAGAAGGGTCTCATTAAAGAGTGTTCTTTTAGGACGTCATGTACTTTTTTACCTTCTTCATCTACAATTACTGACTCAAACCCATATTCTCCTGATTCGATATAACCAGAAACTATCCGTCCCGTTGTATCTAAATTATTATCTGATATTATTGTTCTCCTCTTCGTTTCTGCTTCATCAAGAACCTTTTTGTTAGAATTAGCTTTTAAAAACTGGGCAGGTAGCATTGTCAATAGATCTAAAAGATCTTGCCCTGAATTAAAATCATTTAGTACCTCTAACTCATCTGTAACTCTCTTTTTGTTTATTGTAATTTTATATACGGAAATTGAAATTTTGCTCATACGATCTTGTTTGTAAAATGGACCGAATTTCAAAGCACTTTTTATAATGCCGGTCAATTGGTTGTAAATGTGTACCCCATTTCATCGCTAATTTATGGAATTCACGCTCATAAAGATAAATGTAATACCTAATCAAAACAAAAATACTGCAAAAAATTATCGTCATCGTAAAAAACCAGCAAATGCGATCCTGCAATTGTATCGGCACCCCTTGTTTTGATAGTCCTTTAGAGCCTTATATTATTTGTATAGTTCTTTATCTTCTTTCATCATTTAATGCTTCCCTTTAATTCGCTACTATTCCGTAACCAATTCTTATAACAGCTTTAGTTATGGAAGGCGCTCTACTTCGATACCTATAGCTTTTAAAGATATTTCATTTGCAGAAGACAAAGAAGGAGTAGATATGAATAAATGATTTTGGGCTCTACTAAGGGCGACGTAATTTACCCGATGTTCTTCATTTGAAAGTAAATTGGGATTTAATAAAAATGATAATACTGTATTCTCATTGAAAGCGCTACCTCGCCTTGCTTCCAGAACAACAAGCACACATTCGAATTCATCTCCCTTGGATTTGTGAATTGTCCTACATGTACCAGTTTCATATAGGTTTTTCACTGCTATGGCAGCATGTGTGTAAGGTGTTGATGAATAGAAATTGAAAGCGCCTCCTGACCTGGGCGCCGAAACTGTTTTAATGTTTGTCCTAACAAAATTTACTAAACCTGATAAATTATCGTTGGCAAAGCTATCGTAGTTATTAAGCAGCTTTTTTAAAGCCTCTAAAGTCTGTTTCTGGTTATCCAATGTTTTATTTCTGTTGAACGATCGTCCTAGTGTCTTAAGAGCATCTTTAAAATATCCAAGTCTTGCATATTCTATCGCTTTGATCGAATCGGAAATTATTCGACGCCTATCAGATGAACTATCAGCAGATTTTAATTGTTGTAGAAGATCGTTGTGAACGTTAATACCTAAGCCCCTCTGTAAAGCATTAGCAGTTGTATTCTCTCTACATAACGAGAACACCTCAAGATCTGGATATCTATTGGCTATAGTAGATAGGGCACTAAGTTTGTCGCCGACAATAATAGTTGGAGTTGAACCGGATATATTCCTTAAAGGTTGTTGAGTTAAATTTGGCCTGATTGTATTTAGTAGTCCAACTATTTGATTGGTGCTTCTCCAATTTCCCGAGATCTCATATTCTACTATGTTTGGTAATGAAAAACTATTCAGCTGACCAGGAACGGCACCTAAAAAAGAGTATATCGACTGAATTTCATCACCGACAACACCAACAATGGTTTCGTCAACACCTATCAATTTCAGAAGTGCAATTTGAATTGGACTGGTATCCTGAAATTCATCTACCAAGAAATATGGAAATTTTGCCCTTAATACTTTTAATACGAATGGTTTTTTTCTAACCAGCTCGTAGCTAAAAAAAAGTACATCATCATGATGCAGAAGTCCCTTAGACCACAACATTTTTTTATATTCCAGATAACCAACATTACTGAAGTATTGTACAGGATATGGAGGTCTTATAATTAACTGCTCTGGATTTGCTGTGTCAAATTTCCATTTCAGGCTCTGCCATGTTTCAACAATCTTTTCATCATCACGCAAACGTTGTTGACCAGTCCTTACTTTCCAATCCTGTATAGTCTGATATCCGCTTAAAACAACTTCATCGTGTCCATTTAGGTTCGTCGCATCTAAATTATAATCATGGGCAATTATGTGGATATATGGTTTAATAAGATGCGTATATAAGAAACTATGTATAGTACTTATCTCCAGTCTTCCACCATGATCGCCGACTCTTTTAAGAATTGTCTCAGTGGCAATATTGGTATAGGTTATACAAGCAATTTTTCCCTGAATTTTTAATCTCTTACTGTTATTCAGAATATTTTTTATATGATTTACAAGAAACTGTGTTTTTCCTGCGCCGGGCCCAGCAAATACTTTGAAATGCTCTTCAATATTCTGTAATATACTATTTGAATCTATAACTACTGACATGACCAAATTATTGCATCTTTAAGATAGGTTGGAACAACAAATGAAATAGGAGTTTGGCTTTGCAGGTTATCTTCTAATTTAGCGGCAATTTCTAGCGCATTTCCCCCTTTGGACAAACTGTTCAAATACCTTGCTGCCAGTAGAGCTTTCATTTTAGTAGGTTCGTCCCATCCGGCTGCATTACAATTTAACAGAGAAACTGTAATACGAGTATTTTCATCGCTTTTGTGCATGGTATTCGCTGTTACTACGTCAGCAACCTTCTCACCTTTGGCAATATGTGTTGATATTGCTGTCAATTCTACCTGATTTGAAACGCTATCTGTTATAAGCATTTCACATGAAGGATTTGAAAACATCAGCTCGTATTCTAAGGTCTTTCCAAAAACAGCATCCTGAGAGAAAAAACGAATATTTGGATGGGTCGCATATTGTGCAATCGGTGGATCTCCGGATATCTTGTATTCGTAATTTGCATTATCTTGATTAAGTTCAAAGGGGTAGCATTTTTTATACTTTTCGTTAATGCCTAATTTTTTTCTGGAGGGATCTTGATCAGTAATACACGCTACAGTTTTATAGATTGTATAGGCATTATTCGAATCAAATAATTTAAGAAAATGATCAAAATATCTTCCGCCAACATTGATTACGACGGTGTGTGTGTCCTCGATATTTTTGCCGATGTATCGACCTAACGTAGGTATCAAAATTTGTTCGGCAATTCCTTCAACCAATATAATATTCTTTGCAAAAAGCATATCAGAGCGCGTCGCATCTAAGAAACGTTGAACATAGGCTTTGGAATTATTTCCTGCTACATCATTCGTAAATACCTTCCCCGGATAACCTATGTTTACGTTCCCTCCCGCATCGCCACTTAGACAGATGATCTGATCAAGTGAAACAGCAGCGGTTATATTTGTTGAATGACTGGTTATGAAAATTTGTCTTGCATTCTGAGTTTCTGTTGAATGAAGAAATCGCAACAGTTTATATTGTAACGATGGGTGTAAATGTGCTTCAGGTTCTTCAATCACTAATACCGGAAACACTTTGGCATTGCTTCCAAGATAATCACCATTGGTATCCACCTGCATTTTGGCTAACAAGAGGGACATGTAAATCAAATTGTTATAGCCCAATCCATTATGGGTTGCAGGTATTTCGATGCCTGTTGTATGGGTTATTATCAATTTTAAAGCGGAGTACATTTCAATTTCAGATATCTGTCCGTCAAAGCCAGGTTTTGCACCATCGAATGCCGCTCCAGTTTCATCTGCATATTTCATTATATGGTCACGCCCCTCTTTCATCCTATTCTGAAGTTGGGTTATCAGATTTAATGCATCAGCAGAAAACGTTTTCTTATGGGCTATTATTTCGGAGTATTTAGCAGCTTTATCCTTTAAGACGTCATTTTTTATCTGAAAATCCATAAAAAAGTCTATTACTTCACGGAGCAAAGAAGTTCTACCAGTTAACATATCTCTTTCAACATCTCTTATTGCGTGCAAAAATTGATAATCGAATTTTTGTAGATTTTCTGATTCCGCTTGACTTTGGAGTACGGGATTTCCTCCATAAATCTTATGTACATATTTCCTGAGAAAGTCATGTTTAATTTTTAACCATGCTGTCTTCATATCAGTTTCACCTGCCAAAGCTTCTAAATATTCAGTGTGCTCTGATTCGGGTAAAAAGAAAACGTATGTGAGCATTGCATTATAGGGCGATTCCAATTTTGTCAACCATGGTGACACCGTCACCAAATCATCAGCCGCGAGATCTTCATTCTCACTTTCTGAAATCGACAACGTTATAGTCACTTTTGGAGGTTGCGCACGTAAATCAGAAATTGGAATGTTTTTATTAAAATCATCAATTTCTAGTTTTCTTGAAGTTTTATTGTCCAGAACAAGCGACAGTGCTCTTAATAGATTTGTTTTTCCAGCGTTATTATGTCCAATAATAACATTCACACCTTCATTGAATTTAATTTGACTATCTTTAAAATTTCGAAATCCCTCAATTTTTATACTGTTGATATACATTATGGCTAAACAATAAAAATAAACACTATAAACAAAACTTAAAATAAATATATTTAAATTTAACTGAAAACTAATTTAGGCAGAAAAATTCACAAGTATTCTTCGACTAAATCTTCTTTCTTTTTACCTCAGATGATCCAAATCTAATTCTGGATAGTTAATTTTTGCATACTCAATAAATTCATCGAGAGAATTAACATATTTTATAACGAAATTAACAAGTTCTTTCTTGGGCTTCTTATATTGTTTATATATTTCTTTAATAATAGCCTTTTTGGTCCCATTTTTCATTTGAGTAACCATTTTTTTGGGCGGGTTATCCATGTTCATAACTTCTTTGGAAATATAATTTGAAGAAACAAACCAATTATACCTATTAACAAAAGCACGTGTTCCAGCTAGAATTTGAGAGGGCACTAAAATAATTTTTCGCCCAAAAACAGGTAACTCTACTTTTGCAGTTTCCCAGAGTTTTGACTTATCATTATAAAATTCAATATTAACTATCTGAATGGGAACTTTTAGTCTATTACACTCGTTTAGAGTGAATTTAGCAAATATATCTCTACATACATTTGCTATAATATCAGACATAATATCCTGACCAATGCCGTGCACTAACAATAATACATTATGAGCTTCATTAGTTATAGAAAAACCCTGTTTAGCAAAAGCATTGTTTCTTAAAGAACTAAAAATGTCATTAGCAATGAAAGATGAAACTGCCTTTCCCTTATTACTTATGGAATAGCCTAAATGATATTCGTTAGGCTCATGAAGGTGATCCAGAAACTTTACACCGTTTATTTTATCATTTTTTTTAATATAACTATTATTTAATTCTCTAAGAAAATTTTTCATTCTTTCACTTATTTCCAAAATAAGAGGCTGATATTTATATTTTTCGATTAAGAATGGACATATAAATGCTTGTATCTCATTTTCATCGATTGGAATGTTGGCGAAACCTATGGCTACTCCTTTTTTTATTTGATAATGCTTGGTAAAACTTAGTGACATTATTTTCATTATTTAGTTAGTAATATTCAGAATAAAATATATTTTGATTTTTCAGATTTAGTCCTACCTTTGCATTTCCAAACTTAAAGATAAAAATACTCTGAACTCGCAATATGAACCTGGCTCATCAGCGAGAGAATAATTATTACTTTTTCATATATAATAATATTTTAGGTTAAAATTATTACACAAACAAAAACCTGACCTTTTTAAAAAAGAGAAGAATTGACATAAATTTTAAGTGGGCATTCAAGACTTTATGGCAGTCTCTCTATATTGTATGAAAAAAAGGCATTATTTTTTATTAATTAATTAATAAAAATTGATCCTTCTAAAAATCAAAAAATGAATCAATTACTTTCAACCAACTGAATAGCTCTTTGAATACTCATTGAAGGTGAAAAATGCTTTTTCCTTATAATTTCTCCAAAACTTGTATATCTCACATGTGAGTTTTTATGGGCTAGGTTACCCCATTCGATTGCATCATTGTACGAATCTTTTTCAAATAATTGCTGCTGTAAGTTATGCTTACCCAACCACTGTTTATATATTTGATTTCTAATTTCAGTTTCCCTTTCTAAGATTTTTCTATTGAAGTTGCCGTCATTCGGATTTGCCAAGTACGCTGCAATGGCATCGATCATTTTAAATTCCCCGATAGCATCGGTAAAGCCATTGAAACCTTTTTTTCTATATTCTACGTCCAAACTGTCGTATACTAAATTTCTGGCAGGTCTAACAGCTATTGATTCTTCGGGAATAGCTAATGAAATTTCTTTTGTTGGCTCGGGCTCAGTGCTTCCACAAGCTGCGATGAAGACGATCAATAGTATAGATAAGAGACTTTTCATATGACATGAGCTTATTTTAATAATTTTCCCGATTAGAGGTACAGAAACAAAATAAGTGCATCTATACTAATAATTTTTACGGTTTTCCGTAATAAGTTATGTATAAAATAAAATGGGATGATTAATTTGATACATTAATCATCCCATTCATTTAAATTATTACATATTAAACAGAGAATATATTTCATACTCGTACGAATATGTTCTCAATTTTATTCAACCTAGCTCAATTAAAACTATGCTCATATCGTTCTTTTTCTTAAATATAATATCCTTACTCAGTTTTATGATTTCCCTATAACTCGTTATATTTTTTAGCCGTTCCCTTGGCCTTTTCGACTGGATATTTTTCGTTGTTAAGTTTCATCTTGTCCTCAACGATCTGCTTAATATCAAGTCCGTGCTTATCGGCAAGCAACAGCGCATACATAATTACATCTGCAAGTTCGTTCTTCAGTTTATCAGGATTGGCATCCTCATTCCCTTTCCAAAGAAAAAGCTCCAGTGGCTCGGAAGCCTCAATGCTCAATGCCAACGCTAGATCCTTGGAATTGTGAAACTGCTCTCAATCTCTTTGCATCTCTGAACGCTCTGATCTGTGCTATTAACTGCTGAATATCCGACATGATAAAATCTTTTAACTAAAAACTGGCCTTTGTCCAAATATCCGAAATATTGTTTAGGAATGAAAGGCCGATTATTTAAGGTTATTTCCAAAAGTAAAAAGAAATAGCCCTATTTAATCCTGACGGACTTCCATTTGTTTCGTAAGATCATATAACCTTTGGATATAATTTAAGTAGTAGCGGTAACTGTTTTCTGTGTAGATTCTATCAAGATTATTAAACTCTTCAAATTTTTGACATTTGAAAACCCGACTAACTCTTTCTTCCAAAATTAGTGCTGGTCCGCCTTCTACCAATGAGATGCCCAAAAAATATAAAAGCTTTGAATAGGTCGACAAACCTAAATTTTTAATTTTTAGGATCGTAAAACTGCTCGTTGGTAAAACTCAAGATATAGCAGGTTCTTCGTCAGCTTTCGGTTGTTAGCGTTTACCGCTAAGATAACCTGCTTTTTACTTAATCGTGCCTTCCATAAAGTCTATGTTTGTTTATCATTTAAAAACAAAAACATTATGGCAAATCAACTTCTCATCAAAAAAACAATGGCAGATATGCGTGCGTTATCTGCTGCTGAAATTACTGGATTACAAAATAACACCTATGATGGCATACAACTTCTAGGATATTATCTAGCCGGCGATACTCCAGATCCTATCATCTATTATCCATCCACCACCACGGCGACTGACAATGGAGGCAGCGTAATTGTAATAGGGACAATAACACTGGAACACAATTTTAACTCGGAAATTGATGTAAGATATTTTGGTGCTTTCCCGAACGTGACAGCGCTCGACGAAATAAACACAACTGAAACTCCATCTGACAACGTAACCAATAAAATTCAAAATGCATTAGATCTAGGTGGTAATGTTTTCCTACCGAAAGGCAGATACTACATTAATTTTAATCAAGGGCTTTTTATTTCTAAAAGTGGAACAAACTTTTATGGTGATAAAGGATTATCTATACTAGTTGGAGGAAATAGAAATAGGAGATCTGACGGGTTTTATTATAGAACTTTAAATATTGTTAATTTTGATACTTTAAACGTAGATAGTGTAAAAATTTTTGACCTCTGCTTTGAACGTAAAGCAGAGGCCTGGATTAATGATCAAGATCAGTTCTATCATCACATTAATATATTAGGTGGCTCAAATATAGATATCTATGCTGTAAAAATATTTGGTGCATTAGGTGATGGTATATGTTTAGGAGGAAACACGAATCAAACCGAGGAATTAACAAAGAAAATTTTTAATAGTAATGTTAGTATTCATGATTGTTTCGTAGATGGGAGAAACAATCAAAACCGAAATGGTATAAGTATAGTAGATGGAGAAAGTATTAGGATCTTTAATAATACGATTCAAAATTTTACACGCGCAGATATGCCTGGCGGAATAGACATAGAACCCAATGACAAACCCAATTACATAATTAGAAATATTTTTATTGAAAATAATATTTTACGTAATATTGGTGGAATGGCAGGTGTGATAGGTTGTTATGGCAGTCCCGATCCTAAAATTGTTGAACCAAACAGTATATTTATAAGGAATAATCAGATTTTAGGAGGCGGGACAACTAAAAATAAGTTTTCATTTTTTGTGGATATGAAAGCTAGCCCCAAAGATCAAACCACTAACACTCCATCTAATAATATTGTTTTTGAAGGGAATTTGATACAGGAAGGAACGGGAGATCGTCTATTTTTGCTTTATGGTGTTAAAGATATAATTATCAACAACAATATCTTTGAAAAATATACAGAAGGTGGTTTTATTTCTTTTATCGGTGGGATTCCATCGGCAACAATGTGTATCAATGTCCATATAGAAAACAATCTATTTAAACAGGGAAAATCAACTCCATGCCTCCGCTTCTCTTATATTAATGGTCTGAAAATTAGAAATAATACCTTTAGGGACGCGGCTACAACTACAATATTGGACATTCCCGCTGGCGCGGATGTCAGAAATGTTTCTATACAAGGGAACAGTTTTGAAAACATTAATAATACTGCAACGTATTACCTACATTTAAGTGCAGATCCGAGCACCACAGTTGATATGGATGCCATATACATTGGCGATAATTATATAAACGGAAATCTTATCAATATACTCAAAATCAATAAAAAGGGCGCACCAAGTATCCAGAAGAACATTGATGTAATTTATTCAGGGAATGCTGATTTTGGGGATCTGAGAATATATTCTCCTTCATCTGTAGCAGAATCTAATAGAACTGTCAATTCAAGAGTAGGTATTAACTTTAAATCAGATTCAGCTTCAGGAAATAGTTTATGGAGAGATTTACAAATCATTAAAGTAGCCAATACAATTAATTTACCCACCGCTAATGCAGTAAATGGTGAGATGGTGTGGGATGCTAATGAGGAAAGACCGAAATGGTTTTTCAATAACGGATGGAGAGATCTGCTTGCACCAGCCAGTCCTTTAACTTATGGAAGGGTGAAACAATCTGCTGCATCACCAGATTCAGCAAGTACACCCTCCGCGATATATACTCAAGCAGAAATACAAGCTATTTTAGTGGAACTGAGGGATCTAAAATTAAAATTGCGTGCATCGGGAATACTAGCATCCTAATGTCTCTCGATGGGAAAAAGCCGTCTCATAAGCTATTATGGAACGGCTTTTTGCTCTGTATCGAAGCTTAAGATTTAAGTTCTCCCTTCAGAAGTACTGTCCAAGCTGCGTGTAGCAAAATGGGTCGAAAAAAGTATATGTCTATCATATTGAAGAAATGGAGCCTCCATTAAATCGTTGCTCATGGGGAGTTTTCGGTTGTTGGCTTTTACCGCTAAGATAACCTGCTTTTTACTTAATCGTGCCTTCCATAAAGTCTATGTTTGTTTATCATTTAAAAACAAAAACATTATGGCAAATCAACTTCTCATCAAAAAAACAATGGCAGATATGCGTGCGTTATCTGCTGCTGAAATTACTGGATTACAAAATAACACCTATGATGGCATACAACTTCTAGGATATTATCTAGCCAGCGATACTCCAGATCCTATCATCTATTATCCATCCACCACCACGGCGACTGACAATGGAGGCAGCGTAATTGTAATAGGGACAATAACACTGGAACACAATTTTAACTCGGAAATTGATGTAAGATATTTTGGTGCTTTCCCGAACGTGACAGCGCTCGACGAAATAAACACAACTGAAACTCCATCTGACAACGTAACCAATAAAATTCAAAATGCATTAGATCTAGGTGGTAATGTTTTCCTACCGAAAGGCAGATACTACATTAATTTTAATCAAGGATTATGGATAAACAAGGATAATACTCATTTTATCGGGGAAGATGGGGCAACGCTGGTCTACGGTAGCAAAACCATCTCTAGTACTGGATATTATTCAAAAAGCTTAAACGTATTTAAAGGGGATGATCAGACTATAAGCAATATTACCATTGCTAATATTTCATTTGAAAATAGGGCGCTTAATTGGGTCAATCAGGATGATCAATTTTATCATCAATTGAGTGTAATCGGGGGGCAAAATATAACAATAAAAAAGTGTAAGTTTTTTGGCTTTTTGGGTGATGCAATTACATTAAGTGCCATTAAACAAGGTGACAGCGATAAAAACCGACATTATGAAAATACGAATATTGATATACACGACAATGTTATAGATGGTCGAAACAATGAAAATAGAAATGGTATTAGCGTCATCAGCGGTGAGAATATAAATATTTATAATAATGTGTTTTTGAATTGTACCAGACCGAATATGCCTGGAGCCATTGATATAGAGCCCAATGAAGCGACCTGGCATAGATGTCAGAATATAAACATATTCAATAACTATTTTAAAAATATTGGTGGAAACATCGGAATTATAAGTTTTTACTTCGGCTGGGCCGAAAATGCACCTTATTTATTGAATCCTTCTAATTTTCAAGTTTATAATAATACTATTCAAAAAGGTGATAAATCAAGTTCGGGTTATGTTTTTAATTGGCAAGGAGATAGTGTTAAATCTATGAATACCAATTCTCCATCATCTAATATCTTATTTAGAGATAATTATGCAGAAAGTGGTGTCGCCAGGGGGCCATTTAGAATTACTAGAGCAAGAAATATCGACATTGTAAACAACACTTTTGGAGGTGGGTATACAACAAGTGCAATACTTGGATTTAACAAGCAACAACAACTCCCTGACAATACTTGGATTAATGTGTACAACCCTGAATCAGGCGTCTACAATACAAATATTATCTCCAACAGATTTGAACGATCTGCCGCCAATGACACAGCTCTCAGGTTAATGTACTGTCATTATACCAAAGTACAGGAGAACACATTTATTGACAGTGCATCTAATTATTCTATCGCTATACAAGTATTTGCCAATATCGACAATTTAAATATATCTAGAAATAGATCTTTTAACATTAGTCAGACAACAAACTATTTTATCTTCTATAATCCTGCACTAGAAGGAATCGTGGATATAAATACAGTGCTCATAGGAAATAATACTGTGCCAATTCAAGCAACGAATATCACCCCAAGAGTTAACACGCCTGTAAGTTTTCTAACCAAAGATGGAGATTATTCGGACAAAGGGACTTTAGGTGATTTTTCGCTAAATACTCCTACGACTCAAACCGCAGATAACTTGGTGACTGCCTGGTCCAAGCTAAGGGTAAAATTAGGTGATTATAACAACAATAGTAAATGGGCAAATGTCCAGTTAGTGAAATACGCAAATAATGCGACTTTACCCACAAATGGAGTACTGGGTGAAATGTTATTTAACAATAGTATTGGCAGACCAGTATGGTATAATGGAGCAGGCGAATGGGTAAATATCACCCCCGATGCCACCCCTAACCTCAAAGGTATCGTAAAAGCATCGGCCCCCAGTTCAGATTCGGCAATAGCCCCCAGTGCAAATTATATACAATCTGAAATGCAGGGTATTCTTACAGAACTACGAGACCTAAAAACAAAATTACGTGCAGCAGGATTACTGACTACTTAATAGTTTACAATCACAAAAAACAAGTCGAGTATTAGTCTCGGCTTGTTTATTCATACAGCATCGAAAAAGGTTCTTGACATTATCCTTCCAGCCAGCGAGAGGTTATTTAATAATAAAATTATTTGTACTGTCCGGTTTTATAGGTAGTGGTCTAAAACTGAAAGTATCTTGTCTTGCTTCGATCTTTTCAGTTTTGATATATTTCCGTGAGGTTATTAAAAACTGCTTATCATTCAGAATATTTCCTCGATCTATGTAGGTTTGATAAGGCTCCGCAAAAATTGGCATTAGATAACGTTCAATTGTAATCTTAGTTCCGTCAACAGCATATAGTCCCAGATGTAAGCGGTCTTTTTGTCATCAACATAGCTTTTCGAATAGCTTTCATCGATACTATGAACCCCACTTTTGACCCTGGGGTTTCCACCTTGATAGACTATTCCGTTTTCATACAAAAAAATGATATCAAAAAAATCGCTATCTAATTTTGTATAGTAATAGACGAACGGAGCATGAAACTCCCAAAAAGAATATAACCCCAAGACTAATTATTCTTATCATACTGTAAACGGATTAAGCATAGCAACTCAAGCTAATTCAAGTTATCAAAAATATTTTACTCTAATAAAACTATTTCACATCGGCTACTGTTCTTACCATACAAAGCTGCTATTAGTTACCTTTCGAGAGAAAAGATCAACATAAAATTGGCGTAGTGCAGTGAAAATCCAATAGTATTCAAAAACGTTGGATGACGAAACAAAAAAGAGGAAACGATAAGAAACATAAAATTACTGTACAATAAAACGCTACGAGAAAGGGTCTGATTAACGTCAGGCCCTTTTGACGTAAAAAAGCCACATCTCTCGACATGGCTTTACAACATTTATATATTTATTTGAGCTGGCTCCTATTTGTATGAATTGATTGATGTGGACACTTTCCAATCTTTACCTTCACGCACCAAAGTCACAAGATCAGTCTTGGTAAAGTCTTCAAATATCAAAGTTACTTTGGCCACCATGTAATCAGCAGATTCTTCGAGGATGTCGGTGCTTACCACACAGTTTAGTTTCTCACCTTTTTGTTTTTTCAAGGCTTTGACAACTTCGCTACGGCTATGATTTTGTGCATTGGATGCTTGGATTTTTTGATTGAAATCTGTCGCGAATAACTGCTCTACGCCTGCTGACTCACCTTCGGTAGTGACCGCAACATAGTGGTCAAGAGCGAAGTCTGCTGTAGAAAGGTTAACGATTGCTTTTTCAGTCTTTGATGCAGATTTGTCAGCTGCCATAGCAAAAGTGGATACGGAGATTAAAGCTGCTGCTGCGAATGTTTTTACTAGAGTTTTCATAATGTCTTTATTTTATATTGTTAGTTTTTTAGTTCTTATTTGTTGACTCAAAACTACAACACAATACGCCTCTGGCCTATGGGCTTTAGACCAACGATCAGGAAAACTCGGTGAATGGCGGGAATAAAAAGGTGAGTCTGCTTCGTATCAGATTCGTACCACGTAAGCAACTATTGACACAAGCACGTGAAAGGCAGGATACCAAAAAATAATTGCAAAAAAGCTATAAAGAATTTAATATTTATTTTACTTGAATGAATAAAAATCTCTTTTTAAAGTCTCACTAATGTAAATAACTAACTTTAAATGTGACCAACTCAATTGTCTCTACGCTGTGGAGACAATTGAGTTGGTCAATAAAAAAATAGATTGGTAAATAATTGTTATTGAAAGTATTCAATAACATGATAACTGCCATCTTGATATTTATCGAGCAGTTCTTTTAAATAATACTTGTGCTGTACTCCCGTCAAGACAACTATTTTTTTCCCACTATACTTATTAGCGTTTTTAATGATATTAATAGCCATTGTATTATTTCTTAGGTCCCAAAAATTACACCAAAGCTGATAACCGTCTCGGTAAGAAATCTTTTGACCATTGGGTTTCACTATATATTTCTCTCCAAAAATCACTTCGGAGTTAGCTATTTTGGGGATCTCATGATGCTGAAGAGTTTGTCTATATCTGTTTAAAGTTTCAAAAGCGACGGAATTCAATGTCTTTATATCTGTTTTTGAAAAGTTTAACAGCGCTTTATTCGCTTCTTTATATTTCTCATAGATGGCTTTATTGGCTTCATTTAACTTACCGACTTGATATAAGCTATCGATAAGCTGTACGGTAAGGTAATCAGCCGGCACCATACCACGATCTTTTCGATACTGATTTCTACCCTCAAATTCGAATGGTAAATTGCATGTTTCAGGATATTTTTTAAGATATCGCAATGTAGCAGTCTGTTCGTTGGAAGTTAGACGGATTTCCTTTGCGTAATCTTTCATCTGTTCGCTATCATTTTCTTGCAAGAGTATATCTGGCCTAATCTTATCTATAATTTCAAATAGCATATCTGGACTCAAAATAGCGGAGGAGTCATGCACAGTGCCAATGATATAGAGTTCTGTCTTAATCGAGGTTTGAGCTTGTGCCAGGTTTAAAAATAAAACTGATAGACTTGCGAAAAGGTATTTCATTACAAAATTGATATTTAGGCATTGTTAAAAGTGATACTGCCAAATATAAGAAAATCAGCATGTAGGAGAAAATTTTTATACATTCGAGGGAAAATGTTAATGTTAGCTTTTGAGGCTTTTGAACTCTTTTAAAGACACTTTTGGTTCCTTCCCTGACAGAACGGAGATTAAACCATCTGCATGTAAAAAGATAAAATGTAGAACATCTTCCTTACTAATAATATTGTAGCTATTTTTTGCTATCCAATCAATCAAATCAGATTTTTCTACCCAAAATAACGACCAATTATTTCCGTTAATACCATAATCGTCAATCATTTTTAAAGAACTGTTTTCATTTTGGCTTTGATAATAGAGTGCATGAAACCCAAAATCGAAAACAAGTATAGATTCAGTGTTCTCTATTTCAAAACTTACTTTGAGACCATTCGCTTGGTCACATGATAAACTTATTAAATAAAGAGATTCATGCATCATTTCAATGGGATGCCATTTTTTTAATATATTGTTCTTTTTCATATCCAGATTTATTGGTAGGCCAATCAGACTTCCACCTGCCAAGCTGCTTCGATTTCATCACCGCTGATAATGTCGATAATATTATTAACATTACCAACAGAATAGTGCTTTAGATCCCAATCTATAAACATTTCTTGACTTTCCCTATGAAACCAATCTAAATAGTTTGATTTATCGGATACCACTAAACCTCTATAACTTGGGTCCTTGTAAAGGCTCCATGATCTTGCACCTTCATCTGTCACTTGATAGGACATTACACCTTTAAATTTTAAGATCAATATTCGATCATCTTTCATTTCAGCCAAATGAATATCTATAGCTCCCCCGTTGTCTGTTAAATTAACAAAATAAAGATCTTTGGGCGCTGGAGATACTGGATTCCATTTTATAAAATTGTTCATAATTGTTGACACTTGAATTTTGTTAATTTCTATTTATTAACAGGCTAACTTACTTACCTTTGCGCCTCGTCCTCACTTAACCAGCGAAATGTAGCAGGTCCATCCGAAAGCACTTCAATCACATTTTCTAGATTACAGATAACAAAATGTTCTATATTTTTTCTTTCTAAAATATCATAGCTGCCTTCAATAACTGAATCCAAATAGCCTGAACATGTAGACCGGGCGAAACCTCGAAACTCGTCATTCTCATTAACCATCTTCATTAAGGCCAAGTCGATGGTGACTTTATAAGAAACAAAATACTCAAATTTTATTTCAAGAATTTGAGCATGGTCAACCAAGTTCCATTACAACGAATCCTGTTGAATTAAATCAAAAACGCAATCGGCTCCTTTTAAAACAATTTGTAAATAAAGTTGAAATAATACTTTTCGGTCATAATTATTATATTCTAAAGGCTAAATTCACTTCATAAAAAACTCGTCACGAATCGTGAATACTTAAAATTAAGCAAAAAGTCTTGTCTTATACTCGAGCAATAAAAAAAAGCCACATCTCCCGATGTGGCTCTACAACATATATTTTTGTTTGAGATGGCTCTTACTTATACGAATTAATCGATTTGGATACTTTCCAGTCATTGCCCACACGCTCCAAGGTAACCAGGTCGGTCTTGGTGAAGTTTTCAAATTTCAAAGTCACTTTAGCGACCATATAGCCTGCTGATTCTTCCAAGATATCAGTGCTTACGGTACAGTTCAGCTTTTCACCTTTTTGTTTTTTCAGTGATTTCACCACTTCGCTACGGCTGTTACTTTGTGCATTGGAAGCTTGGATCTTTTGATTGAAATCTTCGGCGAACAATTGCTCTACTCCTGCTGATTCACCCTCTGTTGTGACTGCAACATAGTGATTGAGTGCCAAGTCTGCTATAGAAAGGTTAACGTTTGCTTTTGCTGTCTTTGCTCCTGGGCCTTCAGCTGCCATAGCGAAAGTTGATACGGCGATTAAAGCTGCTGCTGTGAATGTTTTTACTAGAGTTCTCATAATGTCTTTATTTTATTGTGTTAGTTTTTTATCTTTTCTTATTTGTTGACTCAAAACTACAACACATTAGGCTCCTAGCCTATTGGCTTTAGACTAACGCTCAGGAAAACTCGGTGAATGGCGGGAATGGGAGGTGAAGATATTTATCTATTTCTTAATCAGGTTATGGTTTCCCGTAGCATAGCAACTTAAATGCGCGGTAAATTTGTTCAGTCAAACACTCAAGATACTCATGATTAAACAATTACTAATCCCCATTACATTCGTTAGCATGTTAGCAACGAGCCAGGCACAAAAAAATAACAGTTCATACAATTAAAACCTAATAACCATGGATAAAATAACGATTTCCCATTTAGTCGAGTTTAATAGAAAAACCCCTAAAGGCCGCCGTACGTTAGTAGAAAAACTAAAAAAACCTAAGATAAAACCCGAAAAGTCTGAGGGTGGTGGCGACTATTGGATATCAGCGGTAAGCTGCATTAGCAGAGCATTTGAGGCAGGTAACAACATTGA
The DNA here is from genome assembly GCF_029542085.1 of Sphingobacterium sp. ML3W. NCBI lineage: Bacteria > Pseudomonadati > Bacteroidota > Sphingobacteriia > Sphingobacteriales > Sphingobacteriaceae > Sphingobacterium > Sphingobacterium sp. ML3W. Next base: position 6,336,066 of record NZ_CP107036.1, on the reverse strand, counting down.
AATAGGTAAAAAGATTGACGAACTACTAGAGAAAATTGAAACCAGCGAAGCTAAAATAACCAAAAACATGTTTCAGAGAAACATTCATATCCTTCAAAAATTTGAAGATTTCGACTTTGCCCAGTTAAAGCCAAAAAAGTTTCAACTTCAAAAGCGATCAAAAAAACAATCTATTGTGGTTTTAAAAAAACTACCATTATACGCGAAACCAAATCACGTTTTTCTTTTTGAAGATAATGGCGTGAAAAAAATTGGTGCTATATGGTTTGTCGCCCAATTAGATGGTTTTACGCAAGATGAACTGTCAATGATTACAGACATACTGTACCGCTATCTAGAGCTAAACTATTCGGACAGTTTTGAAGTGGCTACCAATTTTTGCATAGCTTTTGACGTCACTACGATCAATATTTTATCCTATGCACAGTTAGGGAATAAAAGAATTAAATCTCCATTGATCGAGCTAGTCAATGAAATCAACCAATATATCTAAAAGATGGCCACCGCTCATATAAAAATGTTTCATACAGAGTTTCATATTATTAACTCTGTATGAAAAAACAATGACTAATCAACGTTGTTACCTAGCATTAATAACCTTTCGTTAGATTGATCTAAAATATTTAAAATTGTCGCCGAATCCTCTTTATTGAGCCAGATGTAAGACCGGTCATCATATTGATCTAACTGCAAATAGAATTTCCAATTTCCGGGCATAGAATAACATCCAGCCTTAAATCCAGTTCTACTGACAAAACCTACTTCAGTATAATGTTCAGGAAATGAATTAAAAACGACTGTTCTCATAATATTAATTGATTTAATTAGCCCTTCTAGTTCATCCTTATCCAATGAACCTAGTTTGGTTTCTGTCTGATTTAAATAACTGTCGTAGTGTTCGTACTCAAAACGAATCGCCTGTTCTCTATTTTCATTTATTAAATCCTTGTAGTGTACGACTTGGATCTTTAAAGATTTCACTTCTCCAATGGGAATAAACTGTTTACTCATTAAGGTTCCCGATTTCCTTGAGAAGGTCTCGGCATTGCCGCGTTGCCTTTCTTGTTGCATAATATTCATTTTATAAGATTATATTTTGCTTAGTATTGTATCAGTTGACTAACCGAGCGCTGATATTCTGTAAAAGCAATTGCAAATGCCTCGGTCGCTTCATAATTACTGAACTCATATTCTTCATTGACCCCAGTGGCAGTTCTTAATTTAATTTCGCCATAGCGTACCACCGGTATCTGATAATTACCAGTAAATCGCTTATCTCTGCTCCCATCCTTATTGACCTTAGCCCAGGTCATATCAATAGTCTTTGAATCTGCTGGCACACCTTGCATCTCTGTAAATCTTACCGCATGTTGTTGTAAGCTAATTTCGTCCAGACCGATAATAGCAAAATCTTTGGATCTGCTGTACATAACGATAAAACTGGGATAGATGTAGAGATCTGCGCCATTTGCATTCTGGAAATACAATGCCTTCACATCAGATTTAAATTCAGGGATCGATTTCAATCCAAATCGGACATCGGTTCTGCTTACAACGGTACTGGCCGACGATCGAGTAATGGTGCGATCTTCATAATGAGCACTTGTCACGTCCCATATTTTCTGACTTTTCGCCAAGTTGATAAAACTTGAGACCAAGACGTCATATTTTTGTTTTAACTCCAGTTCAAAATCAACTTGTAAATCAACATAAGAGGCTTCTATTTGCTCGTTTGTCTGCTTGATAGCTTCTTCCTGCGCATTAAGATCTTCATTCATCCGCGCCGGTATTGATTTATTGATCAATCCATAAAGCAAAAGATAGCTCATTAACTTTTTGTTCTTCGTGGATTTTATCGCTGCATTAATTTCGACAAGATCTTTCTCCAATGATAAACGCTGCTCCCTCGCCAGTAAAATTGCCTCTTTTATACCTGCCATATCCTGACTCGTGATCTCATGGATGTCGGCGCTAAAAATATTACCTCGATTTTGTGGTTCGATCGGAGCTACATATGGCAGTGTCGCAGGTGGAGGATCCAGTACTACAGGAGAAGAAGATGGTGATCCACCCCCATTTACTTTCTGCCTATTATAAATTCCCAACGCAGGTATTCCCGCATTTAAATAAGTAGCTGAGCTCCCAAATGTCATACTTGCTCCCTTTACCCCAATTGAGGTTGAAATCCCGCTTTTACTAAAATTCAGATGTACTCCGGGAATGATCTTTACACGTCTTCTAAAATTCCAAGCCATAGTTTTGTATTTAAGTTGTTTCAGTTAATAATTGGATACAAAGTTATATCACCACAAAAGCTTGTTTTTACGGTTTCCCATAAAGGCTAACTGTCCTTGCCTTAAGTTGATTAACATGACAGCTAACCTATTTTCTATTTACGGGAACCCGTAACTTTCTCAGAAGGACTCTCTTTAACTTTGGTCATAATCAAATATTATTAACATGATGGAAAACGATCTACGACTCAAACTGGAGCAGCTACATCAGCGTGTAGGCAGCCTTAAAGATCAAATCAGTACCGAAGAAGCAACTAAGAATGCTTTTGTAATGCCCTTTATCCAAATTTTGGGATACGACATATTTAACCCTACAGAAGTAATACCTGAATTTATATGTGATATTGGCACCAAAAAGGGAGAAAAGGTAGACTATGTCATCAAGAAAGATAATGAGCCGATACTGATCATCGAATGTAAGCACTGGAAGGAAACTGCTGATGCACACAACTCACAGTTGCACCGTTATTTTCATGTGTCAAAAGCCCGGTTTGGCGTATTAACGAATGGACATATCTATAATTTTTATGCTGATCTCGAGAAACCGAATATCATGGATGAGAAACCATTCTTTACATTGGATCTCAACAATCTCAAAGATTCTAACATCAAGATCCTAGAGAAGTTTACCAAAAATGGTTACCACCTAGAAGGCATCTTAGATTCCGCAGAAGGACTAAAATATATTAAAGCTATCCGCAAAGAGTTTGAAAAGGAACTTCAGGAGCCATCTGATGAACTAGTCAAACTTTTGGTAAACCGATTTTTTGACAAACCTCTGATCGCTTCCAGAATGGCCGCTTTTAAAGAATATACCAAGAAAGCACTTTCATCATCTATCAATGAATCCATAAGTTCAAGATTGAAGACTGCTTTAAGTATCAATGAGACGATACCACAAAAAGCAACTGCTGAAATGGTGCCCATTGACGAGAATATCAGTACCGAGATCAAAATAGTAACGACAGAAGAAGAAATTGAAGGATCACAGATTGTAAAAGCGATCTTGCGTGAGCATGTCCCCTCTGCCCGCATAGCCTTCCGTGATACACAGTCTTATTTTGGGATCCTACTGGATGACAACAACCGCAAGCCCTTGGCCCGCCTGCACTTCAACTCGACCAATAAATATCTTGAGGTATTTTCTGAGGGAAAAGATAAAGGTGTAAAAAAACTATTGACCTCTTTGGATGAAATCTATAATTATCGGCAAGAAATTACAGATGCGCTGAAAAATTATGAGTAACATTTGGTTTCATTATACCAATTTTTAAGTATCGCTTTGGAGAAAGACTCTTAAGCGATATATCTTCTTATAGTACCTCAAGCAGACTCGTAATAGCAGCGAAAAATAATATATAAAAAGTATGAAAAGAAGATATGTAAGTGGATTGATATCTCCTGGTAAAAAAATATTTAAGGATACCTTCCATGGAACAAGTAACCAGAAGCAGACAAAGCAGTTCCTTTGGTGGCAAGTTGTTTTATCCAGCTGCATACTGTTGTTTACCTTTGTGTTTTCTAACAACCTGCTATCTGGATTAATCTTGTCTTCAATATCCACACTCTTTATTCCTCCAACTGAGACAAAATGGGAAAATCTGCTGCGTGTTAAGTTGGATTCCAAGGTAAAACTCTTTATTACAGCGTTTCTTATTGTCTTTTCAATCCCTGTTAGTATTGCCAGTCACCATTTCCAATTACAAAAAGAAAAGGAAAGAGCACAGCTGGCGTTAGCTGCACAACAAAAGAAAGCATTGGAGGAGAAGAATGAGGCCATCCGAAAGGATAGTCTAATCTATTATTTAAAACTGCTAGCAGCCCCAGCTAAAGATATTGACCGATCGCTCAGACTGATTGATCGTGCAAATAAATTTGCCAAATTTAGCGATGAAATAGATCAGCTATCCAACAAAAGAAACACCTTACGATCCAACCAGATTGATATATTTATCAAACAAGGTAATTATAGCGAAGCGTTAGGTAAGCTGGACAACTTGATAGCTCACAATAAGGACGCTGATCATTACTATAGGCGAGCTATATGTTATCAAAAATTAAAGCAACCGCATGCAGCGGTCAGCGATCTCACTATTGCGATAGAGCTTGGGTCGACCGCAGCCCAAAGATTATATAATACAATCAATCCGTTAAGAAAGCGAGTTATAGGCTATGTGACAAGATGCTGTGATGGTACAACATCTAACGCACGAGGCCGAGGAGCCTGCTCCTGGCATGGTGGTGTATGTAACTGGAATGATCCCGTATATGAAGAATACAGACAATATGAATAAGGAAATATTTGAAAAGAAACCGCTCATCAAGAAAAGTCTTTTTCAACGTTGGTTTAAACAAGAACCGGATGAGAACTGTGTGATTGAAATCAATAACCTCTTTGCAGATAAACCAATAGAATCGGTCAGCGTCCATGACATGGAGCTGATCGTATCAAAGTATGGTACCGCCGTATACAAAAGCTTCGGGTTGAATATGGAGGAATTTTATATCACCTATATCAATGAATGCTGTAAAAATGGGATCATCAGCGAATTTGAATTGGATAATATCAAGCATTTACAATCCTTGTTACTCATAGCCGATAATACAACAATATACTATCGGCAAAAATTAGGCATTGATGTGATCGATAGGGAATACATTAAACTACTTAAAAACCCTTTGTTGGATAACAACGAATTCACTCATTTCAATAAATTAGTTCAGTTTTTTGACATCAGTGATACCATACTCAAAGGAATAAAAGATAAAAGGAACACACAATTCGTTGATTCGCTGGCCAAGCCATTTATCGCAAAAAAAAGAGTATCATACCGTGAATTTCAGGAGCTAGAGCAGTCACTAAATATACGCAATATCAACCTTCCGGCTCATAGTAAACAAATGCTCAATAAATTTCTTTCCTACTGGAAACTCGAGAAAGAACCTCTCCAGCAATGGGGTACAAATCAAGAGATTATAAAAAGTGAAATATGCTTATACGAGGAAAGCAATATCAACTGGTTTGAATTGCGCTCGGAACGGGGCTGCTCAAGTTATCAATTTATAAAAAGAGGGACCATAGTAATGACAAACAAAAAAATGTACTTTTTTGCCTCGGATTCCTCTTCTAAACTCGCCTACACACAAATTGCGAATGTCCTAGCCCTGCCCGACCAAGTGTTGATCAAAAAGTATAGAGGTAAAGAACCTAAACTGGTATCAAAAAAAGACCAGGTCATATTTGAGATTATGCTGAAAAAAATATGGAATGCCCATCTAAGCCAGAACTGGCCGAGCTAACTGTTTACTATAAAGTCTCGAATATGTAATTTCGATAAAAAAAACGGTCTGTTATTGTGAGATAGCAGACCGTTTTAGTTTGCCAATGATTGAATACTCAGTCTAGTTTAGGATTATCGTATACATTCCAAAGACCCAAGCGATTTGAGCGCGCATAAGACTGACCTTCCACAAACTGGGATTCATAACGAACATTGGGTGGTACAGTCATTAAAAGAGCATATCCGTTTTTGATCATCTCGGCATTTATAAATGTATCATTAAGATAAGCGTATGCGAGAGTCCGTCCATAACGGTCCAGCGAATCCACATCATATTCTAATCGGATCTCCTTATTCAGAATCAAGCTATCGAGATAACGTTTGGATGTTATTCCAAAAGGATGCTTCTTTTTATGAAAAGCATTTCGATCCTCAGGTGCGTCGATGCCGATTAATCTGATTTTTACATTTTTGCCAACTCCGTTTTTTACCCAGAAGGTATCCCCATCAACTACTTTAAATACCCGTACCGCATCTGAGTAAGGAAGATTACTTTTTTCCAAAAAGCCGAAAGACCTGAAAGTCTGCTCGGATTGCGCACAGCTCATTAAAAAAACAAGCAGAAAAAACAGGGCAATTACCCCCAGTTTGATCATTACGTTTACCCACTTTTTCATCCTGCCTACAATGTTTTGAGGAATTGTTCAAACTCTTGATAAAACTGTTCTTTTGTGTTCACGGCTTGTATAACCTTGACATTGGTACAGCCACTATCTTTAAGCCACTTCTCCCAGATAACCTTGGTGATCTGAAAATCGGTAGGTTGTTCTTTAGCGGCGCCACTTGGATCCAATGAGCGATCGACAAGCTCACCAATAAAGATATTTACATCTTTTAGATTAAAATCAGTTTTATTGATTGTATAGCTGGAGTCAGCCTCTATAAAGGCTGCTAGATCCCGCTTACCACTCGCATTATAGTCTTTACGGATCTTACTCACAAGCTCTGACCCCAACCGATAACCTCTCCCCTTGTTTGGACTCTCAATATAACCATCGGTCAAAAGGAGTAGTACGTTGGTATTTTTCTTATCCACGATGATCTTGCTGCTCCCGTCTATTCGTTTTGGTGAAACGTCTACCAGCGAACTCTTGATCGTTTCGTTAAAATAATTCCAGACATCCGCGCCGGACTGATTTTTCAATGCATAATCATAGACCCGGTTTACCTCATCTGAAAACGCCTCTACATCACTTTTCAGCCCCTTGTGAATATAGCTGACCCTATCGAGCTGATTATTGGAAAACCGATTAAAATCAATAGTCATCCGCTTCGGGTCGAATGATGAGGTATTTAATATTCCTCGATTGATAAAATCAAGTTTATAAACATCTAATTGACCAGAACTCCTATTATTGAGTTTTAATAGCTCATCACTATGGTCAATGAGTTCTTGGATCAAAACAGTATCGTGGATTGGTTTTGGATATAACTGTGTGTTGATCCTATTAGAAAGGTCTGGCGCGATAATAATATTGTAATCCTTGAGCATGACCTGTTGCTTTTTGGAGTCATCATTCTGGCAACTCACTAGTAAGGATAATATAAATAATGGAAAAATATAGGGGATTTTCATTTGGTTGATTGGTTAATTGTTAAAAGCCGTAATGTCTTCTAAAAGTTCGTGTTTAATGTCAGACTGTAGTCCTAAATTGGAAAGCCAGGCTTCGCATTCACCTACAGCCTCACGGGTTTTGGTCTCTGCTTTTAAGATTGCATATACTTCGTATAGATATTTGCTCCAACCTTCCATATAGATATTGACCCGGTTTTCCATCTCGGCTTTGGAAATAGGCAGCTTGTCATTGTCAATCTGGCTCTTGTAAATCTGTCCGATATTACTGATCCGTTCTTTGAAAGTGAGCAATTGATGTTGCAGGGCGCCTACCCGCTCGTTCTGCTGAATAGGAAGCTGTTGGATCTGACTTATTTTTTCTTCTTTGTTTACCTGCAAACTAAACAGTTCAGCTTGTAGAGCATCGTTCTCCAACTGGATCTTATTGATCTGTTCCTGGTATTCGCCGATCTCTTTCTGGTGGCTCTCGACAATATGCTTAGTCTTCTGCTGTTGAAAAGAAAGATTACGTTCGTTAATCTGGCCCATTAATTTTTCGAAAAAGAATCCAAAAAGAAACACACCCAGCGCACCTAGGATAAAGACTAGCCAAAAATTGCTATCTGCAAGAACATTTAAGAGTGACAGTCGTTGATCTGTCTTATTGGTCAACAACTCAATATCATTGATATTTTTTGACACTTTATAGGCAATAAAGATATCAACAACAAGGATAAGAATAATTCCCAAATGGTTCACGAAAGCCATTTTGATCTTCTGAATAATACCATGTTGCTGGACTTCCTTATTTTCACTGACATCAAAAAGATCTTTAAAAACTTTGTACATACCCAATGCGAGCGGAATAGCCACAAACAAAAAGAGAAATAGTATACCGCCCATCCCTTTCTCCCCTATCTTAGTAATAGCGTGTGGATTGAAGACTTCGGGTGATTGTGTATTTGCTGAGCCTAGCAACATCATTTCATTGATCTCTTCTTTTGAGAAAATAAAGATATAGGCAACAGAGGAGTAAAAAACAAATATATACAGGGCAAGCAACAACGTCGTACCGGCTAGGATCAACATAATAGGTTTGTTGACTGATGGCTTTACAAACTCAACTTCCAATTCTTTGATCTTTTGCTTCAGTGCAATAATCTTACTCTCAATAAAGGTAACCTTCGTATTGTTATTCGAGTTAATCTGAAGACGTTTCTCTTCGATTTTTGCAGTAAGGGAATTGATATCCGAATCGAGATTTTGCTTATCTACTGATGCATTTCCTTTGATTTTTTCAATTTCCTGTTCCGTACGAAATTCCATGTTGGTTGAACTCACTTTCTGCTGTTCATCAATGCGCACTTTCAAACGATCTTTCTTTTCTGCAATCACTTCAATTTCATTGATGAAATTAGAGTAGAGACTATCCATTGCCTGGTGAAGGATCTGATGGTCACCATTGTTTTCTTTCGCACGGTTATAACCACTCTGTTTAACTAGGTCCTTGTCAAAAGCCCCTACTTCGGAAGCTATAATATTGTCCAGTACATCTTTGAATTCTTTTAAAGACTGCTGCTGGAAATTGAGTTCACCGCCCGATGATACAGTATACCGGGAAGTATGATTTTCTTGTTTAATCTGCATGGGTGTTTCTATTTTTTCAGATGCTATAATATCTTCCAATGATTCACCATTATTGATCCTTATGGCTCTACTACGGATTCCATGAAAAGTCTCAGTAAGCTCAGCAATGGTTTTTGGATAATTGGTGACAATAACGCTTACATGATTGTTGCTCTTGGAGTTGTTGCTCCAATTATAAGAGCCTGTAATGGCGACAGCTTGGTCAATCACACAGAATTTTTGATTCATGATACCCCAGCCGACATTCTTAACTTTAGTCACCTCTGCTCCCTGTTTCTCTAAGAGTGAAAAGTCGAGTTTTTCATTATCTGGCTGGTCTGCTATAATAATAGATACTTTTACTTGGCGATCTAAGCAACCTTGAACTGTCGCAAAGAGCTCGTTGTCGGTAAACCATGCCATGGCAATTAAAACTTGGGTTTTAGCTTTAGAGAGTTCTTGCCGCACACGCTCATAGATAACTTTGCTATCTGACAGTGTATCTTGCACTAATTGATCTGTATTCATCGTGTTTTTCAGTTAAATACGGTTATATGACTTTACTGATGTTTATTGTTTCATCAATTCAAAAGTATCAAATCTCGTAAGGCGGATATTACGGTTTCCCGTAAATCGCAGCTTAAGAATTGGTCAGATTGGTCTTTGGGCAAAACTTAATATAAAAACAACACGGAGAAGGAAGACTTTACGAGGGTTTCAGTATATTAGCATGGATTAAAACCAAATCATTCTGAATCAAATGAGCGCAAATGTTCCAATCGTTCGGTCAGTATCCTGGCCTGCTGTTATCATTATCATCTTGGTCTGGGCCATTTTATTAGCTGTTTTTGCATTTCTATTCCAAAAACATGGGATTTTTATCGGCGCAGTGCTTTTTTCCCTTTTATTTATTTTATTGCAACGGCTTATCCCTTCCAGCCACAACAAGGGGATGAAAGCGATCAAACAGCAGGATTTCAAAACGGCTACCGAGCACTTTAAGCAGAGCGTTGTTTTTTTTACAAAATACAAATGGGTAGATAAATATCGTGCACTTACAATGTTGAGCGCCTCTAAAATGTCCTATCGGGAAATGGGACTTTGTAATATCGCATTTTGTTATTCGCAGACTGGGCAAGCCGAAAAAGCAAAGGCACTCTACAAAGAAATTCTGGAAGAGTACCCTGACAATGGGATCGCTTATTATTCCCTAAATTCAATCAATACATTTTCGAATAAGGCAGATTAAACATATTTAAGCGCTATACTTGGATTCATCTGGAGTCTAAAAACCTCAAACGACAATAAAAAGAAAGGCTATCCTCTGATAGCCTTTTCTCTTCATAAAACTTGTTAATATATAGCAATAAGTATCTTGAATGCATAAAATAATTTAGTCTACGAACCTGTAACTGCTTGTCTCCATAAAATTAATGTCTTAAAACGGTCTTTTCATACGGTTTCCCGTAAAAATAGATTTATATCAATTCCATCTCCTTGCAATAAGCAACTAACTGCTCATTTTTGGTGAAGCCTAATATATCTTTCATCAGATTGAGCCGTTTCTCGATGCTACTCAGACTGGATGGTTTGATGTCTCTTTGCTGCAGATATTGGGGCATATCTTTTTGAGCAATCCCCTCGTATAATAGCTTAATGATGTGCAAATCCAGTTGAGTAAACTCATGTGAATTTTGCTCCTGTATAATTTTTTTTGTATTCGGAGACTGATAGATCCTATTCTGATAAACGGCTTGGATCGCTTCGCGAAGATGCTGTCCTCCACGGCGAGCTTTAATAACATGGCCATCGATCTGACTAGACTTAAACATTTCGTTGATCGCAATTGATCTATCCTTACCAGTGAAGATAATGGTTTTGATATCTGGCTGTATCTCTTTAACAGCTTTGATCAAAGCTAGACCATCCTTGATCTCCTGGAAATTACCGTCATCCTCAAATTCGATATCCGTAATGAGCAAATCATAAGGTTCTCCATCACGGATGGCATTCTTGATCCAGGTAAGCGCATGGTCGCAATAATAAACATACTTTGGATTGTGCACACCAAGATCGCGAAGTGTTATTTGCACCGCAACATTTTCTGTATCATGGTCTTCGGCAATGAGTACTTTTTTAAACATACATTATTATCTTTTATACTAATGGGATATTGGTCGTAACGCTGAGTCCTTTTCCCAGTTCACTGACAAAGATAATTTCACCACCGAGGCTTTCAATACGGGAAACCGTATTGGACAGACCTTTTCCTTGAGTTTTTTCCTGTGGCATGCCAATGCCGTTATCTTTATACACTATTTTCAGTTGCTGTCCTGATGTTTCGAACCGTACCACGACCTGATCGGCCTGGCTATGTTTTTTCATATTGACCATCAATTCCTGAAGCACGTGCTTGATCTCGTCCTTGATTCGCTTGCCGACGTTAGTCCACTGCTCAGTCTCGTTTCCAGCAATGAATACACGGCGGTGGTCAGCAGCGAATGATTTGAGTAATTCGGCAATCTGTTCACTATAGGGAATTTCGGTAATGGTCTTCTGTTCGACATCATGTGAAATATCGCGTGACTGATTGTACATATGCTCCAGCTTATCGAGCATTCCTTCCCGATCGATGTCCTCTTTATATTCGATTTCGCTCATCACGCGATAGATACCATTGGCCACAACATCATGTATCTTCTTAGAAAGGTGAAGTTGGGTTTCTTTGACCTTATTCTCTGCTTCGAGTTCAAGTCGTTGCTTGCGGCGCTTGTACCAAAATGTTCCACCACCTATAACTAGCAAAAGCAAAAATACACTGGTCCCGGTAATAACACGTTGCCTGGTCAAGCGGTATTGCTTTTGGGCATTCTCTTTTTCGAGTCTCAGGTTCTCGGTCTTGTTTTTCTCGACTTCATAACGGATAAGAGCAAATTGATTTTTGGCAGCGGCTCGGGCTTGTTGGATGCTGTCGTTTAATGCCAAATAGCGCTGTAAATAGCGTTCAGAATAAAGTGCATTGGACTGAATTAACCCACGTAAAGCATTCAATTCATCATCAGGACTATTAATTTCCAGCGCAATTTTATATTGCTTATTTAAATAATAAATAGATGAATCAGTGTCTTTACCATCATAATATTTTGCTAAGCTGGCATAACTAGAGTTTTGTCCCCATAAGTCTTTTTGTTTGATACGTATCTCTAAGGCTTTTTGATACCAAGGAACTGGATTATAGGAAGGATCAGCCATCCATTTGGTCTTGGCAAGATTGTTTAAAAATTTAGCATATTCATTTGTGCCTTTGGTTACCTTCGATATTATTTCCGTAGATAATTTAATGGATTCAGAATAACGTTTAGCATTTCTGAGACAGACAGCAAGATTATTTTTATAGATTAGAGTATTGATAGATTTAAAAGAATACTTAATAGCTAATTGGTAATATGGGATGGCCTGGTCGTATTGATTCATTTCATCTGAAGCATTTGCAATTGTATTATAGGCATAACATAATAATGAATCTTTTTGCTTATTACCAATAAAACGAATTGCCGATAACGACGTCTCTTGTGCCCCGAAAAAGTCTCCCTCATCATATTGATGTAATCCAATAAAAACTAAACATCTAGCAGTACCCAAACTATCATTTGAATTCAAGTATTGGTCTTTGGCAAGTTCGAAATAAAAGAAAGAACTGTCCTTTTGGCCCTGCTTGAAGAAAGCAAATGCTTTATCGTAATCATTATTTACGGTTTTGATAATTTTTTCATCTTTATTTCGCGAACAGGAAAAAATCAACAACGTGAATAGCAAAAGTAAAACAGATTTTTGCACGGCTAAGTTTTTTTCGAATTTATTCAAAAAACACCACCTAAACAATTCCAAATAAAAAAAGAGCTGAATTCATCAGCTCTTTGAATTATAGACATTAACAATTATTTATCTGGCGGTGGGTTGCCTTTATCTCCACCATCACCATCCGATGGAGGTTCATCTGCCGTCTGTACCGTTGGTGCACCAGTGTTTGGTTGTGAATTAGAGGGCTGGCCGATTCCAAACAAAAAATATAATATTAAACTCCACATAACTCAAAAAATTAGAATGTAAAACCTTGGCAGGCCCACGCACCACGCATGGGGTTACTGCATTGATTTCAGAAGGCCTTCTGAATTTTTTGGGAAGTAAGAGTGTCACTCGCGGGAGGCAGAAGCTGCTTCCCAAACCGGCTAATGTCTACCGCGAGATCTTCTCATTGTGAAATCTGTTTAGTATCTTAGCCTCATAAACTAATCGACTATCATCTGATTTCGAAAACAAAGTTATAGCCGTTAAAACCCTTTTTATCAAACGTTTCCAATGCTTCATGACATTTCAAAATGTTTCAGAAATTTTCAACGGTTTTCCAAAATTTTCCAAATAATCAAGATGGTTTTTAAGATGTTTTTGAGTACGGTTTCCCGTATTTTCCAATAATGGATACATGTTAATTTTGGAATCATGTTTGAGTATTTTCAAAAGGCTGTAAGAGACGGCTACCTAGATTTAAAAGAGAACAGACGACTTGATTTTTCCCGCGAATGGCCTTCGACGGGAGATCTTAAGAATTGGTCCATGCAATGTTTCGATAGAGGACTATCTACCGAGGATGAAACAGTATTCATTGATTATTTCAGAGAAAAAGATGAAAAGAAAAAGCAAAAGCAACTTGGTAAGCCGCTCAAGGAAATAGTAAAAGATTCGGAAACAGATAAATTCAGAGCATTAAGAAATTTTATAATCGGGGATACAATACGTAGCCCTGAACGAGATGTTGTAAAATTTCTTGCGATACTAATTAATTTTCAGCCGCGGCCTTACAATTTTGATTATTGGAATTCACTTCAATCCGATACAACGAATTCAAGCAAACATGACTTACCTCAAGACGAAGGATCAAAAGACTTTAAGGCAAATAAAGAAGATTGTATAGATGACGGCAAAGATTCTAGTTCAAATGATCTAACCAACAATGAAGAACTGCCAATTGAAACAACAATTAAGAAAGATGAAAACAATCATTCCAACGCTACAGATGAAGAGGAAAATAACGAAATAGATGAAATATTGCTAAGTGAAAATGATCAGGCAGTTGTCTCAGAAGAATTGGATCAAGGAGAAAAGATTACCATTGAACCAGAAAAAAAATCTTTTATTGGAAATAATAAATATGCGCTAAGATTTTCGGGGATTGCTTCGCTGATTATTGCCATTTTTTTTGCAGTGCATTATTTAACGCCTGAAGAATGCATGTGCTGGAACGGGGAGAGATATATCCAAGCGGACTGTCAGGATCAAACACAACGTTATCAAGTAGTTGGACTAGATAAAGCAAAGCTGGAACACTTCCGTAAAATTACCAGACCCGATACGCTAGGAGTAAAAGATATTGGTAATATTTGGTATTCGAAGATTGACAACGAAATCGAGTTTTTTACCGCTCCGGGTTATCACCCCATTCAACCTAGGCGCTCACTGAAAGCAACTACGAAATACATTTTTGAAACCTATGCTGGCCAAAAGATCGAGAATAATCAAAATAAACAATATGGGATTATGCAAAAACAGTAATCGTTTTTGTTCAGAATCAAAATATTAGGACATAAAAAAAGCCACATCTCACGACGTGGCCTTAATAAACATATGATTCACTAGTTGTCAGCTCTCGATATGACCGAGCTGACAACTAATTATTGGATACTATTTATAGGAGTTGACTGAACTGGATACTTTCCAGCTATCCCCCTCACGAACCAAAGTGACAAGATCAGTCTTGCTAAAGTTCTCAAATTTCATCGTTACTTTGGCCACCATATAATCTGTGGACTCTTCGATAATGTCAGTTTTTACTGTACAATTCAAGCTTTCGCCTTTTTGTTTTTTCAAAGATTTGATCAACGCGCTACGGCTATGGCTTTGTGCATTTGCCGATTGAACTTTTTGGCTGAAATCTTCAGCAAATAATTGCTCTACTCCTGCTGACTCTCCTTGGGTTGTTACCGCAACATAATGTTCAAGAGCAAAGTCTGCTGTGGAAAGGTTAACGTTTGCTTTTGCTGATTTGGAACCCGGTCCTTCAGATGCCATAGCAAAAATTGATACTGCGACTAAAGCTGCTGCTGTGAATATTTTTACTAGAGTTTTCATAATGTCTTTTTTATAGTGTTAGTTCTGTTGTTCTTATTTGTTGACTCAAAACTACAACACAATCCGCCCCTAGCCTAGGGGCTTTAGACCAACGATCAGGAAAACTCGGTGAATGATGGGAATGTGGAGGTGAAAAAATTCAGCCTGATCAATTTTCGTTAGTTTAGTTTAGGTCTTTTTGCGATGGTCTTAATTCATAAAATTCTACAATCTCCGATCCTTCATCTTGATTGGAAATAGCTTCTATATTAAAACTAACAAATTGATTTTCTGAAATTCTTATTGTAGCAGGGTAATCTGCCAAATACAAAGATAAAACAACATTACAAGTTGGACATAAAGTTGAACCAGCAATTTGTTTTACACTTAGATTTTCCGTTTCTGGATTTTCCCAGTCAATTACAAACAATTCCCCACAATTTGTACAAGTAACTAAGCTATTATTGCTCCAGCCGCCTGTTAACGGAAAAAAAACTTTATAGTTAAAGACATCTGGTGCAACATTTTCATACTTTATTAAACATCGGATTCTTTTCTTCTGCATTGTGTTAATTTTATAAAAGTTTGTTTCTCTTACTAATTTTCAATTTGTATAGTGACTTTTTCATTAGCGATCCAGCCGATCAAGTAATAGCATAGTGTTCCATAAAGCATTCATAACTTGGGTATTCATTACCCAAACACTTGCATTTTTGTTAATTTTGATAAACTCATAAGTTGCCATTTTTCCATTTGTCATTGCAGTTGCCTGTAAAATATACAAGAAGTCTTTAATGGAAAGTTTTTCTTGTACCATTAAAGACGTCATGTAATAGATCGTTTCTGTGCCAATTAACGTATAAACGCCATCCTCCCGTTCGATCCCAACCAAAATATCTGCACCTAGATTATTTAGATATCGAATTATTTCACTATTCTCATCTCTATAATTTTCTCCGGATAACGTATCCAACATATTCCGTTTGATTCTCGCCTTTAGATTGATACGTTTCATTTTAATCTTTCATTGAACTCAGCTAAAAGTATTAAAAAAAAATATGCTGTTAAAACTATTTCAAATTGACTGTTGTTCTTACTATACAAAACGGCTACAAGCTGCCTTTCGAACAAAAGGTTCAACATAAAAATTGGCGTCGTACAGTGAAAGTCCAATTGTCTTTAAAAACATTGGATGACGAAACAAAAAAGAGGAAACGATAGGAAACATAAAAATTACTGTCCAAATAAACGCTAAGAGAAAGGGTCTGATGAGAATCAGGCCCTTTTGACTCTTAACCCCATATCATGAGATATGGGGTTAAATGTTTATGTGCAATTAACTTGCTTGTTGTCCACTATTACGATCGGACTGCAACTTATTGTTTAAGATAGCCTTTAGGTCATTGACTAATGCAATCGCCGAAGCAAGATCCGTGGCATTGGGCAATACACTATTGGCCACGCCTGCGGATTGTGATACCAGACCTCTATTTGCAGGAGCTGCATTTTGAAAAACATTAATCCATCCAATATTTCCTCCTCCAGTTCTTTTAATCCAAATGGAGGATATACCTGATTCATTAATTTCATTATATCGAGATCCTTGTCTCGCTGTTACGACACCCTCAGGGCTGCCTAGCCCAGTATACTCGCCTAGAAAACCAAAAGGTATAAAATTCCGTCCGTCTGGGGCGTTGTTATACCAGCCGTAGGTGTATTTCAATTGTGGATCGGTATGCTGCACCACAGCATTGACATTTTTAAGCACATCTCCTACCTGCCATGTTCCAGCGACGCTAGCAACTCCATTACTAGTCTGCGTCTGCCATGCATTCGAGCCGATCTCTTGATTCCGCCTGGCACTATTAGCAACGGACACCTGGGTATTGATATTGTTAAAGCATCTATTGTTTACAGATTTAACATTGGTCACCGAGCCAGCATTTGCGCTAATTCCTGTAACCTGAGTCCGATCAGTACCTGTACGAGAATCATAACACACATTATCAACAACATCAATATGATTGCAAGTAAATGTGCCAGTAGGTATCACACTGATACCATCCCCAACCGAATCGACTACTGTATTGCCAATAAATTGACAATTATCACCTTTGAGCAATCTGATGCCTGTATTGCCAGCATTGGTAACCATGTTGCCACTGACAAGCGTATTGTTGCCATTTACGGTGATTCCCTGCAATACAGGTTTGATAATACGATTATCTGAAATTGTATTAAAGCCCTCACTGGAACCTACTTCAATACCGCTTCGCTGAGCTTCAATAATCTTATTGTTGGACACAGTACAATTGGAACCATTACTGGAAATCAGAACTCCATGTCCTTGTGGTTTAACAATAGTATTGTTGGTAGCAATACAACTGTCACCAGCCAACCTAATTCCGTAGAAAATGATAAAGAAATTAGAAGTCCCCATGGCGGAATCCAAATAGAGATTTTTAATCGTATTGTTAGAAAAAACTATACGACGTGAATAATTAATACCATCCGGAAAACTAGCGCTAACTGAAACAATATGACTCTCGCATTTAAAACCTCCAGCGGCACCATCTACCGTATTATTGGATACAACAATATCCTGACATCCGCCTGAACAATCGACAGCTAGACCGCTGCCATACATATTTGTTGGCTCTGGCATGCATCGGCCTACATTGACAAAATTATTGTTGGATACAGTCGCATTAGCTACCTCATTAAATCCGACTCCATGATGACCGGTCTCAGTGAAATAACAGTCCGTAATACGGATATTGGTTGTCAACGGATGCGGATAGCATTCTGCGGATCTGCCATAACTCTGGATCCCCGAGCTCCATGAGCGTTTGATGGAGCAATTGGTAATACTAATATTATCCACCGCTCCGTCACAGATCGGATTAAAATAGATCAAAAACTCTGCACCATTAACATTCCATTTGCTGATAGGATTTGTAGGTGATACAGGGAGCCTGTTAGTCGTTGCTCCTCCATCCAATTGCAAGTTTTGGAATGAAATATTCTTGTGATTAAATAACCTAAACATCCATTTTACAGTCCCCGAAATAGAAAAAGGTTCGTGTTTAAATTCGAGATGGGATTTATTACCGTCTCCATATAACATACAATCACTCGGGGGAATTAAGGTATCGGTGATAAGATAATGTCCCGTTGGAAAGTAAACTGATGAGATCCCATCTTTATTAGAATAGGTTAATGCTTTTTGTATTACTTGGGTATCATCCTGAATAAAATCTCCTTTTGCACCAAAATACCGAATGTTTACATTTCCCACAAAATTGTGTTCAAGTACCCCTCCTCCCACAAGGATAACGCTACCACCGTCATCAGGAACTGTTGTAGAAGATAGGTAGTAATCAATCGGATCAGGTGTATCTCCTGCTTGGTAATAGCCTAAAAGCTGTACGCCATTATACGTACCGTTGGTTAATGCTGTGACTTCTGCCGCAGATAGCGCGCGCATATCTGCCATAGTGTTTTTAATAAGAAATTGATTTGCCATAATGTTGTGTTTTTAAATCTTACACAAACTTAGACTTCACCAAGAGTCAAAATGAGGGAAACTAAGGCTATGTAATCGGTAAAGCGGAACAACCGAAAAGTCGCTATCTTGTCATCTCAAAAAACAGAAAAAGCCACATCTCGCGATGTGGCCTTAATAAACATATGATTCACTAGTGGTTTGCCTTTTTATGACTGGCAAACCACCAGTAAAGAGATACTACTTATATGAATTGATTGATTTGGATACTTTCCACATATTGCCTTCGCGCATCAACGTCACAAGGTCAGTCTTGGTAAAGTTTTCAAACTTCAAAGTTACCTTTGCGACCATATAATCGGCTGACTCTTCGATAATGTCGGTAGTTACCGTACAGTTTAGCTTCTCCCCTTTTTGTTTTTTAAAGAATTTAACGACCTCGTCACGGTTATTGGTAGTTGCATTAGCTTTCTGGCTGAAATCTTCTGCAAATAATTGCTCCACGCCTGCTGATTCACCTTCGGTGGTTACCGCAACATAATGTTCAAGAGCAAAGTCTGCTGTGGAAAGGTTAACAGTTGCTTTTGCTGATTTTGAACCTGGTCCTTCAGCGGCCATAGCGAATGTCGATACTGCGATTAAGGCTGCTGTGAATGTTTTTACTAGAGTTTTCATAATGTCTTTATTTTATTGTGTTAGTTTTGTTGTTCTTATTTGTTGACTCGAAACTACAACACAATACGCACCTAGCATACAGGCTTTAGAGCAACGGACAGGAAAACTCGGTGAATGGTGGGAATGGGGAGGTGAAGTTTGCTTAACATCTTAACAAATGAATATTTGCTTATCTTTAAGAAAACGTTCTGATATGGTTGACTTAGCACGCAGAAAGGTACTTGCGTACCATTTAAGACATTTAACCATCGGGCTTATTAGCAATGATGAGTTTGAAGAGGAGATATTAGATAATGTTTCCTTTGGTTATCTTCCTGAACATTATTATTCTTCAAAACAAGCCAAATTTGATGATCCTATCATAAGACCAATGCTCGAATTAAGCTGGTGTTTATATAGCGACTTAGAAAATCATAAACTTTCTGGCAAATACCAGTTTTCTGATAAAGAACTGAAAGACATTGCTCGTTTTATTTTATTTCTAAATTCAGATTTTGAGTACGAGTGGCCTTATTTTGATCATATAAATCCGCTATTACGGTTTTCATTTAAAGACTTGTTATTTACTGCCCTGAGTTTGGGACAACATTATAATGTAAAACTAAATGAGCGGAAAGAGCAGTTTGAAGAATTTAAGCGTTCTGGAGATTATGAACTATGGCCATTTATAAGCAAAGAACAATACGAACAGCAATTGAGAAAACAACCATTTTTAAAGAGCATCTATTAGCAATTTGATATCGTATTCTGCCTATATTGTAACTTAAAATCTATTTAAATCGAATTAGTTTAACGATAATAAAATGGACAATAAAGGCAATAAAAATGCAAACAAAAAGTCGTATGACGAGATGCTCCAGGGCAAAGTCTTCAGTGGAAAGCTTAACATTTGCTTTTTCAGATTTTGATATTGTTTTAATACTTGCCATAGCGAAGTTAGAACTATAATCAGGGCTGCTGCCGCGAATTCATAAAAATGCCCCCAAAAAGTGTCTAACTTTTTGGGGGCACTACAAAATGGTGTTTTCTTCAAAATTGTTCAGTAACTGATGAAACGACTATGAATATTAGGACTTCTTGTCTTTTATAAGTACTGTTCCAAAAAAATAAGCAAAGCGACCAAGACAGCTCCACCCAAAATATTATAAAATATTTCAAGAGGAATTACATCAAAAAAATCTTCTGAAGCCGGTTTAGTCACTTCCTTCCATGAAATTGCCTTTCTATACACCACAATAGAGTATAAATTTTTAAAAATGAAATGTGTAGCCTTACCAATTCTGTTTACAACTATAGATCCCCAAATCATTTGCTGTCAATATTTGTTATAAAATTTGTTGTTTTCTTATCTGAAGCTTGATCTGCATCGAGTTCATTTAATAAATTCTCTCAGATTTTTGGAGCTTTCTATTTTTCCATTATTTAAGCCGAAATAATTTGACAACCATATAAAATAAAATATAGCAAATAAATACAGTAACAAAAAGGCGTATGATAAGATTAAGTATATGTAGCGGAATTTCAGAAAACTTAATTTCCCCACTAATAAGGTCCAAAACTATATAAAAAGCAACTAGTATTGAAGAATACTTTATAATAATCCATAGTGTTGTATTTTTTTTCATATTATTAATTTACTCTCTAATTCATACATCTAACGTGCGCTATAGAATAAGTCAACTCAAGTTATCAAATATAATTTACTTCGATAAAACTATTTTAAATCGCCAGTTGTTCTTACAATACAAAGCGGCTACTAGCTACCTTTCGAGAGAAAGGTTCAACATAAAAATTGGCGTCGTACAGTAAAAATCCAATAGTATTCAAAACACATTGGATGAGGAAACGATAGGAAACATAAAAATTACTGTACAAATAAACGCTAAGAGAAAGGGTCTGATGAGAATCAGACCCTTTTGACGTAAAAAAGCCACATCTCTCGACATGGCTCTACAACATTTATATTTATTTGAGATGGCTCCTATTTATACGAATTGATCGATTTGCATACTTTCCAGCCGCTTCCCTCGCGCTCCAAGGTAACCAGATCAGTCTTGGTGAAATTCTCAAATTTCAAGGTCACCTTAGCCACCATATAGTCTACTGACTCTTCAAGGATTTCGGTGCTTACTGCACAGTTCAGCTTCTCTCCTTTTTGTTTTTTCAAAGATTTGATCAACGCGCTACGGCTATGGCTTTGTGCATTGGAAGCTTGAACTTTTAGACTAAAGTCTTCGGCAAATAATTGCTCTACGCCTGCCGACTCGCCTTCTGTCGTAACTGCAACATAATGCTCAAGGGCAAAGTCTGCTGTAGAAAGGTTAACGTTTGCTTTTGCTGATTTGGAGCCTGGGCCTTCTGCCGCCATAGCGAACGTTGATACTGCGATTAAGGCTGCTGCTACGAATGTTTTTACTAATGCTTTCATAATGTCTTTATTTTATTGTGTTAGTTTTGTTGTTCTTATTTGTTGACTCAAAACTACAACACAATACGCCCCTAGCCTATGGGCTTTAGACTAACAGACAGGAAAACTCGGTGAATGGCAGGAATAAAGGGGCGAAGGATAATATGGGAATGATCTTAAAATAAAGTAAAAAAATAGGGCCAGTAGATCTACCAGCCCCTATTTTTTTATTAAAGTACAGGATAACCTACATTATAAGAATTATTGCTGGCGTTGATCTGAATGGTCTGAAATGACAGCAGTCGATCAGCCTTGCCAAAGTTGTCGATTGATGGTGCTACAAATGTAGATAGTATTAACTTTACAAAATCGCCGTCCGGCACAGCTGTAAGCACTGCCGTATCCTCATTGAAATGGGCTTTAGTTGTTGCACCACTAAAATTTGAATTTATCGGCTTCCCGGCATCTATATTAAGTACACTACGCAATTTAAACTTATAGTATACGTCATCAATCGCTCCAGAACTCATTCCTTCTGATGCGGGCATAATCAAAAAATCCACAATCGCTAATGTCGCACCGATCGTTATCATTCCAGAAGTTTTGGCTAATAACATAATATTAATCGTTCCGTTCGAAGTCCTGTCTTCCTGCCTGGTCATCAAACTTTTAATTCGGGCAACATTTATTCTAGCAATCACATGACCATCTGAAGAAATTGAGGTTGAGCTCAATAGCTCTTGTCTTTTTCGCTGAAACGAAACACGACTTTGGGTCGGACTCACAACCGTTCGGGATCTAGCATACATATCAGCAGTAATGGAGTTCCCTTCATAAAATTTAATCCGGGATTGTGGCTCAACGAGAGAATAGGAATTGGAGTTATTGTTACGGATACTTACATTGCCTAAATATTCAGCATCTGTCGTAAAATTTCCATCAAACTTGATATCGGAAAACTCAACATCAACCTTCTGCTCTTCGTTCGATTGAAAGTTGTTGTTATCAATAGCTAGGCCCATGTAATTTGTTCCCGATCCGAATTTGAAATACAAATGAGCTTTGTAGGTTTTTATCTCAGGTTTATCATTACCTTCGAAATAATTTCCGGAGACTTTTCCGCCAGCTATTGGCCCAGAGTACAAAAAAACTCCACCACCTTCAAATATGTTATCTACAATCCGAGCAACATTTACAGTAGGTTTCCCGTCTATGTGTTTAAACCAGATTCCCGATAGACAGCCTTCACACATATTATCTTTAAAGGTAAAGTTAAAGCATCGATAAGCGTCAACTATTCTTTCGACTTGTTCGAATATGTTACCTATAATCGTAACCGATTGTAAATACCCATTCTGATAAGCATTTGTGTTAAGGGGTCTCTTTTCTTTATAGGATTTGATAACATGCTTAACCCTAAAAAAAGAACACTTGGTTATAAAAACATTATAGATCCAATCTCCATCTACGAATGTACCCGACAAAGGTGTTCCATCTACTACGTTTCCAATATCCGCACCTGCATTTCTTACGACCAAATTGTCGATAAAGACTTTACCTGTGTACAAATTGTCTGTTGAACCGGGATTTAATAATGAAGATTGAGAAGTTATCCAGCCGTCATTGACATTATTGGTCAAATGCACCGATCCCCCTTTACCTATAATCCGATGTGAGGGATAGCGTTGTATTGTTGCATCAGGTAGTCCCAAATAGGAATCTGCAAGTAATTGGCAGCTTATTTCCACGCTTCTATAGCCGGAATTAAAAATTTGCTGTATAAACGGAGTTGCATCGGTATCTAACCCTGCTTTTGCGCCAAAGTAAAGTGGGTTAACCGCTTCTAGAAATCGATGTTCTAATTTGATTCCCCCAGTTGCAATAATACTACCACTATTGTCAGCATCTGGTGTAGTGGAAAGATAATATTCTATTGGCGCGGGTGTGTCTCCTGCCTGATAATAGCCTAGAAGCTGCACACCGAGATAGACACCATCTTGTAATTCGGAAATTTCACATGCACATAAGTTGCGCATATCTGCCATTGTCTTTTTAATAAGAAATTCTTTTGCCATAATGTTTTTGTTTTAAATTCTTATACAAACTTAGGCGTCATCAAGAGTCTAAATAAGGGAAACTAAGGCTATGTTGTCGGTAAAGCTGAACAACCGAAAAGTCTATACTTTTGCTACCCCGAAAACAGAAAAAGCCACATCTTACGACGTGGCCTTAATAAACATATGATTCACTAGTTGTCAGCTTTCGATATGACCGAGTTGACAACTAGCTTCGGTAAATTATTTGTAAGCATTTATTGATCCAGACACTTTCCAGTCATTACCTTCGCGTACCAAAGTCACCAAGTCAGTTTTGGTAAAATCTTCAAATTTTAAAGTTACTTTAGCAATCCTATAGTCAGCTGACTCTTCGATGATATCGGTAGTTACCATACAGTTTAGCTTCTCGCCTTTTTGTTTTTTCAAGTATTTAACGACTTCATTCCGGCTGTTGGTCTTTGCATTTGCCGACTGAACTTTTTGGCTGAAATCTTCTGCAAATAACTGCTCCACCCCTGCCGATTCACCTTCGGTGGTTACCGCAATATAGTGACCCAGAGCCAAGTCTGCTGTGAAAAGGTTAACGTTTGCTGATTTTGAACCTGGTCCTTCAGCGGCCATAGCGAAAGTTGATACTGCAATTAGGGCTGCTGCTGCGAATGTTTTTACTAGAGTTTTCATAATGTCTTTTTTATAATGTTAGTTCTGTTGTTTTTATTTGTTGACTCAAAACTACAACACAAGACGCCCCTAGCCTATGGGCTTTAGACCAACGGACAGGAAAACTCGGTGAATGATGGGAATGGGGAGGTGAATATTTTTTATTATATTGATAAGAATCAACGATCAAATTATTTATGAACATACAGTCTAATACATCTGCTAGTCAAGCGAAAAATAAAATGTATGGCGCATTGTTTGGCATTGCGGTTGGTGATGCATTTGGTGTACCATTTGAATTCAGGTCGAAAGAAGATATGCTAAAAAATCCAGCTACTGAAATGATCGGATTTGGCAGCCATAATCAACCTATGGGGACCTGGTCGGATGATACATCCTTAACCTTGTGTCTTGCAGACTCGCTGTTAGGTGGATATGATTTGGTGGATGTCTCCAAAAAATTTATAGCTTGGAAGGAAGGTAAGCTGTGGACAGCAAGAGAAGAAGTCTTTGATATTGGTATCACCACGGCTAAATCAATCGGTGAGCTTAAAGGTATTATCGAATCTGGGCAAATCGGAGAGCTAAATGCGCTAAAATATCGGGCAAGAGAACAAGACAATGGCAATGGTTCATTAATGAGAATATTGCCTCTTTTATTTGAAATAAAAGGACTTAGTCCCTCGGAACAATTCGAGAAAATTTGGGAAATTTCAGCGCTAACACATAAGCACGTGCGCGCTGCGATGGCATGTTTTATCTATCTTAAATTAGCCGAACTCATTTTGCTAGGTTTGGCCAAAGAGCAGGCTTACGCTGAAATGCGAAATCAAGTTTCAAAATTCTGGGCGGACAGCAATTTCCCTGAGTCGGAAATAATTCATTTTAAAAGTACGATTTTACATGACATTCGATCTAAATCATATATCGAACTAAGGTCTAGTGGATATGTGATTGATAGTTTAGAAACAAGCCTATGGTGTTTTATGGAGAAAGACAATTATAAGGATATTGTATTAGCTATTATCAACCTTGGCGAAGATACAGACACCGGAGCTGCGATTGCGGGTGGATTAGCTGGTTTGTACTATGGCTTGGAAGGTATACCTGAAGATTGGCTTCTGAATCTCGCACGCTATGATGATATCAAATTGCTGATAGAAAAAATGGCGCGGAGATATTTGGATTAGAAATTTCGATCGAAATTTCTAAAATGTATAAGCTTATTTCAAACATGTCAATTTAAAGTATCGAAATATTTATTTTTAAAACTATTTCAGATCCGCTACTGTTCTTACTACACAAAGCGACTATTAGCTACCTTTCGACAGAAAGGACCAACATTAAAATTGGCGTCGTACAGTGAAAATCCAATAGTCCTGAAAAACATTGGATGACGAAACAAAAAAGAGGAAACGATAGGAAACATAAAAATTACTGTACAAATAAACGCTAAGAGAAAGGGTCTGATGAGAATCAGGCCCTTTTGACGTAAAAAAGCCACATCTCACGACGTGGCCTTAATAAACATATGATTCACTAATGGTTTGTCTTTTATTACTGGCAAACCACCAGTTGTAAAATTCTATTTATACGAATTGATCGATTTGGATATTTTCCAGCCGCTTCCCTCGCGCTCCAAGGTAACCAGATCAGTCTTGGTGAAATTCTCAAATTTCATCGTTACTTTGGCTATCATATAATCTGTGGACTCTTCGATGATCTGCGTGCTTACCTGACAGTTCAGTTTCTCGCCTTTTTGTTTTTTCAAGGATTTGATCAAGGCGCTACGGCTGTGGATTTGTGCATTGGAAGCCTGAACTTTTTGGCTGAAATCGGTAGCAAATATCTGCTCTACGCCTACTGACTCGCCTACGGTAGTTACCGCAACATAATGCTGTAAAGCAAAGTCTGCTGTAGAAAGGTTAACGGCTGCTTTTGCGGATTTCGATACTGGTTTGTCAGCTGCCATAGCAAAAGTGGATACTGCGATTAAAGCTGCTGCTGCGAATGTTTTTACTAATGAGTTCATAATGTCTTTATTTTATTGTGTTAGTAATATTGCTCTTATTTGTTGACTCAAAACTACAACACAATACGTCCCTAGCCTATGGGCTTTAGACTAACAGACAGGAAAACTCGGTGAATGGCAGGAATGGCCAGATGAATAAAGATTTTCAACTGTAGCTTTTTCAGTTATAAAAATTCCTCCATACGTAAGGTCGTGGGTGGGTTAGTTGATATATCGTTTGTTCTCTTTCAGACAGATAATCATAATAACCACCGAATTCTATCAAATACTCCTCCCCTACCCCCATCCTCCAAAACATATCCATATTATCCTTATCAGGAAACTTAGACCAAGGCGGCTGCTTGGCATTTGGAAGTGTCTGGAATTGTCCAAATTGGCGTAGAAAATCCCGTACTTCCATCAATGCAAAACCCAATAAATTTTGTCCCCGCCAACAATATATGTTTTCGATATCAACATCATCTTGTGACAGCCCGATACCCCATATGGTGTCAACGGGGCTTGCTTCGACAAGAATTCTATTTTCTGTTTTTAACAGATATTCTGCTAGGTCTGGATGTTGATTAAACTTGTGTATGTTTCCATTCTTAACGATCTCAAATTTTTGTTCATTCCAAATCTGATCATTATAGCCTATAACTTCCCTTCCCAACGCTTTGGCTTCGCCTGGTTTATTACAATTTATAATTTTCTCAAAGCTCTTTTTATCGTCGAAAAGTAATGCTTTTTGGGCCATCATCCAATGTTCTGCAGTCCTATAAGTTATATTATCAACTATAAACGGACTTTCATACCATTGGCTGAAAACAAATTTTCCGACCTCTTGATTTTGTATATTTGTATGTCCCCAAAAGAAAAGAAATTTGAATGTTTCTCCACGTTCAAATCTATCGGTTAACCGTTTAATATCATATTGTTCCATACTGCTCAAAATCTATTAATTTGAAACCATCGTACCCTTTTTCATGTTAAGGTAAACTCAATTTATCAAAAAAAAACAGGAATGATAAAACTATTTTAAACTGGTTAATGTTCTTATTATACAAACGGCCACAAGCTACCTTTCGAAAGAAAGGTTCAACATAAAAATTGGCGTAGTGCAGTGAAAATCCAATAGTATTCAAAACACATTGGATGACGAAACATAAAAGAGGAAACGATAGGAAACATAAAAATTACTGTACAAGTAAACGCTAAGAGAAAGGGTCTGATGAAAATCAGGCCCTTTTGACGTAAAAAAGCCACATCTCGCGACGTGGCCTTAAATAAACATATGATTCACTAGTTGTCAGCTTCTGATATGACCGAGCTGACAACTAGCTTCGGTAAATTATTTATATGCGTTCACAGAACTTGAAACTTTCCAGTCGTTACCTTCACGAACCAAAGTCACTAGATCAGTTTTGGTAAAGTCTTCAAATTTCAAAGTTACTTTGGCAACCATGTAGTCCGCCGACTCTTCAAGTATGTCGGTACTTACCACACAGTTCAGTTTCTCTCCTTTTTGTTTTTTCAAAGATTTGACAACTGCATTACGGCCGTTAGATTGTGCGTTGGAAGCTTGGATCTTTTGGTTGAAATCTTCAGCAAACAATTGCTCAACTCCTGCTGATTCTCCTTCGGTTGTGACCGCAACATAATGTTCAAGAGCACAGTCTGCTGTGGAAAGGTTAACGTTTGCTTTTGCTGATTTTGAACCTGGACCTTCTGCGGCCATAGCGAATGTAGAGATTGCGATTAAGGCTGCTGCTGCGAATGTTTTTACTAATGCTTTCATAATGTCTTTACTTTATTGTGTTAGTTTTTTTTATCTGTTCTTATTTGTTGACTCAAAACTACGACACAATATGCCCCTGGCCTATGGGCTTTAGACCAACGGACAGGAAAACTCGGTGAATGGTGGAAATGGGCAGATGAGATACTGTAGGTAAAAAAATAATTATATCTTTGACTACTTATTTAGCCAAATAAAAAAATGAAAAGTACTCCTCCTAGCAAGGTGAATAAATCCCAAGGGAAAACACTTGGTCTCTTTTTTTTAATTTTAATGATTTGTTTTAGTTGCAAAAAGAGCGAACAAGCTACTCCAGTAGAAAATCAACCCCTAAAATTAGAAACTATCGGCGTTGATGCTGCCAACAAGAAGAGTCTCGTGTTTGCGGGCCGTGTATTGTATCTCAATAGTGAAAAAATAAAGGATCATGGGTTCTTATTGAAATCTGGTTTTGGAACCTCTAATGAAGAAAAAAAATATTCATTGGGAACTACCATTCAGATTGGTAAGGTACTGAAGAAAATTGAACCACCAGCGGAAGTCCTCGAAACTGGTCGGGGAGAATATAGATTTTATATCGAAACGGACAAAAGTACCTATTATGGTGAAACCGTCAGGTTTCAGTTATCAAATGTTTTTATAGACTATCAAACCGGCTTATTAGCAACCGCTGGGGAGACAATCACAGTAAGCGGTGACTTCAAAGATGTAAAAAAGGAAAACTATAAGCTTCGTTGCGACTACAACAGCCCCATAGAAATAGATTATAACATCGACGCCACAAACAAGAAAATAACATTTACTGTACCAGGTGGGTATCGTCATGGCGTAAATCTCAGTTTCTATTTAAATCCAATCCAAAGCCAAACAAATTTAAATAGCGATATCGGTCTCGCATCGGTTAGCATATTGGGAACACTCACCCCACCAACGCAATATAATTATAATTACAATGATTACCTGCGCCTGTCGGGAGTGGGACTCCCCCCCGATCGGGCTTCATCATTTTTTATCATCATTGGTGATAAGCTATTCCCTTATTATCAAGAGTTATTACTGAGTGACATGATCTATGATCAGCCCAAAATGGCCTACAGAATCGGTTACTATAACGGACGGGATACCGTTATTTTCGACAAGAAGATTACTCTTAATACCCCAAAACCTACAGATCTGACTATCCGTCGATCCTTTGTTCATCCAGGGCGGTCGATTCCTGTCACAGGTATTATTCCATATAATTATAGTTTTATGCCAACGATGAGTGTAGGTGGTAAAAGCGCCAGTTACTATGCAACATGGAACGGCGATGATAAAATAACGATCAGTGATCTACCAGATGGAAGCTATCCTTTTATTATGGAGGGACCTTTTGCCAGATTTGAAAGTAAAGAAAAAATTGTCGTAAAGTCCCTAAAAATAAGCGGAGCAAGCACATCAAAAGGGTATTACGGTGCACAGATAAAAATTCCCGGTAATTTCATCGCGGGGGATCATTATTATGCAAGACTAGGGGATCAGGGAGATGAGAGCTTGCAGATCGCCGATGGTAATGCCATACTCGACATCCCAAACATTAAACCTGGAAAAGTAAAAATTACGGTGATGTACAATGATGATCATGGTAAACAGCATGTATTCCCTACCGAACATCAAGTGGAAGTCCTCGCTCCTATCTTTGATGATTTATATCAAAAATCGGGCAAGCCTGGCGACGTTATCACATTAAAGGGAAAAGGACTGGGCTACTGTGCGATTTTTATGGGTGGCGTCCGCTTGATCTCAGTGGGTGGAACAATAGACGAACCCCAAGTATTTATACCCAGGGATGTCTTCTTCAAAGGCAAGGTGCGCATCAGTGCACAATACAAAACGGATTGGATTGAATGTAAAGAGGCATTTGAATTATTATAACCAAAAAATTTATGAAAATGTACGCTAAAGCGGGGACAACAAAATTTGTGAAGTTAATAGCAATATTATGCTGCGTCTTGACGGCCTGCAAGAAAGAAAATAAGACAGAGCCTCCTGTAAGTACCCAAATAAGTGCAGTCACCGGAAGCTTTGAAAAAATGACGGAATCGTCTATCGTGCTCCATGGAACGGTGGGTGAAATGGCTATGCTTCCCAATATTCTAGAATATGGCTTTATATTGAGCATAAAAGATAATAACGGATATGCCAGGCCTGAGCTGGAAATTCCGGCAGGTAAGAAAATGACCGATAAAGATGTTGTTTTCGTGTATAAACCCGAAGAAAATTTTGACATGAATACAGTCTATTCCTACGCTTTTTATGTCAAGACTAAAAATGGCTTCTTCAAAGGCTCATTGAATTCATTTCAGATGGATGGTATGCAGGTAGAATCACCCTCGGAGATCTTGGGAATGCCGGGTGAAGAAGTACGTCTCAAAGGTCGCTTTTCAATGCTGGATGGTAACTATAAATTATATGGTAGATTAGATAAAACCCAACAAATTGACTATCAAATCGCCTCAGATGGTAAGAGCCTAACGTTTAAAATCCCAGATGTCGAAGGCTCCCAACATGGTAAAAAGCTAACAATAGATCTACAGAAAAATTCAGCAAATGGTTCTTTCAACAGACAATTGGTTCAAATCAGTTTACTAGGTAAACTCGTTCCACCTGCAATACTGACCTATGGTTTTACTGACCTGATACGATTCTATGGTTCCTGTTTACCATACTCTGGGAATAATGACAAGTCTTTTCAGATAATCTTAGGAAACATTACAATTCCTTACACACGGGAAATTGCTATCAAAGACCTGAAAGGGCTAGTGGGAAAAAGCTTTAAAATTGGCTATAAAAATGGCAGAGACTCCGTATTATTTTCCGCTGATTATATCATCCAGTCCCCCAATGCTGCAGATATATATTTTGTCAATGCAGTAGCGCACCCCAATACGCACGCTATTGTCAATGGTTTTTCATTCTATTCATTCTTTGATATGTACCAAACAAAATATTTTTTCGGCAAATATCAGGTTAATGAGATGGAGGTAAATGGCGATTATCCCACGGAAACCATTTCGATACCGATCAAGAATATTCCAGAAGGGCAATATAAATTACGTCTGGACAACGGATTTTTTAATATCGAAAGTACAAAAACGATACAGATCAAAAAGTTTGACTGGACGTCTATTGATAAAAGTGAGGCCTATGTGGGTGACTACCTAACGCTCACTGGAAATTTCATCAAAGGATTTGAGTACACGATTTATGGAGACGATTTCTTTAAAATGCCAGTGGTATGTAGCGAGGATGGTAAATTAACATTTCAGGTCCAGACATTCTTTCAAGAAAGTGAGTCACTCCATATTGTGTATAACGAATTTACGGAAACCGGATGGCGCCTGTATATGCATCCGAAAGCATTGCCATTTAAAAGTTTGGGTATGACTTTCGACAGTTTATCGCCAAAAACTGGGCTGCCAGGAACTGTTGTACAGCTCAAGGGAAAAGGAATCGGCCTGGCTCATATGATCCGGGTTGGCGATACGCAAGTGTACCCACTCATAAAAAGTATAGACGAGGTCACCATTGCCATTCCGGTTTTTCAGACAAAAGGAAAAGTGCGTATTTCAGCCTCCGCCTGGGGAAATACGATTCTACTATCACCAGACTATTTCGAAGTTCAATAGAAAAGTTATTATGAAAAGAACCATTCGACGCATACAAATTGCTGTTTCCATAATTGCAGCGCTATCGGCCTGTAAGAAAACAGAGGAAGTCGTCGTTATTAACACGCCAGTGACGGTAGTTGCTATAGCACCTTCGGAAGTGACCGATTCCCAAGTCACCATGCATGGTGAAATAACAACCTCAAATAAGGAAGAAATTTTGGATGTAGGCTTTATTTTATCCGAGACTAAACAATCCGGAAGTACCATCCTACAGGAGATCTCCGCTGGCAAACAAAAATTGATCAACGGCAAAACAGTAGACTTTACTTTGACCGTAAAAGAACCTTTTGATCTGGATTTAATCTATCAATATGTATTCTATGTCAAGACTGCAAAAGGTTTTTACAAAAGTCAGCCTGTCCGTTTCAATGTCGACAATATTAACATCACAGACAACAAACTTGTATTGACTTATCTTGGTGAGACCGTATTATTCAAAGGAAACTTTAAGCAATTTAAAGAAAATTACTATTTAATTGCTAACGGAAATACCGAACAACGGTTAGCTTTTACGCTAAAAGATAACAAAACAACTTTAGCTGTAACGCTGCCAAAAAGTGGGTATTACCATGGAAACAAATTGGCTATTACGCTTCAAAAACCGCTTAACGGACGTGAATATGTAAGTTCAAAACAGCTGATCGAAACAAAAATAGTCGCTAAAATCACCGAACCAAGTAAAAAGAGTTTCGCTTTTAATGAGGGGATTCAGATCAATGGTATCGGTTTACCCCAATATGGTTATGCGGATGACTTATTCCTATTGATCGATGACCAACGCATCCCTTTTACAAATAATCTATTTTTCCGTCTAATAGCGAACCTCAAAGGCGAATCTTTTCGACTGGGATATGCCAATGGCCGCGATAGCATCTATTTCGATAAAGAAATCCTACTCGAACAACCTTCAGCAGACAATATCACATTAGCAACGACACTAACCCATCCTGGCTGCATGATAGAGGCTACAGGAATTGATTTTTATAAATATTTTGGTGATGAAATCTCCAAAATACTTGTGGGCAATTCGGCTGCAATAGGATTTATCGGGAATAGCGGCAACAGCACCTATTTGACTATCCCGAACAATCTCCTGGACGGAAAATATCCTATTACCCTGACAAGTGGATTATCCACTGTCACCAGCAAAAAGAAAGTTGAGGTGAAGAAATTACATTGGGACGCTATCAATCAAAACATATTTTTTTCGGGAGATACGGCCCAGCTAACAGGAAACTTTTACAATACAATAGGTTACAACCTAGAATTTTCAGGCGGAAATGCGGTATATAACAGTGAATTGAAAAATAATCTCGTGAGCTTTAAAATACCGCAGCTAAGACCAGGCCAGTATAAAATCAAGACCTATTACCATGGATACTATGATAGCAAAAAGTATTATGCCCCCGAAGAGAAAACCATCGAAATAAAAATGCCTATTATTTCGGATTTCAGTCCGCACAAGATCACCAGTGAATACGCTATCATTTTAGAAGGTAAAGGCTTGTCCAATGAGTTTAAATTTTACATTGGGGGGCAAGAGGTATATGCATATACTTTAAATGAAAATGAACGAATAATCAACATTCCTCAAGGAATAAAACCGGGTAAATATAAGGTATGGATGGATACTAACTATGGAAAAGTTGAAGCAAAAACATTGTTAGAAATCCAATAATCAAAGACCATGAAGCAGCACATTATCAAACTCACTTGCATAATTCTTTTATTTTTCGTTCTTGGTTCATGTAAGAAGGATGAACAGGTAATCGATAAAACACCAATAACAGTAGGTACGCTAGAGGCTGGGGATCTCAGAAACAATCACGCCATTTTGTACGGCGAAATCCATTATCTAAATGATGAACAGATACTTGACTATGGCTTTAAGATTGCATTAAGGGAAGAAACAACCTTCAGAACAATCTCTTTAGGAAAACAGGCAAAAGTGGGTATAATAAGTTATGACCTCCAATCGACTTTCAAAATCGGTGAAATTTATCAATATATTTTTTATGTAAAGACTGATAAAAATACATACGAAGGAAGACCTGTATTTTTTTCAGTAAATGATATTTGGGTAGACAACTCCAAAATACAATATGCCAGTCCCGGTGATATCATCACGATCAAAGGCAGATTTAAACAGGTAGATGATTTGTTTAAACTCTCTATCGGAGATGCCTACAACGGTGAGAACAATGAAATCCCTTTTACACTGGACAAGGAGAAAGAATCGCTAACTTTTACGATGCCCAGTAAAAATCTATACCATGGGGCCGACGCTCGCGTGGTGTTATCAAAAAAAATAAATTATCAGGAGGTTCGGCAATATTTATTAAGTTTTAAAATTGCAGCGCGGTTATTGCCGCCGAGTCCGGGGACACACTATTATACAGATCCAATCAAGTTGAAGGCCATTGGGCTATCAGATTACTTATATCACGACTTCAAAATTATTTTAGGTGACAAAGTATTGCGTTATGAAGATAATTATTATGCCCCTTACCTCCCGCTTAACGGACATTCCTATAAATTAGGCTACATCTGGGGGCAGGATACAATTTACCTCAAAGAAACATGGAATCTTGAGGTTCCCGATATGAAAACAGCAGCACTGAAGTATAAAATAGTGCACCCTTTTGGACATACAGAACTTGAAGGACTCGATTATTTCAAATACCTGGTCAATAGCAATTATAAATTAGCCGTAGGAAAGTATCAGGGAGATCTTGCTATGATTAATTTTGAAAAGGATATTCCGGTACATATTGGTGATATTCCAGAAGGAAAGTATCCTATAGCCATCAATAGCAATGTATACGGCGATCTTAAAATCAATGACGAATTGATCGTTCAAAACCTTCGTATTACTGCTGTAGACGCTGGAACAGGTTATTATGAAGACCCGATACGTATAAAAGGGAATTTCCTACCTAATCAAGAATATGTTATAAAATTGGGTGACTTCGAGGTATATTTTGGCTTTCCCAAGAATGGTGAACTTGTATTCCCATGTCCTTTTACCCTTTTAAAAGGCGATAACAATGTAAAAATAGGCTATGCAAAGTCTGGTGGCATTTTTTTTGAGGCTGATAGTAAAGTCATAAAAGTAAACGGATTGAGTATAGATAGCTTCTATCCTACCAAAGGAGCTCCTGGAGATATTGTCAAATTAAAAGTGCGGGGTGCAAAGACAAATTATTACAGAATCGGGATCGGAGGTATTGAGGTTAGCCCTATATCTGTCAAACTTGGAGAAATGGAATTTATGGTTCCTACAGTCAACAAAAAGGGAAAGACAAAAATAAAAATATTGATTGACAACCAAGTTTTCGAATCAAGCGAATATTTTGAAATTATATAAACCCGCATAAAAACTACGATGCAGTGAAACTTTAGGAGAAAAGAGCCTGATGTAAAAAAGCCACATCTCACGACGTGGCCTTAAACAAACATATGATTCACTAGTTGTCAGCTTCCGGTATAACCGAGCTGACAACTAACTTCGATAAATTATTTATATGCGTTCACAGAACTTGAAACTTTCCAGTCATTACCTTCACGAAGCAAAGTCACAAGGTCTGTCTTGGTGAAGTCTTCAAATTTTAGGGTCACCTTGGCCACCATATAGTCTACAGATTCTTCGATGATGTCGGTAGTTACTTTACAGTTTAGCTTCTCGCCTTTTTGTTTTTTCAAAGATTTGATCAAAGCGCTACGGCTATGGTTTTGTGCATTGGATGCTTGGACTTTTTGGCTGAAATCTTCAGCAAATAATTGTTCTACACCTGCTGATTCACCTTCGGTCGTTACCGCAACATAGTGCTCAAGGGCGAAATCTGCGGTTGAAAGGGTAACGTTTACTTTTGCTGATTTTGAGCCTGGTCCTTCAGCTGCCATAGCGAAAGTAGATACTGCGATTAAGGCTGCTGCTGCTAATGTTTTTACTAATGAGTTCATAATGTCTTTATTTTATGTTGTTAGTTCTGTTGTTCTTATTTGTTGATTCAAAACTACAACACAATATGCCTCTGGCCTACGTGCTTTAGACTAACAGACAGGAAAACTCGGTGAATGGCGGGAATAGCCGGATGAATTTATAGCACGCATCTGACACAGGACGACTGATAAAGTTTTCAATATAGCTACATTCAAAAATAAATGACTAATTTTAATTGTTGGGAAAGGCTTCCTATATATAGGTATATAGGAAGTCGATTACCGCTCTGTAGCTATATTATACCTACTATTCTTTTATGGAAGATCTAACGACAATTGACGCACCCCAATCGCATTCTAGAAATGCTTTTAAAGCAGGTTTATTTTCTTTATTTTTTCCGGGCCTAGGGCAACTCTATAATGGACAGATAAAGAAAGGTATTCTTTTTTTCGCCCTAAGTTATCTAATCCCTGTAATTTTTGCTCTAACCCGCTGGATAACCTCCTTTGCCGGAATGAGTATTTTTATGGCAATCGGTATATCATTCCTTTTATTTACAGTAATGGATGCTATACTGAATGCAAAAAGACAAAAATTTTATGTCCTGAAAACTTACAACAGATGGTATTATTATGCATTGATCGCCAGCCTCATCTTTACAATGACATTTGTGTTTGACAAGAAAGAAATGATAGGTATACAATCTTACATTGCTCAAACCACAGCGAATAACCCAACGATTCTCGAAGGCGATTGGATTATAATAGATACAAAAGCCTACAAAAAAAACACGCCTAAAATTGGAGATCTGGTTACCTTTACTAAGGATGATGGTCAACAATTTATGTATCGTATAGTTGGTCTCCCCAAAGACACAATCTCTCTTAAAGAAAATATTGTCTCGATAAATCACAAGCTATGTAAATCCAAATTTATTGCGGACAGAAATTTAGAAGGTATAAACTTCGCTGAATTCGAAGAGACATTTCCAAATGGACACAGTCATCATATCTATAAAAGTAAAGAAGAGTTTAGCGATGGCATGATGAATATGAATGATTTCGTTGTTCCGGCAGACAGCATTTTTGTCTTGGGAGACAGCAGGGATAATGCACTTGACAGCAGATATATAGGTTGCATCGCTAAGAATCAAATAACTGGAAAAATTAAATATAGCTATTGGGGCAAGGCTGGATTTAAAAGAATGAACATAACATTCTGATTGGAAATAACGCTACGGATAAATGTTTAGAGAAAAGCCCCGATAAAACACAAGGTCCCTTTGACGGGAAAAAGCCACATCTCCCGATGTGACTTCTAAACCAGAATTAAACATATAATTTGAGTCTGATTCGGATCAGATTCGTACCTGCTTCGGATCATCAATAGATATTGCACAAACTCTGACCAAATGTTGACCAATCTCTGAACAGGAAAAGACCGGTCAGGGATTGATCCACCTAAAATACTTAATTGGCCTACTCCGAAGGCTTTCCGAAGAAGGTACGAACACAACCCCAACAGAACCTATGCGAAGCTCCATCGCAATCACCAGCTCAAGGTAATTGTTTTGGCTTCTTAACAGAATAATCCTTTTCGCAAGAAAAAGCAAAAAGTAACCTGACATCTGAGTAAATATTTGGCATAATGTGCTAAAAGTTTTTGATGATATGAGGCTGTATCCATTTTAATAATTCAAATTACTAAGGGCATATTACTAAATCCTTCAAAAATATATTGCTTACTTTGATTTAATATTCTCAAAGCATAATAATCAGCCACACTAGCCCCAGTTACAAAATATACAGATCAGTGATCATCAATTCGTATTGAATGACTTCAACTAGATGTAAAACTATACCTTCGGATTATTGAACTTACAACAAGTCAATCTTCCGCCTTTTTCCAAATATTTATCAGTAAAAAATCCACTAAATCATTTTTTTTCTTGTTTTAAAAATAACAGTTTGAAAATTTCATCTAATTAATGACTTTTACAATCGGCTTTATATTTTGACTAAATGAAGTTAATAATTTAAAACACCAAATGAAAGAATATAAATACTGGAAAAAAATTGGGGTTGAGATTCAAAAAGAACTAATATCCAAAGCACTTGCTAAGAATATCAATTATAGCAAAAGTCCTGTATTAGGGCTTCCCGGAACAAAATTGGATGGAAGAGTTTTTTATGATCAGGCTGAATTTTTAAAGGAAGCTCCTTTCCTGCAGACAATTGTTCAGAACCCTAACCATATTGGTTGTCATACTGTCGGAGAATCTGAGCCTTTTTTTCAAGGCACCCAAGATATTGAAAAAGATGTCATTCAAATCTTAAGTAAAGATATATTACAATCTCAAGAAGATTGCGATGGATATGTTGCCTCTGGAGGTACAGAAGCCAATATACAGGCATGTTGGATGTACAGAAATTTCTTCATCAATACATTTAATGCCAGTTGTAATGAAATTTTCCTAATCGCATCGCAAGACACACATTATTCAGTCAATAAAGCTGCGAATTTATTGAATATTGATCTTGTCCTTGTTCCGGTCGATTTTGATACCAGAGAAATTCTGCAGGATCAACTGGATAAGTATGTCCTTGAAGCTGTGAAAAATGGCAAAAAGTATGCTATCGTTATTTCAAATGCAGGTACCACCATGTTTGGAAGCGTTGATAATCCCGATGATTACGCCTCAGTTTTCATAAAATATCATCTTAATTTTAAACTTCATATAGATGCGGCATTTGGGGGATTTATCTATCCAATTGTCAATCAAAACCACAATATCGGTTTCAACAATAAACACGTCTCATCGGTTACCATGGATGCCCATAAAATGCTCCAAGCCCCTTATGGAACGGGTATATTTATCACGAGAAAAGGATTGATAGACAATGTTTTTACCAAAGAAGCGAAATATGTCAATGGAATGGATACCACGTTGAGTGGAAGTCGCTCTGGGGCAAACGCAGTGGCAATTTGGATGATTTTGCAGACCTATGGCCCACATCAATGGTTAGAGAAGATGAAGATTCTGAACTACAGGACAGAAGTCTGTTGTCAGGAACTCGAAAAATTGGGAGTTGGCTTTTATAGGGACTCATATATGAATATCATTACCATAAAATCAGCTGATTTGCCCAAAGAGCTAGCAGTTAAATTTGGTTTAATTCCGGATTCGCACGACGAAGATAACAATTGGTATAAAATTGTGGTAATGGACCATGTTCAGCAAGAATCACTGAATGATTTTATTAATGAATTAAAAGAATCCCGCAGTAGAGAGCGTAAAGTTTTGGAAAATTAAAATAGCCGTAAAATCATTTTTTATTGCATAATGATATCCTGCCAATGATACAATCATGTTATTAAAGGATGGTAAGCATTTATTGCATCGAGTACTATTCCCTAACTTTTATAAAAGGGGTACTAAGGTATTTTTCATTCAAGCTCATGCTTAATCACACAAAGCCCACAACAATCGAGCTGCGTACCGAAACTCAAGCTGATGACATCATGATCTTTCTCGGATATTAATCTGGAGACAATATCACTTTCTAATTTATTGACGGATGGATTGTTATTGTTTTCTTTCTGACAAGAAGCCATAACAATTGCTGTTAGCGATAAAATAACTAAGGCATGTACAATAAGTTTCGTAATTTTGACAATAATTTTTCTTTAACTTATAAAGAAAAATAAAAAAACATTAAATCTTCACATGGATCCATGGATTACAAATCTCCATTAGTCTTTTAAAAATCTCCTGATAAGTAAAAAGATAATTAAAACAAACACCATGCAGGTGATAATCTCAAATAGAGACATGTTTAATAACAACAGATGTATAGAGGTCATACTTTAAAAAATGTGGTTTATTGAATGATAATTGTTAATCACTATAATTGCTTTGTATAATGGTAAACGGGAGTGAAACGTAATTGTCCCAAAAAAATAAAAAAGCCACATCTCACGACATGGCCTTAAATAAACATATGATTCACTAGTTGTCAGCCTTGGGTTGACTGGACTCACCACTAGCTATAGAATACTATTTATACGAATTGATCGATTTGGATACTTTCCACACATTGCCTTCACGAACAAAAGTCACTAGATCAGTTTTGGTAAAGTCTTCAAATTTCATCGTCACCTTGGCCACCATATAGTCTGCAGACTCTTCGATGATATCGGTAGTTACTGTACAATTCAAGCTTTCGCCTTTTTGTTTTTTCAAAGATTTGATCAACGCGCTACGACTATGGGTTTGTGCGTTGGAAGCTTGGATCTTCTGGCTAAAATCAGCTGCAAATAGCTGCTCGATCCCTGCCGACTCTCCTTCGGTAGTGACCGCAACATAATGTTCAAGAGCAAAGTCTGCTGTGGAAAGGTTAACGGTTGCTTTTGCTGATTTTGAACCAGGGCCTTCAGTTGCCATTGCAAATGTTGATACTGCGATTAGGGCTGCTGCTGCGAATGTTTTTACTAATGCTTTCATAATGTCTTTACTTTATTGTGTTAGTATTTTTTTATCTGTTTTTATTTGTTGACTCAAAACTACGACACAATATGCCCCTGGCCTATGGGCTTTAGACTAACGGACAGGAAAACTCGGCGAATGGTGGGAATGGGGAGGTGATTGCACCGAAGATATTTAGTATGCAAATAACAATCTAAATATCACTATTATCAGCCTGTTCAAATAATTCGTGTAACTTTTGTTGAAGTAGCTTTTTATCCGGTAATTGTGTTTTATATTCCGCTACCACCGTTGGTGAAAGACTACGGCTCAAAGCATACTCAACCACCTCACTATCTTTATCTTTACATAATAGAACACCAATACTCGCGTTCTCATTGGATCGCTTAACATCTCGATCAAGAGCCTCTAGATAAAAATTCAATTGACCAAGATGCTCGGGCTTAAATTTATCTACTTTTAATTCAAATGCCACTAAGCACTGTAATCCTCTATGAAAAAAAAGCAGATCAATATAAAAGTCAGAGTTTCCCACTTGTACTTTATATTCTTGGTCAATAAATAGGAAGTCTCGCCCTAGCTCAAGAATAAAATCTTTCATCTGACGAAGCAGCCCTTTTTGAAGATCTCCTTCATTATAGGATTCTGGTAAATTTAAAAAGTCAAAAACGTAGCTATCTTTAAACGCTTTATTAATGTCGACTTCAAATTCTCTCGGCAGTGACGAGAGTTTTACATTTCCAATCATTGTGCGTTCAAAGACGGAGCTATTAATCTGTCGCTCCAACTCCCTGGAACTATATTTTTCCTCGATAGTTAGCTTCAAATAAAATTCCTTTTCTTCAACTGTCTTGGTACGACTAAAAATTAAAACATTATTTGTCCAACTCAACTCTCTCGTCAATGCCGAGAGTCTTTCACTGCTGCGATAAGTTTCGTAAAACTGTTTCATTCGCCAAAGATTCTTATCTGAAAAACCTTTCAATTCAGGTTCGTGCTGCTTAATGAAAAAAGCCAATTCTTTGACGACCGACTGTCCCCATTCGGAAGTTTCAATCCTCGCGCTAATATACTTTCCAATACGCCAATATAAATTCATTAACTCGGTATTTACCGCCTTAATAGCTTTAGATTGAGATTCTTTAATAAGCTGAATAATTTCTACAAAACGCTGCTCCATGTATAAAGGTTTATTTCTCAAATATATGAAAATCTAAAAAAATTAGCAATCAAAAGAAAATCTTATTATCAGAAAAAACACCACATCAATCGATGTGGTGTCATAACATATATTTATTTAAGATGGCTCCTATTTATACGAATTGATTGATTTAGATATTTTCCAGTCACTTCCCACACGCTCCAAAGTAACCAGGTCAGTCTTGGTGAAGTTCTCAAATTTCATTGTCACTTTCGCTACCATATAGGCAGCTGATTCTTCTAAGATGTCTGTGCTTACCTCATAGTTCAGTTTCTCTCCTTTTTGCTTTTTCAATAGTTTAACTACGGCGCTACGGCTGTGATTTTACCTATTGGAAGCTTGGATCTTTCGGTTGAAATCTTCGGCAAATAACTGCTCCACCCCTGCCGATTCACCTTCGGTAGTGACCGCAACATAATGCCCAAGGGCAAAGTCTGCTGTGGAAAGGTTAACGTTTGCTTTTGCTGATTTTGAACCCGGTCCTTCAGCGGCCATAGCAAAAGTGGATACTGCGATTAAAGCTGCTGCTGCGAATGTTTTTACTAGAGTTTTTTATCGAAATTATTTGTTTTTTATTTGATGATAAAGCTATCATGAGTGTCTTTTGAATACACTCATGATGGTTCATAATGTCTTTATTTTATTGTGTTAGTTTTTTTATCTGTTCTTATTTGTTGACTCAAAACTACGACACAATACGCCCCTAGCCTATGGGCTTTAGACCAACGGACAGGAAAACTCGGCGGATAGCAGGAATGGGGAGGCGAATTTTAATTTTGTGATGTAGGTCACAGCAAATTACCATACGAAATCAGGAAATTTGTTCCAACAAAAAGAAAATCAAAACGATATGAAAGCTAAACAACTCTTTAGACAAATAGGAATATTTTCAGCTTTATTAACCCTAGTGGTGATGCATTCCTATGCAACAAATAGAAAACCAAAAGTTTTATTTGTAGTTACTAGCCACGATACAAAAGGCAATATAGGCGAAAAAACAGGTTATTATCTGGGTGAAGTCTCACATCCCTGGGAGGTCTTAACAGCGGCTGGATATGAGATTGATTTCCTTAGCCCACAGGGCGGGAATCCGCCTGTGGATGGATTTGACCTGAATGATCCAGTTAACAAAAAATTCTGGGAGGATAAATACTACCACAATAAAATCACTCATTCACTCAAACCTTCTCAGGTAAAACCTGAAGAATATAAAGCCATCTTCTACGCCGGAGGACATGGTGCGATGTGGGATCTGCCTTTCGACTCGGCAATCGCAAAGATTGCCAGCAAGATATACGAGGCAAATGGCGTTGTTGCAGCTGTATGTCATGGACCTGCTGGCTTAACCAACATCAAACTGAGCACCGGTGAATATCTGATAAAAGGAAAAAAAGTCAATGGCTTTAGTAATGAAGAGGAGGAGCTTGTAAAGCTCAGCAATGTAGTCCCCTTTTTATTAGAAGATAGGCTAAAGGCAATGGGTGGGATTTATGAAAAATCCGAACCTTGGCAGTCGCATGTTACCATTGACGGCAGATTGGTCACTGGCCAAAATCCGCAATCAGCCAAGGCTGTAGGCATGGCCATCGTAAAGGCATTAGGTGAATAAGGTATACCCTCCAAGATAACAACATTGGCTTTTGAAAACCCTAGGGCTGTCCAACAATTGCTGTACAAGAAAATGCGAAGAGAAAGTAAGTGATCATCTTCAGGCCCGTTGACTTTAAAAAGCCACATCTCATTACCTGACCTTAATAACATTTGATTCACTGGTGGTCTGCCTATAACTTAGTTTGGCAGACCACTAGTTATTAAGATTTTTTAAACGAATTGATCGATTTGGATACC
Source organism: Sphingobacterium sp. ML3W (assembly GCF_029542085.1). NCBI lineage: Bacteria > Pseudomonadati > Bacteroidota > Sphingobacteriia > Sphingobacteriales > Sphingobacteriaceae > Sphingobacterium > Sphingobacterium sp. ML3W. The sequence goes on along the minus strand of NZ_CP107036.1, from coordinate 6,292,787 downwards.
TTCCATTCATTGCCCAAACGCCGCAAGTTAACCAGGTAGCCTTGGTAAAATTCTCAAATTTCAAAGTTACTTTAGCAAACCTATAATCTGTTGACTCCTCAAGGATGTCGGTGCTCTACGCTCGCGATCAACTAGTTTCTCACATCTGATCAAACGATCCAAAGAGTGGAATCCCTTTATTACTGATCATTATCGAACAATTATGTCCGCTTCCGAACAGTTCCCGTATCAATCCATTGTATTTCACTACTTAAAATCAACATGTTACCAAAATGGATCGACTATTGGACATCGTGTATTATTGAAACGAAATAAAAATTTACATCCAATAACCTAATATTTATAGTCATTATGAAAGTCATTAAAAACTTCTTATTTTGGTTTATTCTGTGCAATTCCTTTTTGCTCTCTATTAATAAGGTACGAGGCGGATCTCAATGCGATTGCCATGCTGAATTTACATGGATCAAGAACACTTTCGAAAAAAACGACGCTGGATTTGAGTACATATTGAAGGAAAAAGGACAACAAGCCTACGACCTTCACACAGATGAAATAATGAAAATGGCTAAAGCAGCCAAGAACAAAGCTGACTGTATAAATTTGATTTATAAATGGTTTAAATTCTTTAGGAAGGGGCATCTTGGAATTGTTGATCTAAAAAAGGAAACTGAACCCGTACAAGTCGTTGAACCGGATGAAAATAAAATCAGAAAGCATGAAAGATTAACCTTAAAGGAAAAAGAGCTCAATCGTCTGATTGATAAGGAAAGCGAGCCCTCACCCATTGGCATATGGGAAAGCGCCCCTTACAAAGTTGGTATAGTTCCTACCGATAGTGGCTATACAGGTATTGTGCTGGATGCTCCAGAGACCCCTTGGAATAAGGGTCAGGTAAAATTCAAGCTATATAAGAATGGAGAAAACTATCGAGCTACAATCTGGATGAGAAATTTTAACGCGAGAGAGAATGTATCCGTGGAATTTATCGGAAACAATATGATCCATATCAATGGTATGGCTTTTTTTGTACGTAAGTCCAAATCATTTAAAGATACACCTCTAGTCAAAAGTTATATAAACTATTTATATTCCCGTGGTCCTTACTTTGAACAAATTTCAGACAAGACAGTATATGTCCGTATACCAAGTTTCGATATGTCTAATAAAAGGTCCATCGACAGCGTTCTGCGTGTAAACCATGAAAAAATTATTCGCACGCCAAATCTGATCATTGACCTAAGGAACAACGGAGGGGGATCTGATGATGCATATTCTTCATTGATTCCCTACCTATATACTAATCCCATTAGAACGGTAGGTTTGGAATTGCTTTCCACAGAGTTGAACAACGCTGCATTGTTGGCGCTCTCTAGGGATACCTTATATGATGAAAAGTCAAGGAAAGAATTTAAAGATATCTATGACAACCTGAACTTAAACCTTGGCAAATACGTTCGGGTTAAAGAAAATATTATCTCTATTGATAGCATGGATCGAATTCTTCCGTTTCCGCAAAAGGTAGCCATATTGATAAACGAATATTGTGGTAGTACTACCGAACAGTTTCTGCTGGAGGCAAAACAGAGCGCCAAGGTCAAACTTTATGGGAAAAGCACCTAAATTCGCCAAGTGGTGAATTTCAGCTGTGGTACTGCAGGTCGAAAAGCTACCGGATCCCAGAAATGGCAATTGACAATGTGGGCCTACAGCCAGATCACTACCTCGACCCTTCAATATCCCAAAAAGATTGGGTTGGATTTGTCGTGGAAAATTTAAAATGATGGTCTATGTCTGAGATATTAGGTGATCCACTTGGAATCAGAACTACTTGTTGTATAATAAGGAATATATAAACGAGAAAAATCCGTTCAACAATTGATTTGAAAAAAGATATTTTTTATAAAACTATTTCAAATCGGCTGTTGTTCTTATTATACAAAACGGCTACAAGCTACCTTTCGAAAGAAAGGACCAACATAAAAATTGGCGTCGTACAGTGAAAATCCAATAGTATTCAAAGTACGTTGGATGACGAAACAAAAAAGAGGAAACGATAAGAAACATAAAAATTACTGTACAATAAAACGCTAAAAGAAAGGGTCTGATGAGAATCAGGCCCTTTTGACGTAAAGAAGCCACATCTCACTACGCAGCCTTACAACATTTATATATTTTTATTACAATAAAAATTCTGTCTGGGCACGTTCCGTTTGTCGACGAATTAAAAAATAGGTTAAATAAGAAACAAAGAAATGGTTAATATGAATTATAAAAATTTGATGATTCTTTAAATAAGTGGCCTTATACGCAATCGGATCTCCATAATTGCCTACGTCCAATGTTGTATCAATATAATTTATTAGTCGTTGCAATGGTTGTCCGGCATTGAGATCCATATCCACTGTAAAAGCTATCTTTTCCATATTGATGGCCATCACCAGTAAAAATACGGCAAACAATAAGCCGAGGATAAGAAGCAAACTGTGGTGCATAATCAGTTTATTTTTTTCATTTCAATAAGGTAAAAACTTTTATAAAAAGAAGTTTCCCCGGCACTAATTCTACATTTATTAATACTTCGCCTGTCCAATGTCCAAGCCATCAAATTTACCTTCTTTAGATAAATGGAACTTAAAATATGTCTTAAAATCCCCCCAGCTTTCAGTATGAAACTTTCCATAGATATCCAGCCCATTGTTCTCAACTTTGTCTATGCTTGTAAACCGCTCATGACCACAGGCAATTTTTACAAAATTTGAAAAATCACGCGGGTTGCCGTCGTCCGTCAATGTCGGATCGGCGGTAAAGAAAGAAATAAAAAACTCCCTATCACCCTGTTGCCAGGATTCAATAGCTTGCTTCACCTGTGTATTTGTTAGTTTTGATAAATCCATTTTCTGTTCGTTTTTATGAATTAATAATGATGGGGTTGTGCTATCCCGTTTTTGTCCACATGCAGATAACGTTGATATTACAGCTCCAATGGTCATAAAATGTTTTAATTTCATAATGGCACGGATTTTAAAGGATGCTGCAAATAGATTATAATCAGATTTAACAATAGAAATGGGACTTCTATCATTACTCCTTTTATATCTTTATCTAACAGATGGAAACAAATAATCAACAAAATCCCAGCAGCCATGATAAAATTGCCCCACATAAATGTTTTGGGAAATAAAATCAGTACGGATCCAAGTATGGTGATTATGCCATTGACTGTTAGCCCTGTTCTGGTAAAGCCCCATTTACCAAACATTTCCATCATTTCAGCTTTGCCTGAAAACATGGCATACCCTTGTTTCAATCCCATAAATACGGCAACAAGGATTAAAATTGAATTGATAATTTTCAGAATCATATATCCCACTATTTAGTATTAAAGCAAAAACAATTTTATCTTTCTATTAACAATAGCGGCAAATAACTAAATTACTTGCCGCTATATCTTCTATTATCGTGTGGTGTAACCTCCATTTGCGAAAATAGTCTGCCCTGTCACCCACCAACCATCTGTTACCAAAAACTCCACAAGTGGCGCGATATCTTTAATATCTGTTAGTCCACCCAATGCTGAAGCTGATTTGTGATAAGCTACCGCATCATCTGTTTCTTGACCATAGAAAAATGGGGTGTCCATTGGTCCCGGCGCAACTGCTGTAACCGAAATACCTCTGGCGCCAAACTCTTTGGATGCTGCTCGTGTAAAGTGCTCTACTGGTGCTTTGGCCCCAGCATAGGTTGAATAATATCCAGTATATGCCGCAAGCAATGAGGTTACGATTGTGTTGATCTTTCCATTATCATTTAATCTCTTGCCCGCCTCCTGTATGAAAAAGTAGGCCACTTTGGAATTAATGTTACTCATACTATCGTATTCCTCCTCTGTCGTTTCGGCAAATGGTTTTTTCAAAACCTTTCCAACTGTATTAATGGCGATATCAACTCCTCCAAACCGCTCGATTGCGGCATCAAATAGCTTTACGATATTCTTGACATCAGTCAGATCGGCCTGGAATAAAAATGCTTCACCGCCTGCGTTATTGATATCTGCCAAAGTCTTTTCGGCGTCCGCTTTTGTGCTTTCACTATTGTAATGAACAACAATTTTTGCTCCTTTTGAAGCAAAATCCCGGCTTAATAAGCCCCCTAAGTTTTTTGCGCCACCCGCAATTAAAACTACTTTTCCATTTAAATCGTTTCTTGCCATTTTTCTCGTTATTTAATGTTTTAAAATTGTTAGTACAAAGATGTTCATCCCATTTGTAGATTTTATGGTGAGCTTTTCGGAATTTCAATTGTCGCTGATTTTAACTTTTGCTCCCTCCGTTATTCCTTGTGAATCATCCTTCACTCTTTACGATCATTAGTACACTACATTTTTTTAATATATAGTCTTAAATAACCAAATATTAAATGATTAATTAGCTTAGAGGGTAGTTCTTGGGGGGTAAGTTTTTTCAATTCTTAAAAAATACTTTTCAAGTTTGTAGTAGGTATGTGATACTTCCCGGAATTTTTCAAACTTCCGTCTTCTTACAATTTGATATGAAAGCTTAACTGATTATTTAACACTATAACTAAAAATTATGAAAAAGAATTCTGCTAACCGCTATTCCAAAGAGTATAAAGAACTTATTGTTCTTTCTATCGTAAAAGGGGAACTATTCCTCGAAGAAGCAATGGAAAAATATAATATTCTCGATAGGCGAACAATTATAACGTGGTTAAGAGAGCATGTAAGAAATAGTGCAAATGACTTGAACTAGCAATATTTAGTTCAACGATAGGACAGGGTACTTTAATAGCAACGAGTTATTAAATTTTATGCTTAGTCTTTATGCCTCTTTGTTTTTTAGATTCTTGCGGTATTGTCCAGGGGTTTTCCCTACAAACTTTTTAAAGAACTTGGAAAAATTAGAAGGATCGTAAGTCAGTACACGTGCAATCTCCGCTATAGGGGTAGCGGATGATGAAAGTAACTCCTTTGCCCTATCTATAATTTTTAAATCATAATAATAACAAGGATGATTTCCTGTTTCTTTTTGTATTGTATCGGTTAAATGGGTATGCGAAAGAAACAATGCGCTCGCGATCTCGTTAATTTCCATAAATTCTATGACTCTACCCGACACAACGTCATCAATATGTTGGTTCAAAAACTCAAAATATCTTTGGGTAATTTCTGTACCTCGTTTGAGGATTTCATTTTTGTTTTCTTGCATCTGATTTTCTAAGATGTACTAAATAATATTAAAAAATTAAAACCTACGCCACCCATAATGACAACAATTTACAAAAAAATGTAATCCATTATTGAAATTTTAATACAACATAGTGGCCAAGGTCTTGTTAGCAAGCTGTAAAATGAAAGATTTCTATAACGGTCTTTTTTATATCTTTATATAATTGACCGACGTTTGAATAATTACTTTCCGAACGAAACCTAGCTTCTTACACTTGACACGTCTTAGGAATAAAAATTATTAATTTCTCTTCTTAAGTATTATATAATATTGAGAATATTAATCTACTAATTATGTTAAACAGTATTTTAGGGACCCTTTTGAAATTTCTATCATTATTTTTCTGTATCGTCAATTTACATTCCTGTGATCGAGATAAGGCCAACAAATCAACAATTGACTCTCTCTTGCGGCAAGCAGATCAGTCACTCGAAAATAATTACCTCATATCTTTAGAATATGCAAAAAAGGCCAGTATCATCGCCGATAAAACAACAGATTCTAGACGTAAAGCAGAAACTTATTATTATATAGCTTATTGCCTCAACATGCTGGAAGAATATGAAAAATCATATCCATATATCGAAAAGGGGCTCAACGAAAATGCATCAAAGACGTACAAGCCGCTAAAAGCGCGTCTGCTGGCCTTGAAAGGATTTCATTATTCTCGACTTCATCTCTATAAACAGCAAGCTAAACAGCACCAGGAAGTAATTGATCTGACATTATCAAGAAAAGATCCTGAATCTGCGATGACTGCAGCACTGAGTCTCGCTGCCCTCGGAATTTCTTACACCATAATCAACGATTATCCACCCGCCCAACATTATAGTGAATTAGCTCTAGAACATGTAGAAACAGTCCCCGACTCTATTTATAATCGCTTAAAAAAAATCTATAAAGTAAAAGCAAATCTATTTTATTATAGGGCGATGATCTACATAGAACAGTTTAAGCCTAATGAAGCTTTTCCTTTTATCCAGCTTGCTTACAAACAGGCTCTAATAGATAATAAGCAACGTACCCTTTTTCTGGAATTGTATGCCGATTATTATATGCAGACCGGAGACACGGAAAAAGCCATCGAGAATTATTTACTTGCCCTAGCTGACAAACAAAAAAGAACTTGCAACCGATCTACATCAGCGGACTTGTATTTAAAAATATCGAAAAGCTATGGCAAATTGCAACAGTACGATAACGAGGAAAAGTACCTAAAGCTATCTGCTTCTGAACGATTAATTGACGAAAACAAGAATAGAAAACGGGTACAAGCAGTATTAGACAATATTGAAAAACAAGAATTAATAATAAAAAATAGAGACGAGCTATTAAACATGTTGCTCGCCATAGCTTTTTTGGTCACACTACTACTATTGTTATGGAAATACAGGAAATACAAATTAAAGAAGAAGAAACTACTCTCTGCAAAGGAAATTGAAATAGCGCAAAACAAACAGCTCATCGAGACACTGGAATTGAAAGTAAATGAATCATTTTCAGACCTTATAGCGTTAGCGAAAAAAAATTCACCAACATTTTGGGCTCGTTTCCAAGAGGTTCACCCTAAATTTTTAAAAAGGATGCTATGCATTGACGCAAATTTCAAATCATCTGAGTTAATCCTATGTGCTTATATCTATCTAGGCTTCTCAACAAAAGAGATTGCTGACTATACGTTCAAAGCAACAAAAACAATTGAAAACAATCGTTATAACCTGAGAAAAAAGCTAGGACTCGCTCCGGAAGAGGATTTCATCCTCTGGCTGAGAAACCATGTGGACGACAGCCAACCAACCACAAGTTAAGAAGCACCTCTTAAAAATCAATTTATCTTTTTTTTCTATAACATTTATTGTCATAACAGATAATGCTATTTTCATGAAATCTATAAAAAACACTGTAATTTAAAGCTTACCTAGAATATTCAAAATAAAATTAAAACACTTAAAATCAACACCTTAAAAACACAAGAGTAGTTCTTGGGGGGGGATGAATTTTCTTTTCTATTTCACAAAATATTCAAGTTTGTATCGGATTCTATTATGACTTTCCTCGCTCTCTGAAAAGCTTGGGGTCAATGTCAGGTAGTCCGAACACTAATCATTTAATAGTGATTTAAACTTAAATAAAATTAAAAATGAAAACAGAAAAGAAAAATTATGAAGCACCAGCTATTAACGTGCTTACTATTGAACTAGAGCAAGGGATTGCTGCAGGTTCGGGAGGAACAGGAACGCCCAACCCAGGGGTGGGTGACTGGGGCGATGGTTCGGATGGTAGTGGTAATGGAGATTTGTAAAATAGGCTATTAAAGAACTAAAAATCAAGATTTCTTATGAAAGTATTATATAAAAACCAATTAAACTGGACGGCCGTTTCTATTGCATTGTTGCTAGTAGGGAGCGGCACTTTTTCGAGTTGCTCGAAAGACAGGGAACAAATCGAAGAAACAGCCAAAGTCGAGGGGACAAAATTAATGTTGAACGTGTCGGGAATTAATGAAAATCAAAATATATCGACAAAAGGTTCGCAAGCAAAAGTAGCTGAATCAAGCTCAGGGAATACAAAAGTGTTAGAATTTCCAGAATTTGATGCGGTCCTACAGACAGATAACAACGTACCATTCACGGCAGCACAATCTTTAACGAAAGCAGCTTCAAATAACGGTAGCTCTACAAGAGCTGCCGCTATAGAAAATGGTGTAAAATACCGTCTATACTTGTTTTCGCAAGATGGAACACAATTAATTTCATCTGAGCAATTTATTGCCGGAACGCAAGGAACTATTGATGTAACGCAAGGGAAAACCTATAAATGGGTGGCCCTTTCTTACAACACAACTGATGATGTCCCTGACGTGACTTCTGCAAATACAAAAATCAGCCTTCCGGGAGGAAAAGATATCTTATATACTTCGGGCGAGGTATCGGTGCCTACTGGTGGCAGTAACGTAAACGTGCCTATTAATATCATGTTCAGTCACAAATTTTCACGACTTGGGATAGAATTGAATACACAAGGTATGTTTGCAAATATGACAGGTGCAAAAGTCGCTGTAGCCGGAATAAAAACGGCTTCGATTGATATCGCCAGCGGCGCCTTAAGTGACCTTGCAGCTGCAGATCACGAAATTCCATTTGTCGATTTTAAGGACATCAATGCACTCTATCAAGATGCTAAAATTGCCTATACCTACACAGCCGATCCGGCAGCGGTATCAGGCGGAATCAAAGTGAGTGTCTCCAATTTAGCTTTAAAGATTGATGACAACTCCACCCGCCAATTTTCAGCTACTCCTGTCAATTTCGCATTCAACATCACGCCTGTATTAGGAAATAGCCACCATTTGCTAGTCAATTTAATAGAATCACCATTGACTGTTGAAGGAACGAGATGGGCTAGACAAAATATTTATTACCAAGCCGGACACAACCCCTACCGTTTTCACCATACGTACGCGCACTCCAATGCAAGAAATACATATTTCTCATTCAAAGGCCTGGTTCCGGATCAATTTGGCGTAAATAGTGACCCTTGTGCCCAGGTGTATCCTACTGGCGTTTGGCGCCAAGCGAGTGAAAGCGACTTTAGAAAACTCACTGGAGTATTAGGGGTTGGCGGTAAGCAAACAACTTACGGGTCAGTCAATAACCGTGGTTACTTTGAATATGACGCCAGCGGAACAGCGGCTCCTTATCCGAGCAACAAGCTTCATTTCAACTTTAACGGCGGTAGTAATTCATTCGCTTTTGTAAATGGTGTCTTACAGATCAATCTGGCCAATTATGGTAACCGTGCCGAATTATGGACGGGTACATCAGGAGTAAACCTTGGTGGGCTTTTTGGTTTTGGCGCATGGTATTATCATGCCGAAAGAGGCGCTTTCAATATTCACAATGACGACCTTACAGCTAGCTTACTCAATGTGTCGGTAATTGGCGTGGATTTAGTAGAAACCCAGTTGAAAAATGTCCGTTGTGTAAGAAATTAATTTGTGCGTTCTTTTTATGGATAATATAGTTATCTGACGGGGAGGCGTTCTTGACAGATAATGGTAAAAAGCGGCCTATTTATCAATAGGTTGCTTTTTATTAGCTATTAAAATTCTCAATTAGATTAAAATATATTGAGTCTGATAAACGGTACTCCTAAACCAATTATACAAAGCAGAACGCCCAATAATAATCCTCACGTCAAAGGGAGTGTATCAATGTAGCCATAATTTACCACTCAACTAAAGAATTACTTACCAATTTAACCAGCGTAGAGATTTAATATCTCAATAATGACGCATTTTCGAACCAACGGATATGGCAAAAAATTACCACTATAATAATATGGAAATTATCCATAATGTTAATTTATCAGATTCGGAAAAGAAAGCTACTCAACAACATGAAAATACAATCCTATTAGGAGCGCTTTATGGTGGATCGAAGGTCGCGTTTGAAAAATTATATACCCTGTTTTGGGACAGGCTTTATCTAGCAGCTTACAATATTCTCCGTGACAGGGAATTGTGTGAGGATATTGTTCAGGAGATATTTTCGCAGCTCTGGATCAGACGTTCGGCCTTGTCGATAAAGAATCTGGAATCTTATTTATTTACAGCAGTACGTTTTCAGGTCTTCAGGTGCATAAACGAAAAAAAATGTAGAAATAACTTTGTAATGGAGCTAGCTAATTTGCCAGCAGCATTTTTTGATTCTCAGGAGCATCACAAAGAGATCGAAGAAGCTTTAAAAATAGGCATCGAAAAATTGCCCGAAAAATGCGGTGTAATTTTTTACTTGAGCAGAAAGGAGCATCTCACCAATAAGGAAATAGCAGCCCGCCTCAATATTTCAATAAAAACCGTAGAAAACCAAATTACCATTGCCATAAAAAAAATGAGAAAATACCTCTCTCCATGGACCTTACCGCTTTTCTTATTAACAATCCTCAATATTTTCCGATAGATCACGTTAAGCTAAAAAAATTAAAAACATCAACTCTTAGGGGTTGGTGCTTTTTTTTTGCACATACAATTATAATACAGACATGAAAGATAGAAAGACCATACAGCGTATCATCAGCAAATACCTTAAAAAGAAAACAAACAAGCAAGAAGAAGATCAACTATTTTCATTCTACAAGCATATTGAATCTCAAACAGAAGAATGGGACGAAACTAAACATGGAAATAAAAAAATACGCGAATATATTATATGGAAAAAAATAGATAAAACGATTGCTGATAAACAAAAAATAGATAAGCCATTTCAATTTCTTTTTAGACCATCGATGATTGCTGCTGTTGCTATTTTTTTAGCTATAGTCCTGATGATGAACTTTCAAAACCTACTGGAAATTCGGGAACCACAAGCTATACTCGTTCGCCCGGGTTCAGATAAGGCAATATTGCAGCTTGCAGATGGACGTACAATGTACCTGGACAGTACGACATCGGAGAATCTATCTTTTGCTACCGGAGGCGCTATCCAGATGTTGGAAAAAGGAATCTTGAGTTACACACTTAGGAACGGAACACCACATGACGAAGGAATAAATACGATTACAGTCCCAAAAGGTGGAAAGTTTAAGTTACTGCTCGCAGATGGTACTTCAGTAATGCTCAATGCTTCTTCATCACTGAGCTTTCCAACCAATTTCTCAGGTAAAGAGAGACGGGTCAAATTAATGGGGGAAGGATATTTTGAGGTTACTAAAAAGGTGACGAAAGCCGAGAAACTCCCTTTCATCGTAGAGACAGATAAGCAGATAGTAACGGTATTAGGCACAACTTTCAATATTAATGCATATCAGGACGAAGAAACCGTCAAAACAACATTAATAGAAGGTAGCGTAAAGGTATCTCCGACTGATCGAAATACTTCGATAATATTAAAACCCGGGCAACAGAGTATCCTCAATAATAAAAATCTAACATTCAAGCAGGTGGATGCTTCACAGTCTATTGCCTGGAAGCAAGGCGATTTTGCATTTGATGATATGCCCTTGGAAGAAATTATGCGACAGATTTCGCGCTGGTATGATGTGGAGGTTAGCTACGAAGAAAATATTGGTAAAATAAAACTCGGCGGGTCAATCTCACGCTCAAAAGATATACAGGAAGTATTGGACGTACTCAAACTGACCGGTATTCATTTTAATCTAAAAGGAAGGAGGATTATGATCAAACCGTAGATAAAAAACAAGCTATGGATTCTCCTAAATAGTGACCGAATACTACATATACCTTTAGACAGTTAGAATCCTGACCAAATTAATTTTAATTGATTAATCCTAAAAATAAAATGATGTTTACTAATACCAAAGGGGATCTTTCCCCTTATCCCAATGTTGCTAACACATCAGGTTACTATAACCTAATAAATGGAACATCTGGATCTATTTTAAAAAAAGGCTTTATGAAAATATACCTAACCTGTATTATTCTAACCGCTGCCTTTCTGCAATCGTCTTTGGCTGCCAATGGTCAGCAAGTAACACTCTATATGGAAAAGGCCCCGCTGCAGGCTATATTCAACGCGATTAAACAGCAGACTGGTTACGACTTTGTCTACAAAAATGACGTATTGGAGAAAAGTAAACGAATAGATATCAACGTGACCGATATGCCGCTTCGTGAAGCGCTCGACAAATGTCTTGCCCTACAGCCTATAACATATACATTAAAAAACAATACCATCGTGATTCAAATGAGGGAAGTCGCATCATTTGAACCTAAGGTTCAGCAACTAATTGCTACGGGTACCGTACGTGATTCGGTAAAAACCTTATCAGGGGTAAATGTCATGTTAAAAGGCAGTAATGGAATTGGAACAACGACCGATGCAAACGGAAAATTCCAACTGAAAATACCTCACGAAGGTGTTCTTATCTTCCGTTATATAGGCTATAAACCACAAGAGGTAGCAGCCGATGGCAAAGACGCTCTTCAGGTTACGATGCTATCGGATCAGCAAAATCTTCAGGAAGTAGTTGTAGTCGGGTTTGGCCAACAGCGCAAAGAAAATTTAACGGGATCAGTTTCTACCGTTCGTGCTTCACAACTGACCGACCGTCCTGTTACAAGCGTTGGAAATGCATTACAGGGAACAATGGCAGGAGTCACAGTTACTGCTGCAAATTCTGGACAACCCGGACGTGATGCGGCCACCATACGTGTGCGTGGCATTGGAACACTCAACAATGCTGGTGCGATGGTTGTCGTTGATGGAATGATCTCTACTATGAACAATGTCAACCCTGATGATATAGAAAGTATATCGGTATTGAAAGATGCAGCATCTGCTGCTATTTACGGATCTCGGGCAGCCAACGGGGTAATCTTAATCACGACGAAAAAAGGTAAGGAGGGAAAAACTATCCTGACCTATAATACCTATGTCGGCAAACAAAGTGCAACCGGGCTTTTTGATTATTTGCCTTCTTGGCAAGCCGCGGGACTCTATAATCAGGCTCTCCGCAATGAAGGAAAACAACCTCGATATACGGAAGAAGAAATTGAAAAATTCAAGAATGGATCTGATCCCTATAATTATCCCAATACGGACTGGTTGGATCTAGCCTATAGGGGCAACGGGATACAACAGAATCATTACTTGAGCGTAAATGGTGGAAACGACAAGTCCCGGTACATGCTCTCCCTTGGTTATTTCGATCAAAATGGTCTTATAAAAAAAACAAATGCGAAGCGCTATACTTCCCGCTTTAATCTAGAATCAAAAGTCAATGACCAACTGAAAGTTCACGGCAATCTCGCCTATACTTACTCGCCATTACTAGAACCGCAATCAAGCATGCCAGGGGTATCGGGATTCACTCAGGTGGTGCGACAAATTAACCGAATTGTTCCAATGATTCCTTATAAATATGAAAATGGTCACTATGGAAGTATAGCCGATGGAAATCCACTTGCCTGGCTTGAATCACCGTCTTTTAACCGCGAAAACTATTATGATTTTGCTGGAAATGTTGGTGCTGACTGGGAAATCCTAAAAGGCCTCCATTTTAAACCTACACTGGGATTTGTATCTTCTATAGCACAAAATAAGTTTTTTATTGCTGACATTCAGTATTACAACGCAGCCGGAGACAAAACCTTCTATCAAGGACCAAATAAACTTACTGATAAAAATACAACCTTCCGAAGGACAACACTCCAGGGCTTGTTAGATTATACAAAAAGCTTTGGAGATCATAATATAAAGGTATTGGGAGGCTATTTTCAAGAGCTTACACAATATACTGAAAATAGTGCTTACAGACAGCGCTTTCTCAACAATGAGCTGAGTGAAATCAATCTCGGATCGACCGCCGGACAAACTGCCTCTGGTTATGGATATGAAATGGCATTGCGTTCTTATTTTGGTCGATTAAATTACGATTTTGCAGGTAAGTACCTATTTGAAGCTAATTTGAGGTATGATGGAACATCTCGTTTTTCACCAAAACACCGCTGGGGTGCTTTTCCTTCATTCTCAGCTGGATGGAATCTGAACAAAGAAAATTTCTTTGAGCCAGTAAAGGAATCTATATCTGCTTTAAAAATCCGTGGATCATGGGGAAAACTCGGTAATCAGGAAGTCAAAGCGAATGGTGACTTTCCTAGTGCGCCATACTACCCATACATCACCGTGATCAGTTCTGATCAAAACTATACGTTCGGCGGAGCCTCCCCTATTATAGCAACGGGCGTAGCTCCGACTAGTGGTGCCAATGCCGATCTGCGCTGGGAGAGCACAACAACTTATGGTGCAGGTATTGATGCGTCATTCTTCAAAGGAAAACTGGATCTGACGGTCGACTGGTTTAATCGGAAAACAAATGACATTATACTGAATGTACCCGTCAGTGGCGTATATGGATTAAAACCCCCAACGAGAAACGCTGGTGCTGTACAAAACAAAGGCTGGGAATTTGTGCTTGGATACAAAGACAATAAGGGAGATTTTGCCTACAATGGTTCGTTCAACATCTCTTTTATCGATAATAAGATCACAGATCTGTATGGTACTGGTCCCTACCTAACAAATACTACGATACAAGAGGTAGGCTATCCTATCAATTCGCTATATGGCTATATTGCAGACGGAATTTTCCAAACGAAAGAAGAGGTAGAAAAGCATGCTGTTCAAAGCAACCGGACCGGAGCCGGGGATTTAAAATACCGTGATATTGACGGCAACAAAGTAATTGATAGCGACGATAAACAATATTTAGGCAATTACTACCCCAAGACCACTTTCGGACTAACATTGGGCGGTACATATAAGAATATCGATCTTATGCTGTTCTTTCAAGGGGCCGCTCGTGTAAAAACGTATCTGGAAGGAAAGCTAGGCGAAGTTGGCGACGCCGCAGGTAAGCCTACATCTGCGTTATTGGATACTTGGACCCCCGAAAATCCCGGAGCGTCACTTCCTAGGATACTTTATTCCCAAAATCAGAATAATGCAATAGACAATCCTTCTTCATTCTGGGTCAAAGATGCTTCCTATATCCGCCTAAAAAATCTACAGGTAGGATATAACTTCACCAGCTCAATCAAAAAATTGGGAATCAGCCGTGCCCGTATCTATTATAGCGGTCAAAATATATTGACTTTCAGCGGACTTCAAGACTGGATCGACCCGGAGGCTTCTTATAGCAGTGGCATATATTATTATCCTCAGGTCAAAGTACATACGCTGGGCCTAAATGTCACTTTTTAACTCTTATTCGCATTAGACATGAAAAAAACTTTAATATTATCTCTTTTTCTCAGTATAACATTTACGGCTTGCCAGAAAGATTTTCTGGACAGAAATCCCAAGGATGCCTACAGCAATTCTTCGCTCTGGTCTTCGGAGAATGATGCACTAGTAGCCCTTAATGGTTGTTATAACTCCTGGAGCGACGGATACCATGTGCTTTACATGGATGCTTTATCGGACAATGTGTACAGCCAATATTATTGGGAAGGTTATACAAGCTTGGGAAATGGGTCCGGGAGTCCTTCAGACACTTGGATAACTGATAGATGGTCTCCGTCATATAGCACGATCCAGAAATCCAACTGGTTTCTAGAAAACGTGGATAAAACCCCTATGGACGAAGCATTGAAAACCAGAATGAAAGCGGAAGCACGTTTCCTACGTGCTTATCAGTATTTTACCTTGTCCCAACTTTACGGTGATGTCCCACTTGTCACTAAAACACTTAGCCAAGATGAAGCAAATGCGGTAAGTCGTACAGCTGTCTCTGAGATCCAGAAATATATCCTCGATGAATTGAAGGCGATCACGCCAGAACTTCCTGTGAAATATTCTGCTAACGATGTGGGCAGAATTACCCGAGGAGCGGCCTTGTCGCTCAAAGCACGTTTAGAGCTGTATAGCGGTAAATACGCAGATTGTATCATTACCAGCAAGCAAGTCATGGAAATGGGCTACTCCCTTTTCTCCTCCTATCAAGACGTTTTCCGAATACAGAATGAGAATAACAATGAGATTATCCTTGACATACAATATAAGGAAAATGACTATTCTAACGGCAACATTGGCATTATGCCATCCTCAACTTTTGGTGGATGGGGCTCGATTGATCCGACGCAATCTTTGGTAGACGCTTATGAAATGGCCAATGGAAAAACGATCGATGATCCAGGTGCCAATTATAATAAAAACGATCCTTATAAAAATAGGGATCCTCGGCTTACAGCATCTATCGTCTATCCGGGACAGTTCTACGAAGGAAAATATTATAATCCAATTGAACGAAGTTCTGGAGACTACTATAACGGAAGTAATAATTCTAAAACGGGTTATTTATATAAAAAATACACGTCTAATCTATCTGACTATCCAGATTTATGGAATACGGGTTTAAATATGATTCTCATACGCTATGCGGAGATATTGCTGACATATGCTGAAGCAAAAATAGAAAGTGCAAGCATAGACAACAGTGTGTATGACGCTATTGATGCCGTAAGACAAAGGGCCGGAATGCCCAAAGTTGATAGATCTATTTATGCTAATCAAACTACTTTACGCGAATTGGTAAGAAGAGAACGCCGCGTAGAACTTGCTTTAGAAGGGTTGCGTTGGTTTGATATCAAACGTTGGAAAATAGGGCCACAAGTACGGCAAGGGAAAGTGTATGGCACTAGACTCGGCACTGTGGATTCCAAAAACGGATCGATAATGCTTACTGGTGACCATATAGAGGTGGAGTCTAGGACATTTTCAAATGAAAGGGATTACCTTTGGCCAATCCCTCGAAAAGAAACTGATGTAAATCCTAATCTAACTCAAAATCCAGGTTATCCAAATTAATAAATCGTAGCCATCAGCTTAAAATATTTAGTGCTGATGGCTAATTTTTTATAAAGAAAAATAGACTAATCTTACATTTTTCGCCACTAATAAAGTGCTTTGCTGACAGCTTTTAGCAGAAACTAAAGTGGAACTATATTTTTTACATGAAAAAAACAAAGTACATTTTGCCTGCCTTAATATTGTGGGGTATATGTTCATCGCTGTTTGCAATGAAAAAACAGTCTGCAAGAACACGACTTGATATGAATACCAACTGGGCATTTTATCGAGGAGATATGGACCAGGCGATGGAGATAGATTATGATGACAGCAAATGGGAAGCGGTAAGTATTCCGCATGTTATGCGTTTGGAGCCAAAACACAACGGCGGCGGCGTATTTCAAGGTACGGGATGGTATCGCCGTTATTTTCGTCTTTCCGGCGGACTGCAAAATAAAAGAACCGTACTTCAATTTGAAGGCGTCCAAACTAATTGTACAATCTTTCTTAACGGAAAAAAAATTGCAGAACATGCTGGCGGATACCTAGGCTTTGTGGTTGATATAACGCCGTACATCCAATATGATAAAGATAACGTGCTCGCAATACGCGTCAGCAATAAGGATGATGGGTCAACGCCCCCCGGCAAGCCTATGCAGAAACTAGATTTTAATTATTATGGAGGGATCTATCGGGAAGTAAAAATGATCATTACCGATAAAACCTATATTTCGGATCCTATGGAAATGGATATCATTGCTGGAGGTGGAATTCTGGTAAGCTTTCCGGCGGTTACTAAAGAAAAGGCAACAGTTAACTGCCGAACGCATATCGTAAACAGCAATACCCATTTGATATCCAAATTGCGTTTGGAGACAATACTATTAGATAATACCGGAAAAATCGTTTCAGAGACCAATAGCAGAACAAATATCTCTCCCGGTGATTCTACTTTTGTCCAAAAGCTCGAGGTTTTTAATCCGCAGTTATGGTCTCCCGATCATCCATTCCGATACCAACTGGTTTCACGCATTTATGACAACGATATTTTAATTGATGAGGTAAATACATGGATAGGTATAAGGAGATTCAGCTTTCGTTCTCCTACCGGCAAAGCCGATGGCTTTTATTTAAACGGCGATAAACTTTACATTCGGGGTGCTAACAGGCACCAAGCATTCCCTTATGTAGGAGATGCGGCAAGCAATTCGATGCAATATCGCGATGTTATGCTTTTGAAGAAAGGAGGGTTCAATGCGGTAAGAGCCGCGCACTATCCACCATCGCCAGCATTTCTTGATGCTTGTGATTCTCTAGGTCTATTGGTGATCGAATGCCAACCGGGGTGGCAATATTTTAATGAAGATGATTTATTTATCGAACGTACATATCGTGATATTCGCAAAATGATCAGGAGAGACCGTAATCATCCTTCTATTTTTTTATGGGAAACATCGCTCAACGAGTCTCCTACTCCAGCGTCCTGGATGATGAAGGCGGTAAAGATCGCTCACGATGAGTTACCCGGTGATCAACTATTTACAGCCGATGACCTTAATAGTAGAAGCCAACCTTTCTACGACGTATTTTATAAGGTGGTTGATCCTGATGGAACTGACCCATTCCCCAAAAGCCCTTCATTGACAAGGGAATGGGGCGATGCATGGTTTGCAGATCCAAGTAAAGAAAATGGACTCCGTGCTTCGAGACTTTACGGCGATAAAGGATTAATCAACCAATCAATATTACGACAGAATGCACTCAATGGGGAAAAAGAAGAATCTCTCGGAGGCTATTGGGATCATGCAGGTCTGGACGCAAACCCTCGAATAAGTGGATATTTCCTTTGGAGTTTCAACGATTATACCCGCGGTTATGATCCAGTCACTGCGTTCAGTGGAGTAGTTGATTTGGATAGATACCCGAAATTTGGCTATTATCAAATGAAAGCGATGCAGGATGCCAGAAATCCCGCTTATGGTCCTGTTGTACATATCGCAAGTCACAATGCAAGGAAAGATCTGGATGCTAATATCATCGTATTCTCAAATTGTGACACCGTCAGGCTCTTTCGAAATAACAAACTTGTGGGCGAAAAAAACAGAGAAAACAATTCGGTAACAGCGCCATTTATCTACAAAAAGGGAGGCAGCTCGTATTTTCGTTTTGAACTAACAGATTACGAATCAGGAGAACTGGAAGCGGAGGGAATATTGGGCGGAAAAGTCGTTTGTACCCATCGTGTTTCAACTGCCAGGTCACCCCACCATCTACAAATAGAATTCGCTGATCAAGGCATCGTTCCTCATGCAGGAGGATCGGATATGATACCGGTTTATATTAAAATTTGTGATGAAAAAGGAAATTTGGTAAGTTCACCTGACCAAGCAGATGCAATTCCAATTAAGTTGGTTGTCTCAGGAAAAGGTCGTCTGATAGGTGGAAATAATCCTCATACAAAGGTTTCTCCACAATTTACTGAAGGTGGCATAGCCTATGCACTTATTCGTACAACGACTGAAGCCGGTCAAATTATTATTAATGCAAGCAGTGAAGGATTACAATCCGCAACTGGTATAATAGCAAGTATTCCTAAAAATAAGAGTCAGGTCCCCGACGGCAAGCGGTATACCTGGGTGAATGAGTATGATAATCCTCATACTGAAAATAGAAATACCGCAACATTTGCGCACAAAAGAGAAAAGCTAAACCTTTCAACTGCCACCGTTAAGATAGATGGAATCCCAATCGACTCACTAAAGGTAATAACTGATGGAAACCTCACTAGTTTCTGGCGAGCAGATAAGCTAAAACTCCCGATTACAATTTCTATTGATCTGGGAGAGAAGTATGATTTAGATTCTTATCGGATTTATTGGGGGAAGGATAGTGACTGGTATCTTTATACCTTGGAATCGTCTATCGATGGGCTTATATGGTCACCAATAGACAGCCATTTATCCTCGTCGGGGCAAGATTACGATTCCAAGAGCATAAAACAACTAGGGGTTCGTTTCATGCGCCTCGTAATTGAAGGAATTCAACCTGAGAACAGTGTCGTTGCTGTGAGGGAACTTGAGTTTTTTGGAATAAAGTCTGATGGACTTTAATACTATAGCATCAATATTGATGTAAAGAATCAACATTGATGCTATAAAAACTTAACACTTTATCAATAAAGACCTAGCTCAGCAATTGCTGCAAACTGTTCTCCGTCCCAAGCATCAATGGCTTTTATTTTAAGAAACCTAAATGACATTGGTGCCATAAAATCCAAATACTGTGGTCCATTGAGATTTGGAACCTCGTAATTTCCAACTTGGTCAAAGCTAACCCCATCGGTACTATAGGAAACTTCTATATTTTTAACTGCACGCGACAATCCATTGCGATGTGTGTAGCTGAGTCCATGGGCTGTTTTGATTGCTCCTAAATCTATGACTAATTCATGAGGAAAAGTAGTTTCGTTGGTCGACCAACGAGAATGCCAATAGCTCGAAGAACTGCCATCAATGAGATTTGATGCAGCTCCATCTTCTTCAGCTATTTCTTCAGAACTAAAAGAATGCACTTGCCAGCCTTGTTTGCTTAGTTCCGAACGGGTACTAAAATTTATTATCGGTATATTATTTATGAATTTATAGTTATAAGTAAAGGTGGAAATTATACCATTCTCATGGATAAATCTTAGCCTTAAATCGTACAATGAGTCTCCTTTGTATTGTAAATCCGAAGTTTTCATTTCAACATAAAAGCTATCTATACCAATTGTTTTTGATTCCCATGTTATCGCGTTATAATCGCCTCCTCCTTCGGGATCATTATAATATGCAATACTATTAATCTTATTTGATGAATGAAACTTGCCTGACACAACAATAGCTTCTTTTGCAGCGTCATATTGGGCGTGAATGCGATCTATTTCCGCGTTCGCGGCTCCGTAATAAGTTTTACTATCTTTATTAAAAATTTGATTTGCATTCAAAATTGCTGCGTCTGCAGCAGTTAGCATTGTTCCCTCCTTACCCAAACTAAAATTGCCATACCCCATCAGGGCGGTACCGAGTGTTAATTTCTCCGAAACTTTCTCTGAATTGTGAGGAAGATTTAACCCGTGACCCAGTTCGTGAGCTAAACCACCAAACCAACCTGTAAATTGATTATTGGCCAAACCGATATTGGCGATATTAAAATCCTCATAGTCTAATGCATAACACCACTTCCCTGTCCCATAAAACGGCCCTCCGGTGGCTGTACCATCTTGTCTAAATTCATATCTAGGAATTATAATAAGGGTGTGATCGCTCGTCTTATCAGAGGGATGAGTTTCAAACCATGCATTAACCTCCTCCGCTACAGCTCCACTCCCGCCCTCATAGGGATAGGCGCTCTTGGGCTTACTACCCCTGATTGTTATAATCTTGACAAGACTGTCACTATTGACAAACATTCCAAAAGTTTTATTTGCATATCCATTTCGGGTCATCTCATCTTTATAAAATTGTCTGACCCATAACATGATATCACTGAGCCTTCGTTGATAGTCTGGTAACGTATCTAAATCATTAGGTACAAAATAAACAATATTTAAATTTCTTGTTCTATCACTACTAAAACCGTCGGGGGTATGTACTGTACTTGGATCTACCGGGTGTAAATCTTTTTTGCATGCAGTAAAAAAGAAAACTGGAATTAATATAAATGGGATTATTTTTTTCATCATTTTAAAATTTAATTTGGTTTATTTTTATGGGTTAGACATTTAAAAATCCTACATTTTTTTATTTATAGGGTCAATAAGCTTAGAGGAAAATATTATATCACCCAAAATCTCGATTTCTCAAAGGCTGGTCAGTATTGTTTTATTCAGCTTGAAAAACAATACTCTTATTTCTTGATCTGATCAAAATACCTCTTTCTTTTGAGTCTAATTGTATTTATTTTTTTAGGGAACCGACATATCCCTCCTTTCATTAAGGTTAAGCTCTTTATAATTTTTCAGCTGTGATAACAGAACCTTTAAAATGTTTTTGATAAGCTTAATTAGTTTACAAACGATCATATAGTGTATGTGCAAAAAAGGGTTGCATGCCCCTAATCGCTGCCAATTTTTATTATTAACTTCTATATATCAACCCAGTATACATGTTAATGCGTCCGCCTCCATAATATGCTCCTGCGGACTGGATGGAAGAAAGCGCGTCTTCTGCTTGCTATTAGTCTCGAAACCTTACACTTGAATAGAATCTAGCTTCGGAATTTCAAAAAAGAAAAAGCTAAATATTACAAAGACGGGTAAAACGCGTAGCCCTTACCTGATTATTCTTAACTTCAAGTAACATATCATCAATGGAGTACAATGGGCTTTGCTCCTGCTTGGTACTAGTACGCCTTTTCTCATAATTCTCTTTAAAATTTTATTATTTTTGAGCATGTGGGCACCGGCATCAATCAACAAATTAGAACTTCTTATTTTACATGCGGAACTGAAAATGGATTATAAAGCTTTAAACCTTTGGAATCTCATCAAAGTCATTCCTCAAAAGTGGCAAAAAAAATTATTTGGAGATGAAGATGGAGGGTTTTGAGTGGTTGAAATCTATGGCGTTATTGAGCAGTACATTTGTAACCAATCTGAATTGACCGACCCTATTAATTATTTAGTTTCACAGTTAAATCAAATCCCTGACAAAATTATTTAGGATAAGATAACCTGCTAAATAAAAATTATAAAAACAAAAAAACCACATCTCACGACGTGGCCTTAAATAAACATATGATTCACTAATGGTCAACCTTGAGTTGACTGGACTCACCACTAGTTATTGGATTCTATCTATAAGCGTTGACTGAACCGGACACTTTCCAGTCATTTCCCTCACGAACCAAAGTCACTAGATCTGTCTTGGTAAAGTCTTCAAATTTTAGGATCACTTTGGCGATCATATAATCCGCCGACTCTTCGATAATATCAGTACTTACTGTACAGTTTAGCTTCTCACCTTTTTGTTTTTTCAAGGATTTAACGACTTCGCTACGGCTATGAGACAGTGTATTAGAAGCTTGGATTTTTTGATTGAAATCTTCGGCGAATAACTGCTCAACACCTGCCGATTCTCCTTCGGTTGTTACCGCAACATAATGATCAAGCGCTAAGTCTGCAGTAGAAAGGTTTACGGTTGCTTTTGCTGATTTTGCTCCTGGTCCTTCAGCTGCCATAGCGAATGTGGATACTGCGATTAGGGCTGTTGCTGCTAATGTTTTTACTAATGAGTTCATAATGTCTTTATTTTATTGTGTTAGTTCTGTTGTTCTTATTTGTTGACTCAAAACTACAACACAATTCACCCCTAGCCTATGGGCTTTAGACCAACGGGCAGGAAAACTCGGTGAATGGTGGGAATGTCCAGATGAATAAAGATTTTCAACTGTAGCTTTTTCAGTTATAAAAATACCTCCATGTGTAAGGCTGTGGATTGGTTAGTTGATATACCAATTTGTTCTCTTTTAGACAGATAATTATAATAACCACCGAATTCTATCAAATACTCCTCTCCTGTTCCCATCCTCCAAAATATATCCGTATTATCCTTACCAGGAAACTTAGACCAAGGCGGTTGCTTGGCATTTTGAAGTGTTTGGAATTTTCCAAGTTGACGTAGAAAATCCCGTACTTCCATCAATGCAAAACCTAATAAATTTTGACCCCACCAACAATATATGTTTTCGATATCAACGTCATCTTGTGACAGTCCGATACCCCATATCGTGTCAACGGGGCTTGCTTTGCAATTTCTTCAATGCTCCCCTATGCCAAAGCTACCAATGAATTGTCTTTCTCCAATAAGCAAAGCACCTTCCGAACATTGTTTGGTGTACCAAATGAAGCAAAATCATCAACGAAGAAAATCTCTCCTCTTACTGATCTAAAAAAACTCTATTTCACCTTATTTACAACACCTTACAAATCGCAAAGATGAACTTATGAAGAAATACCCATCGCCAAATCATGCTTTTAAATTCTAAACAAAATAGGATTTTAGATGAATAGGTGATACCTTTGGTCAAACAAAAAAGACTCTACCATACGAAACTGATTCCGATGAAAACGAAGAAAGCGAATACCTGCGACCATTCCTGTCTGATGTGTCGTTACGTCTTACAAGAGTGGCTTGGGCAAATCGACCTCCACCGAAAAAATATCAAACTGAAAAAAGGCGAACAGTTTATCAGCGAAGGAGAGCCGGTTCGTGGTATTTACTTTGTCCAATCCGGAATCGTCAAAGTCTACCGCAACCTTGGAGGCAGGGAGACCATCATACGTTTTGCCAAAAAGGGAGATATTGTAGGCCATCGCGGGATCTCATCCGAACAAAGCATTTACCCTATTTCGGCCACAGCACTTGCCGCTACGCAGCTATGTTTTGTAGAGTTACCATTCTTCCTGTCCACCCTGCGTATCAATACCGAATTAAGCTATCGTCTGATGCTATTTTTTGCCGATGAATTGCATCTTTCGGAGCAGAAGATGGCCAATCTGGTGCAACTTTCCGTCAAAAACCGTTTAGCATGGAGTCTTTTATTGCTTCATCGCGTTTTTGCCGAAGGAACAGAGGACGGGTACATCGGTCTTGAACTGAGCAAAAAGGATCTCGCATCCTATGTGGGCACCACCTATGAAACAGTCTACCGAATGCTTGCCGAACTTGCTGATTCGGATGCTATAACAGTCGACAAAAAGAAGATTTTCATCAAAAACAAGGAACTATTAAACAAGTTGGCAACAGAAAAATATGGGGAGTAAAGCAAACCAATCCTGGCATGCTCCCTCCCCAACGTAAATATTTCCCTAAAAATACGTCATTTTAAAATTTATAGCCCAGCCCGAGCCCAAGCTTCCACTTACCATCTGCGGTACTGGTCTTCGGGCTGTAGAAAGCAGGTAGCTGAACGGCGATATGCCTGAACACCGCAGTCAGGCCAACTCCCAGCGTCGGAGTGACCCAAGCATTCTTGGGCTTTCCTTCCTCCACTTGATCTTCCTTCATTTTCAGGCTCGGCAACAATCCCAACAGGATATTCCCCTTCGGGGCGAAACTATATTTAATCGCTGGCCCCGTACAGTTGACATAGGCCCCATGGTCAGCATAGCCCGCCACCACGACACCTTCGAACAAACTCGCTTTCACTGTTTTTTGCTGCGCATAAGTCTGGTAAAAAACTACCAAAAAAAGCAGCTGGAGCAGCACCATCCCCACCCGCTTCTTCCACATACCTCTATTTTCAATTCTTTGCATAATAGCTAGTTTTGAGAGGTGGACACCTGCTCTCTCCTGTGATAAGTATAATAGATGGCCATTCCTGTAAACAACAGCCCACCAACAATATTACCGGCCGTCACGATCAACTGATTGTACAACCACCAGTCCGACATAGTCACCTGGGCACCGAACATCATTCCAGCAGGGATCACAAACATATTGACCACCGCATGTTCGTAACCCAAGGCAAAGAAGATAAAGATTGGAATTCCCGCCGCCAGGATCTTACCTAAGGTAGACTTGGATGTCATGGACATCACCACGCCCATGCAGACCATCCAGTTGCAGAGAATAGCTTTGACAAAGGCTGAAAATAACCCGGCAGCACCATGGTTGCCGTAGCCTAGGGTTTTCTTTTCACTGATCACAATCAGGCTATGCTCGATATTCCCAAGCTGGCTAGCCTGTCCGGTTTCAGTGCTTGCAGCCCAAAATAAGAGTGCAAAGAGGACACTGCCCAATAAGTTACCAAGGAAGACCCAGAACAGGTTGTTAGCCATTACCTTAAAATTGATTTTCCCTTCCAGCCAGGCCAAGGGCACTAAGGAGAAACTTCCCGTGACGAGCTCCAGCCCCAGTATAACAATAATCACAAATCCCACAGGAAAAACAAATGCGCCAACAAGCCCCAGCCCGGTCTGTGCCGTAGCCAATAGTGCGAGCGTAACAGAGATCGCCAGTAAGGCACCTGACAATGCCCCCCGAATCAGCAGGTCTTTGATCGGGAGCGTAGATTTGTAGATAGCGGTATTCATCATCACACCAGCTACCTCTTTGGGGCTAATATAATCCATCGTTTATTTGCTTTAAAAGGTTTTTATCTCGATTATTGAGCTTGGGCTTAAGCTGTCATTCCAATATATACAGTCCCATTCTCCACCTTGACGGGATACGTTTTGATCGCACATTCATCACCCGAGAGACATTCGCCCGTATCTAGTGCAAAGGTTTTTTTGTGAAACGGGCAAGCCACTTTTGGGGTATCTCCCAGGGAACCTAACATCCCACGGCTCAAAATCATCTGCCGCTTATGTGGGCATTCATTCTGGGTAGCATACCACTCATTGCGACGGGCGAAATAAAATAGGGCCACCTGTTCGTTATTCAACTTAAGACAGACACCTCCGTTCTCAATAGCATCCTCGATCTGGCAGGCCTTCAGCCATTGAAGGTCAATTTGTAAGTCAATTTGCGTGTTCATGTGATTTTTATTTTAAAGGTTTAGCGATTCTATGTCAATGATATCATCAGTCAATGATGTTGCCCCATGGGTTTTTAGTACGTCTTCAGGTTCCAGTCAGCGGCTTTCTTTTGACCGCGCATGTTATCAAAGCGTACTGACTCGTCCCGCTCTTCCGGAGCATTCACAAAATGGACAAAGCGTTTCCGGATCTCGGGATCTTCCACGGCAACTTTCCATTCACAGCGATAGCTGTCGACAAGCAGTTGCATATCCTTCTCCCATGTTTTCCCCATACCGAGGCTATCCTCGACCACAACATTCCGCAAATAGTCGATTCCACCCTCCATTTTATTGAGCCAAGTGGCGGTACGCGTCAAAGGGTCGGCTGTACGGATGTAGAACATCAGAAAACGGTCGATATAACGGATACAGGTCTCACTGTCGATATCGGCCGCCAGCAGCAGGGCATGTTGTGGCTTGCTACCTCCGTTGCCACAGACATATAGGTTCCAGCCTTTTTCGGTGGCAATGATACCAAAATCCTTGCTCTGCGCCTCCGCACACTCACGGATACAGCCGCTCACAGCTGATTTTATCTTATGTGGTGCACGAAGCCCACGATAACGCTCTTCTATTTTTATGGCGAAGGACACACTGTCGTGTAGGCCAAACCGGCACCAGGTACTGCCCACACAGCTTTTGACCGTCCGTAAGGCCTTACCATAGGCATGCCCACTTTCAAATCCGGCTGCAATGAGCTCCTCCCAGATAAGCGGGAGATCATTGAGATGTGCACCAAACAAATCAATGCGCTGCCCGCCCGTAATTTTTGTATATAGCTTATATTTTTTGGCCACTTGGCCAATAACAATCAATTTGTCTGGCGTAATCTCCCCACCAGGAATACGGGGAACGACCGAATAAGTTCCACCCTTCTGTATATTGGCTAGGTAACGGTCGTTACTATCCTGCGCCACATCATTTCCCTTGCTCAAGATCATCTCATTCCAAAGACTGGCCAGCAGTGAAGACACCAATGGCTTACAGACCTCACACCCGTGTCCGCGGCCTAGGGCGTCCAGCACCTGATCATAACTCTTAAGTTCATGGATCTTGATCAGATCATAGAGTTCCTGCCGGCTCAGGTCAAAATGCTCACAGATAGTACTTCGGATATATTTCCCCTGCTGTTTCATCGTGTAGTTGACCAGATCCTTCACCATCGGCACGCAGCCCCCGCAGCCCGACCCCGCTTTGGTGCATTTCTTTACCGCATCTGCATTTTCACAATTTCCACTAATCACGGCATCACAGATCTGCGCTTTGGTCACCCCCTCGCAACTGCAGATCAGGGCACTGTCCGGCAAGGCTTCCAAACCCGTAGCAGCTGATTTGCTTTCCCCCTGTTCACTCATCAGGAGCAGCTCAGGATGCTCCGCCAGCGGCATACTGTTGTTGACCATTTGCAATAGCATGTTGTAACTTGTGGCCTCACCCACCAATATCCCTCCGAGCAGGCGCGTACCGTCGGTACTAACGTTCAATCTTTTATAAACCCCTTTGTTACGATCCTCAAGTAGGATGGTCCGTGCATAAGGTTCACTGATAAAGGGATCCCCAAAGCTAGCCACATCCACCCCCATCAGTTTCAATTTGGTACTCATATCAAATCCCTTAAAGGACTTCTCCTCCCCAAGGATATGCTCT
The DNA here is from genome assembly GCF_029542085.1 of Sphingobacterium sp. ML3W. NCBI lineage: Bacteria > Pseudomonadati > Bacteroidota > Sphingobacteriia > Sphingobacteriales > Sphingobacteriaceae > Sphingobacterium > Sphingobacterium sp. ML3W. The sequence continues at coordinate 6,265,018 of NZ_CP107036.1, read as the reverse complement.
GCCGCTATTTCAGCCATCTCATAGCCCGGTGCCACCAGACCATAGATCATATCATTGACCAATGCACATTCGCCGATAGCATATACTGCAGGGTCTGAGGTCTGCATTTGCGGATTGACCACAATCCCGCCACGCTCACCGATGGCCAGCCCTATTTTTCTGGCCAGTTCATCACGCGGCCGTATGCCCGCCGATATCACCAGCAGATCCGTTTCGATCGATGAACCATCCTGAAAAGCGATTCCCGTCAGGCGCTTTTCCCCCAATAATTGACTTGTTGATTTTTGCAATAAGCAACTCAGCCCCAATGCGGCTAGCTTGGTTTGTAGGAGCAGGCTAGCACTGTCGTCAATCTGACGCGGCATCAGGCGGGGCGCAAATTCAATTACGGCCGTTCCTTCCAAGCCAAGGTCAACCAGCGCTTTGGCCGCTTCCAGGCCCAGTAGTCCGCCCCCCATGACAGTACCCTTTTTGACTTTTGCCGCATAAGCTTTGATCAAATCCAGATCCTCAATCGTCCGGTAGAGAAATACCCCCTCCTTTTCCACGCCCGGAATAGGCGGTACAAAAGCAGCAGAACCAGTTGCAAATACCAGATAGTCGTACGGGGCAATAAGCCCTTGTAATGACCGCACTTCTTTTTTTGAACGATTTACATCAACAATCGGATCATTTAAATGGATTTTTACATTATTTTCCTCATACCACTCCTTTTTTGACAGGAAAAGTTCCTCCATAGACGAAACTTTGAAGTAATCGGTCAGATGCACCCGGTCATAGGCACGAATTGATTCCTCTGCAAACACAATTATATCTAGATTATCAGATTTCTGCTTTAATTTTTGGCAAATCTTATTACCAACCATACCATTTCCGACAATAACAATCTTTTTTCTTTCCATAATTGCTGTTTTTTTTGATAAAAAATCAATTTAATATTTAAACATCACTAATTTATGGAATAAAAAATCAAAAAATCAAAATAAATATGATTTTTACAATATTTTATCAATAAAACACACGTTAAAATTTAACAAAACATGATTTATATCAGATTTTTTAATAGATTTACACATAAATTTTACACAAAATCAAAATAACATGAAAAAATTAAGCAAAACATCGTTATTTATTGTAGGATCTGGCCCTGGCGACCCAGAATTATTAACCATAAAAGCTTATAAAGTAATAAAAAGTGCGCAGGTTATCCTTTATGACAACTTAATCAATGAAGAAATTCTTAAAATATCAAATAAAAACTGTGTAAAGCACTATGTTGGCAAACATCCTTATGGAAAATACGTTCCTCAGGAAGAAATAAACGAACTTATCCTACATTATTGTGCGCGCTACGACCGGGTGGTCCGGTTAAAAGGTGGCGATCCCTATCTTTTTGGGCGCGGTTTTGAAGAATGGCTTACCGTACAGGGGGAAAATATTGCGGTTTCTTACATTCCGGGCATCAGCAGTATGCAAGGCGCGGGCATCAATAATATTCCGCTGACCCACCGAGACACCAGTGAAGGGGTATGGGCGCTAACCGGGATGAAAAAAGATGGCAGCCTCTCTGCTGATCTTCCTTTGGCTGTCCAGAGCCGATCCACTGTCGTGATCTACATGGGGATGCGCAAACTCGACGAGATTGCACGCACCTATGTATTCTATGGAAAAGGAGAAACTCCGGCCGCAATTATACAGCATGCGAGTTTACCGCAGCAAAAACAGGTATTGTGCAAAGCCAAAGACCTCGTCAGGGCAAGTAAAGAGCATGGACTTGGCCATCCAGCCATTATCATCATCGGAGCGGTGGTCGATTTGCAGCATGCACACAGCCTCGCTGTCGCACACAGGTCTATTGTATAAGCCGGTTGTATGTCAGGCAGCAAATTCAGGGCTCTTTCAGGATCATCGACTCTTCCGGGCACGACAAACAAAATCACACAGTCGGTATCGATCGCAACGGCATGTTCAAATCCCGGTAGTCTTCAAACAAATATGAGTTAAACAGCTCCTTTAAAAAATAAACTTACTTTTTACACACCCATTAAACAACAACAAATTAAACACTTTTACAAAATTCATTGAAAAACATATCGTAAACGATAACAAAAAAACAATATGAACATTTGATAACTATTTCAATCATCAACCAAACACCTATTACTCATGAATCCACAAGAACAACCTCTCCAAAAGCTTAGTATTTTATCTTTTAAAGGCGTACAGATGCGTACTTTTCACATTACATGGATCACTTTTTTCTTCTGTTTCTTTGGCTGGTTCGGCGTCGCCCCGCTTATGCCGCTAGTTAGAGAACAGCTCGGATTGACTAAAAGTGAAGTCGGAAATATCATTATCGCTTCTGTTTCAGCAACAATTATTGCGCGATTATTTATCGGGAAGATGTGTGATACGCTAGGGCCACGGATCTCCTACACTATTCTGTTGGTTGCAGGTTCGGTTCCTGTTTTACTTATCGGATTGAGTAATAGTTATGAGTCTTTTTTGTTATTTCGTTTTTTCATCGGTATCATCGGTGCTTCTTTTGTGATTACGCAGTTCCATACTTCAATGATGTTTGCCCCCAACATTATTGGTACGGCCAATGCTGTAACTGGTGGCTGGGGCAACCTTGGCGGAGGGGTTACTAATTTGGTCATGCCACTCATTGCTGCAGCATTCGTCGGCATGGGCTTCGTTAGTCAATTGGATTCTTGGAGGATCGCAATGGTTGTTCCCGGTATTATCCTACTCATTATGGCGTACATCTATTATAAGTATACGCAAGATACGCCACAAGGCAATTTCAAAAAACTGTCCGGGGACGGGAGAATCAATAAAAAGAAGAATGGTTCATTTTTGCTCGCGTTAAAAGACTATCGTGTCTGGATCCTCACACTCGCCTATGCAGCTTGTTTCGGGATAGAGATCACGGTTGACAACGTCGCCGCTACTTTCTTTATGGATCGTTTTGATACAGGGATTATCCTGGCCGGAGCCCTAGCCAGTATCTTTGGCGGTATGAATCTATTCGCCCGTGCACTTGGCGGTATTGTAAGTGATAAAGTGGGGAAAAGTTATGGTATTAAAGGTAAGGGTATAATTCTCGGTATACTGTTGATCTTGGAAGGAATCGGCATAAGTCTGTTCGCCGCTTCCAACACATTGCTTCTTGCTATTATTACAATGTTGCTTTTTGCACTCTTCCTTAAAATGGCAAATGGCTGTACATATGGTATCGTCCCCTTCATTAATAAAGATAACATTGGCAGTGTGAGCGGAATCGTCGGTGCCGGAGGAAATATTGGAGCCATGTTAGTCGGATTTCTTTTTAAATCCGAAACGCTCAGTTATGCTGATGCCTTTCAGTATATCGGTATAGGTGTTTTTCTTATAGGTTTCACTGTCCTCCTCGTGCGTTTTCATCCTCGAATTGAAACTGTCGTTCAAAATGTGTCATTAGAAGTCTAGAATTAGCATCCTTTCACTATGAATAAAGAGTCTAACAATCTATATAAAAGTACCTGCTGCTACTGTGGTGTGGGGTGTGGCGTGAAGATATCGGTCGAAAAAAATAAGATGATTTCCGTTATCGGCGATAACGAACACCCCGTCAATCAAGGTAAATTATGTAGCAAAGGCATGAATTTGCAATATACAGTCAATGATCGCTCAGACAGACTTCTCTATCCACAGATGAGGCACCACAGATCCAGTCCGTTGCAACGTGTTTCATGGGATGAAGCGTTGGATCGCGCAGCAGCGGTCTTGCGCACGTTAATTGCAAAATACGGTCCTGATTCTGTGGCGTTTTATGCTTCTGGACAATGCCTTACAGAGGAATATTACATTCTCAATAAACTAGTCAAGGGGTTTATTGGCACGAACAATATTGACACCAATTCACGTCTTTGTATGAGCAGCGCTGTGGCAGCATATAAAAAAGCGTTGGGTGAAGATAGTGTACCGATATGCTACGACGATATCGAGATTGCTGATTGCTTTTTGGTCGCAGGTGCCAATCCCGCCTGGTGCCATCCGATCCTTTGGCGACGTGTAGAGGCGCACAAAGCTAAAAATCCAGCGACCAAAATTATTGTTATCGACCCTCGTGTTACTGATACCTGCGCATTGGCTGACCTGCATTTGCAGATTAATCCGGGGACAGACATTACGCTCAATTATGCACTGGGAAGATTGCTTATAGAACAAGGAGATATAGACCTTGATTTTATAAACAATCATACCGAAGGATATGAGATTTACAAAAAACGGGTATTCGAACGTACATTATTGGAGTCCGCCGCGATATGTGGTGTCCCGGTGGAAGACATTGAACGCGCAGCCAGCTATATTGGCGAATCCAAAAGCCTTCTGAGTATGTGGACAATGGGGCTGAATCAGAGTGTAGTGGGAGTTAACAAAAACCTGAGCCTAATTGACCTCAGCTTGATTACAGGGAAAATCGGGAAACCGGGAAGTGGTCCTTTTTCACTAACTGGACAGCCCAATGCTATGGGCGGAAGAGAAGTTGGAGGGCTTGCCAATCTACTGCCCGCTCACCGTGATATGGATAATAAAACACATCGCGATGAAATCCAACAATTCTGGTCAGGGACTACTTTGAGTAACAAACCGGGGCTCACAGCTACCGAAATGTTTGAAGCCTTAGCCGACGGACGATTGAAGGCAATTTGGATTCTTTGTACCAATCCACTCACTAGCCTTCCAAACATACGGTTGGTGGAAAAAGCATTGCAAATGGCTAAATTCGTTGTAGTTCAGGAGATATCCAATAAGCCCCAGACCCTAGACTTTGCAGATATTATTCTTCCTGCAGCTGGATGGGCTGAAAAAGAAGGCACAATGACGAATTCAGAACGGAGGATCAGTCACCTGCATAAAGCTATCGACCCTCCAGGTGAAGCCCTTCCAGATACAGAAATCTTTTCAAGGTTTGCACAAAAAATGGGTTTTAAAGGTTTTTCATATCCTACACCACAGGATATCTATAAAGAACATGCCCAGTTAACGGCTGGGACAAGTATTGACATTGCTGGATTGGATTATAAACTTATTGACAATCTAAATACAGTGCAATGGCCTTTTGATCTGTCAAAGAGAAAAGGTACTCCACGACTTTTTCAGGATAACAAATTCCTTACGCTAAGTGGGCGGGCGCAATTGCATAGTCCTCCTGATCAGCATCACAGTGAACTGCCTGACCAAAATTTTCCGCTTATCCTGACAACCGGACGGATCCGTGACCAATGGCATACCATGTCGAAAACAGGCAAGGTAAGTAAGTTGAATCAACATATTCAGACTGCATTTTTGGAAATACATCCAACAGATGCTACAGCACTGAACTTGATTGACGGACAGTTGGCAAATGTTTATTCTCTACGAGGTGATGTTCGTGTCAGGACACGGGTCAGCAAGACGATTAAACCTGGAGTCGTATTTCTACCGATGCATTGGGGTAAGATATTGGGATCTGATCTCCATAGGGCTAATAATCTGACCAACGATTTAGTGGATCCTATTTCGAAGGAGCCTGACTTTAAATTTTGCGCAGTACGTGTCGAACCACATGTGAAGAGCAAGGAACGTATTGTAATTGTTGGTGCCGGAGCGCATGGTTTTGTCCGCTCCTTTCGGGAACTAAACAAAACCGATGAAATTATCATTTTCAGTAATGAGGATCTGCCTTTTTATAATCGTGTCATGCTACCACACTATGTTAGTGGCGAGCTTCGATGGGAGCAATTAGTTAAAATGAAAGACGAAGAGGAGGCTTTACTCGATATACAACATATACGGGGTGTCCAGGTTACTGCAATCGACCGAATCAACAAATATGTCCGGGATTCTCGAGGTATTAAAACATATTATGATATCTTAATTCTCGCGACAGGCAGCCGTCCCAGCCTGCCAAAGCATGTACCGAAGCTGCCTGGTATTTTTACGATGCGGCGTCGGACTGACGCAGACCTATTGAAGCGATACCTTCCTCAACAGGCACATGTCGTTATTGTAGGCGGAGGATTATTAGGACTGGAAATGGCAGCTTCACTCCGTGAAAATGAGACAAAAATTACCATCATTCAACGTGTTTCGCGTTTTTTGAATCGTCAGCTGGATCCACTTGGAAGTCAACTGCTTCATGAAGAAATGATAGACCTCGGCTGCGATATATTCTATAACGATGAAGTTCAACTATACTGTGGCCGTAATAAACTGACAAAGATCGAATTAAAGAGTGGAAGACAGATTAAATGCGACGCCCTAATCCTAGCGATAGGTACTACGCCTAATATCGAATTAGCAAAGGATGCCGACTTACTGTGCCAACGGGGTGTAGTCGTGGATAATCATATGAAAACTAGCGACCCCGCTATTTATGCTATCGGTGAGATTGCAGAATTTGAAGGGACACTTTACGGTATCACCGCTGCCGCCGAAGAGCAGGCCGGGATAGTCGCACAATATCATCAGGGGGATATCAGCAGCCACTATAAGGGAAGCCTGTTTATGAATATTATCAAAATACAAGGTTTTGACCTCTGTAGCATCGGTCTTACAGAAACGCCTAATGAGGACTATGAAGAGATTATTTTTATCGACAAGGCCAAGCGCTATTACAAAAAATGTATTATCTATCAGGACAGACTTGTAGGTGCCATTTTGATCGGTGACAAGAACGAATTTTCTGAGTTTAAAAACTTGATCGCAAACAGGATCGAATTAAGTGAAAAACGACTACAATTACTACGAAGCGGAACCGCCCGAGAAGCTGTTGTTGGGCGATTGGTATGTTCATGCTGCCAAGTTGGAGAGGGAAACCTGCAACGATGTATTAGCGATGGATGCACCGATCTTCAGGAGTTATGTACATCCACCGGAGCTGGGACAGGTTGTGGATCCTGCAAACCCGAAGTTAAGCGTATTCTAGAAAACTACGCTGCAGAAAAGGATAAGGAGGTAACATCCTATGCAAAGTAAAACGATGAAAGGACAGTTTATCAAGGTTAACCTCTCAGGAGGTGCAATCTCTCCAGGAGAACTCGTCAACTTATTGATTCCTTTGGAAGAGATGGGTATTACGGAAGTCAAATTTGGCAGTAGACAGCAACTATATTTTAGGGTAAACGATACGCAACTTGAAGAATTAGAATATATACTGATCAATCAGGAGTTTGCTTACGAAATTGGTCAGGATATATATCCAAACATTGTGAGTTCATATGTAGCCGATGGGCTTTTTAATCAGGGAGCATGGATACGTGAAGGCGTATATAAAGATGTTTTGGACAGTTTCGAATTCAATCCCCAGTTGAAAGTGAATGTTGTGGACTGCACTCAATCCTTGGTACCTTATTATACTGGAAATCTAAATTTCATCACTTCGGAATTTAGTAATTATTGGTACCTGCAGCTCCGATTTCCCAAAAGCAACTTATTTTACACCTGGTCCACTCTTGTAAACACAGACGATATTGCGAGACTAACTCTGTTTTTGGAGCCAATGATGATCGGTTCGCTGGTTGCAACATCACGCGAAGCACAACAGTTGGGACAAAAGTTAGAAGCGTCAGCTATTGCCTCAGGAAAATTTCTTTTCCAGCCGACAGAACAGCCATTTATGGAACCCGCTTTTAAGCTCCCCTATTATGAGGGATTTAACACCTACCAAGATAGACTATGGCTGGGTGTATACCGGCGTTCCGAAACCTTTTCGACCGCTTTTTTACGCGACATATGTAATCTCTGTCTGCGACACAGGATCGGCCAATTATACACTACGCCTTGGAAATCAATTGTTATTAAAGATATTCAACCTACAACAAGACCTGATTGGGATATTATGCTAGATCGACATCGAATCAACCTGCGGCATGCCCTAAACGAACTCAATTGGATGACGGAAGATTTTGATCCCATTGCATTGGCGCTTAAGCAGGAATTGGTGCACCATATGAACTGGTTGGATATCCGCACGTACAAACTTTGTTTTGGTATTAAAATGCAACCAAAGAGTGGGATCTGGGGATCTGTAATTTTGCGTTTCATCGACTCTAAAGGAGATAAATCTTGGTTTCAGGTGCAACACACGCAAGATTTTAACCCTAATTCAAGAGACTTTGTCACTTATCAAACACGCGTGGAACGAGCAGAACTTATAAGTGTGATTTTGGCACTGTGTGAAGAATTTTATCAACTTCGAGGTAGAGCAGTGGTCCAAGAACTACATCATATTTCTACGCAGGCTACAACAGAAAAATCCGATCTGATCAGGGTCACTTATCAATGTCCAGCATGTCAGACAATATATGATCCCATCTGGGGAGATAGTACACAGGATGTCGCCGCAGGAACACTATTTGAAAATCTGCCTGCGACATATTGTTGTAGCATTTGTGAAAATGAAAAGTCAACTTTTAGGAAACTGATCAAATAAAGAACGATGCTTTTTCATGTACTCTCTTCCAGATACTGACAAAAGATGACCGACTCTCTGTAGAAACGTCGTCTGCCTGATGACAGTTTACACTTCGTCGACTGATCAACACGTTGTTTCGCTTAATAAAATTATTAATAATCTAGTTACCAGTTGAACTCTTCCTTGTTTAACCAGCATTATTTTAATAGCTATATTTGTAAAGTGAATCTGAATTCTATTTTTGAGTTGAAAGTAAGGGTTAGCTAGCCTTAAAAACTGCTTGATATAGTTGATAAAAGCGCTTCCAATTCGTGGTGAAAATATGTAACTTCAAAGATTACTCCATTAAAATATAATAATGATAGTCCCTCATGAAAATAGAGGACTTCCGTTAAGCGGCCTTGTACTTATCGGTGGTAGAAGCCAACGAATGGATTGTTCATTTTAATAATCAACCCCAATTTATCAAAAAATATTTTACTCCAATACAAACTATTTCCAATCGACTATCGTTATTATTATACAAAGCGGCTATTAGCTACCTTTCTTTTGAAAGGACCGACATAAAAATTGGCGTCGTACAGTGAGAATCCAATGGTACTAAAAAACGTTGGATGACGAAACATAAAAGAGGAAACGATAGGAAACATAAAAATTACTGTACAAGTAAACGCTAACAGAAAGGGTCTGAATAACATCAGGCCCTTTTGATGTAAAAAAGCCACATCTCCCGAGCTGGCTTTACAACATTTATTTAATAAACTGGAAAACTCGGTGAATGGTGGGAATAAAAGGGTACAGAAATATAACGTTTAACCGACTTTAAAGTCGAGTTCTTCTCATTTGTTAATGAAATTAGATTTGAGGTTTAGAGGTGAATGAAATTCTAATTTAACAAGAATTTTTGATTGTAATAGTATTATAAGGACGGTAAATATGCAAAATACTGCCACACGAATAGCACCTCGTACTGATTAAATCAAGTTTGATCCGATCTGATATATTGGGGAATAATGGCCTTCCCGATCCCAAAACAATCGGATATAGCATTAATGCATATTCATCTATTAAACCTAGCTTTGCGAGTTGAGAGACAATAGTACCACTTCCGTAAATAAGAATATCACCAAGAATATCACCATCCAAACCACCCTTCAATTGATCGATATCGTGTTTATTGACCTCCCTAACAATTTTTGTATTGTTCCAGTCAGCCTTGGCAAGCGATTTTGAAAAAACAATCTTTGCTGTATTGTTCATGAAGTTAATAAACGATGGCCGATCCGATGCTGTCAGAGTCTCATCGGACCAGTATTGAGACATTACTTCATAGGTCTCCCTGCCATAAATAATGGTATCGGCTTTATTCTGCCGCTGTTCATAAAAATCCTCGATTTCGCTATCCCAGGGAAACCAATCTGTTTCCCCATGAATACCTGCGATAAAACCATCAATCGATACCCAGTTTAAAACACTGATTTTTCTCATAATTAGTTTAGTTTTGTGTATAATTTTTGGGCTATAAATGCTTTATTACTTCCTAACAATTATTGACTAGCATAAAATTATAGATTAAGAACCTTTAAACACTTATCTTAAGGCAAGAAAACAAGGTATATTTCCTTGCTGAAATGTTTAGATAAACTCATGATGAATAATGCTCAGCTTACAGAAATAAAAAAAATGATTTAATGGTAGAGATAAACCAACTCAGGTGATCAAAAATAATTTACTCCAATAAAACTATTTCAAATCAGCTCTTGTTCTTATTATACAAAACGGCATTTGCTACCTTTCGAAAGAAAGAACCAACATAAAAATTGGCGTCGTACAGTGAGAATCCAATGGCACTAAAAAACGTTGGATGACGAAACATAAAAGAGGAAACGATAGGAAACATAAAAATTGCTGTAAAAGTAAACGCTAAGAGAAAGGGTCTGATGAAAATCAGGCCCTTTTGACATAAAAAAGCCACTTGCGAATAATAAATCATCCCCAACTAATACTAATCTTTTATGTCAGTTCATTTCTCCGCCCTTACTTTATTTACCACAGAATTAGAACATGCTCCAAGAGGCTTATATGGTTAAACAAAAAACTTAAAACAATAAAAAAATATTGATGAGTATGATAGCTGATGCTGTGCTATCAACTGCGACCTTTGCTGGTAAGGCTGCAGAATCTCCTAAAGAAAATTCAAGTGTGAAAACAACTACCCACCGCCTTGCCAACAATACAGTTCGTGTTACCAAGGAATCCACAGAAGCGACTGCGGAGGCATTCGCCCACTATAATTTCAAAGTAAATATTTACAGCTGTGATGGTGTGTTATTGGGTAGCGCAGTCTACACAGATTATACGTATTCAGCTAGGGGTTGTGCTAATTTCTTTGCAGCAATGCTTGATTGGGTTGGAAACTAGTATAGTTCCTTGTGTAACACATATTATAAAAACAGAAGCGGGGCTTATGCCCTACTTTTGTTTTGCATGATGCTTAAATCTTTCCAGAATTTGCCTATCCCCAGGGATATTCACCTCTCCTAATTCCATTCGCCTTCACTTTTACCGTTGTTTTTAGGCCCGATAGCCATCCGGATTTTATAAATATCAGTCTACTCTGCTTTGCCTGCTGTATGGCCATCTCCCAATAAGCAAAAGGTATCACCAAGTATGTAAAACTAAAAATCGAATAAGTTAGGGCGAATAATAGATCAGCCCTTACGAATACCAAACGGTCGAAATCATTTCATTTCCTTGCCCTACTTTTATTACCAGAGAATTAAAACATGCCCCAAAGGCATGTATGGTTAAACAAAAAAACTTAAAAAAATGAAAAAATTAGTAATGAGTTTGGTAGCCATAGCTGCGCTATCAACTGCGGCCTTTGCCGGCACGGACGCAAAAGCACCAAAAGAAAATGCAAATGTAAAAACAACCACTGAAAAGCTAGCCAAAAGCAATGCCCCAGTTAAAGCTACTGAAGCGGCAAAGGAAAGCAAAGCTATGTTGACAAAATGTGTTTACACGCTAAATGTCTACAATAGTAGTGGCCAAGTGATTGACACCTTCACTTCGCAGACCTATGTAGAAAATTCTTGTTCAGGATTCTTCAGCACTTGCAAAGCGGTTTATAGACATATGCTTGCTCATGGCGAATTAGGAATATAGTCTGAGAATATATTTCATTCTAATTACAAATACGAAAATTTAAGCGGGGCTCAGGCCTCGCTTTTCCAAATCCAACGATCATGAACAAATACTTTTTATTCTTTCTATTGTCACTGGCCACAACGGTTTCTCATGGCCAAAAGCTAAAGGCGGTGTACCAATACCTGCCATCGCCCATGGCTACTTTTCGGGAAGAGGTTTATTTTCAGGACGGGATAAAAACCTCCGTTCGCGATTCGCTGGCCCAACCCAAGCCGCAATCCACTGAAAATGACAACGATGAAGAGGTAAGCGGTAGCATGTCGGTGACGCTAGATATGGGCAAAGTCTACCGAAACATCGTTATCCAAAAAAACAATGCGCCCCAACTGGTCGAAACCCGCTCGCTCAAAGGCAGCAACTACCTCGTTAGCGACGAGTTTCCGACCTTGGTCTGGAATACTAACTACACCGATGTAGATACGCTGGGCAAACACATATGTCACAAGGCTACCGCCACTTACCGGGGTACTACCCTAGTGGCCTACTATACCAACGATATTCCGGTACCCGCCGGGCCATACAAATTTGGTGGCCTGCCCGGTCTTATCGTCATGTTATACAACGAAGGGGCCAACCCGCACTATTGGCTGCTTAAGGAAATTGAATATCCTTACACAGGCGATGTACCCGTTAACGAAAAATACATAAATGGGCTGCCCAAACTCAGCCTGGAGAGCTACATAAAAAAAGATGATCTCGAAAACGAAGAGCAGATGCGCATAATGATGAGCAAAATGCCGATGATGGATGGTGTAAACGTAGAACATAAAAAAATTCGTGGCAGTGTAGAGCAAGTATATGAGTGGGAAAAAAATTAAGCATTTAACAGGATGGCTTGGGCTATGCCTGTTGCCCTTATTTGCACAGGCACAGGTCACTATACATGGCAAAGTCAGCGTCAAAGGTGAAGCTTTGGGCGGTGTGCGCATTGATTTGCGTCTTGCGACCGATTCCCGAATGCTGACCTACACCTTTAGTGATGGCCAGGGAAATTACCGCTTGCAAACCGCACAAAGCGGAAAATTCATTTTGCAGTTTAAATCACTTGGCTCTGAACCGCTTAGCCTAGCTATTGTGCCTACCCAAGCCGACACCCTTATTGATGCGCAAATGCAACCCGGTGGTGTTCAGCGGTTACAAGAGGTCATTGTACACTCCAAACAGCCTTATCTACGGGGCCGGGATACTCTTGAACTGGCGGTAAGCTCTTTTTTGCAGGGCGATGAGCGCAACGTGGAAGATTTGCTACGCAAAATTCCAGGGATTAACGTAGGTACTGATGGCAGCATCAAGATTGGCAACAAAGAAGTGGAAAAGGTCATGATCGAAGGTGACGATTTTTTTGAGAAGGGTTACCGCCTGCTTACGCAAAATATGAGCGTGCAGCCGCTGGAAAAAATTCAGGTACTGCAGCACTATTCCAACAACAAACAATTAAAAGGTATCGAAAACTCGGACAAGGTCGCCCTTAATCTGCAACTCAAAGCGGATAGCAAAAACCAGTGGCTGGGTTCAGTGGGACTGCAGGGCTCACCAATTGGCCCAAAGTATTATCAAACCAGTGCCAACCTCATGAATTTTGGCAAGCGCAACAAATATTACCTCCTGGCCAGCGCCAACAACAATGGCTATGATGCCGTAAGCAGCATCAACCACCTTATACAGTCCGGATCGGCCAACGAACCCGGGCAAATTGGCGTGGATGTAAGCACGCCTACCCTTATTGACAATACGCCCAACCTGCCCAACTTCGATTATCGGCGCACGAATTTCAATAACGACAAGCTCATCTCATTAAATACCATTTTAAATCCGAGAGCTGCATTCAAGATCAAATGGTTGGGTTTTGCCAACCCCACAAAGAAATCGTTTTACCGCAATACCGTGCAGAATTATACCCTAGAAGACATTCAATTTACCACCACTGAAAACTATGAATTTACGCGCAAAATCGACAATTATTTTACCAAACTGGAATTGCAGTACGAACCCAACCCCCATACCACATTGAACTATACTGGTACGCTGGGGTCTCTGAACAGCAACGAGATGGGCGCGCTGCTTTTTAATAGCGTAGCCAGCTTAGAAACCACCAAAAACAAAGGCTACCTCACCAACCACAACCTCACGTACAGCTACAAGCTGTCAGAACGAAAAGCACTGGTCAGCTCAATCCGCTTCATCAATCAGCAGTCACCGGTCGATTACAGCATCAATCAATATTATTACGAAGACCTCTTCGGTCCCAACTCGGTGAGCGAGGTACAACAGCATATAGATAACAACCTGCGCTATCTTGGGGCTACTGCGCATTATGTAAGCCGACAACAAAACGGCAATTTTTTCGAGCTGGGATTGAGCTCAACCTATCAACAGCAAGCGCTCAACAGCCAATTGCGGCTACTGCCTGGCCCCGAAGCGGAGCACAAAACAGTAGTATACCCACCAGAATTTGCCAATGAGATGATTCTCCGCGTGTTTCAGACTAATCTTATTTCTAAATACACGATAAAACACCGCAGCTGGGAAGTGACTCCCCGCCTACAATTAGGCGTGGTACACAGCGGGCTGGTTAATTTTGAGATGCAAAAACGCAAAAACAACCTACAGCTCTCGCCCGGCTTATCAGCCAAATGGGCCGTACACCACAAAGGACGGCTGGAAACTGATTTGTTTTTCCAACAGCAGAACACCAAACTTACCGACCTGATACCCAATTACTATACTACCGGTGTACGCAATTTTGTAAAAGGAATGGATAACATAGCTACCTTGAGCAGTTCGGGCGGAACACTCCTGTACACCTATGGTAATATGAGCGACCGTTTTTTTGCCAACATACAAATCGGGCATCAGATCCTGTTTGACTATATTGGAACGGAAAGCGACCTCAACCCCAATTTTAACCTCGTACAACAGCGCTTGCTCAAAGACAAAACCCTTACCTACTATAAAGGAGAACTAAATTATTATCTAAAACTCTTAAACGGAAATATTCGCCTGGATGTGGGCTTTAATACGGCCGATTACGAAACATTGGTGGCCGGCCTAGGACGCAGGCAAATCCACACAAACAGATACGACTATGGGCTTTCGTTCAGAAGTTCCTGGAAATCCAGCTTTAATATATATACAGGATATCTTCTGCAAACCAACAGCTACCGCTCGGAAGGCAGCACAAATACCCTGACCAATGGCCAGGCTTTTTTGAATCTCTTTTTGCGTTTTGGCGACAATCTGCAGTTCAGCCTCAAGAATGAATCCTATCGCTTTGGAGCCATACCCCAACAAAAAGCCCAAACTTATTATTTTTCGGATTTTTCAGTATTTTACGATCTCAAAAAATACAAAACCCGTTTTGACATAACAGCTAAAAACATATTCAACACCCGTTCTTTCAAAAACGCGCTGCTTACAGAAATCTCGCGTTCCACCACCGAATACCGGCTCTTGACCCGATACATAAGCTTTGGAATAGACTATAATTTTTAATTTTTTATTAGAACTCACTCATTATTGACCGCTCGAAGGAAGTTGATGCAATAAAAGTAAAAGCCACATCTTTCAATGTGGCTCTACAACATATATATTTACTTGAGATGCTCTTATTTATACGAATTGATCGATTTCGACACTTTCCAGTCATTACCTTCACGTACCAAAGTCACAAGATCAGTCATGCTGAAGTTGTCAAATTTTAGTGCTATTTTTGCAATCATATAATCTGCCGATTTTTCGACGATCTTGATATTCACTTTACAGTTCAGGATTTCTCCCTTTTGTTTTTTCAAAGATTTGATCACAGCATTGCGTCCGTAGGTCGATATATTGGAAGCCTGGATCTTTTGGCTGAAATCTTCGGCAAACAACTGCTCCACACCCGCTGATTCTCCCTTTGTCGTTACCGCAACATAATGCTCCAGGGCGAAGTCTGCCGTAGAAAGGTTAACGGCTACTTTTTCTGATTTAGAGCCCGGTCCCACAGCTGCCATTACGCATGTGGATACAGCCAGTAAGGCTACTGCTGTTAATGTTTTTACTAATCTTTTCATAATGTCTCTATTTCGTTGTTTTCGTTTTTCATCTATTTGCGATGAAGCTATCATGAGCTTTTTCATCTATGCTCATGATGATATATATTCTTACTCGTTGATCTAAAAATCCGATTCAATATGCATTTAACCTATGGACGTTAGGCCAATGATCAGTGAAACTCGGTGAATGGCAGAAATAAAAGGTAAAGAGTACATAAAGCATATAAAATCCGTTTTATCAACCGCGTGCCAAATACTATACCAGTTGCCGCAATGAGGCCATTTGTACCTCCTAAGCGCTACAATGGCCTTTTTAAGATCTTTTTCTTAAAAAGAGATGTACGCATACGAACAGTTTATATGCATATTGTCCGCATACGTACAGCATATCAAGAGTCTAACAAGAGATTTACTATTTGGTGAATGCTGATGGACTTGTTTTTTATTGGTGATAAGCTATCATGAGTACCATTTGAAAGCGCTTATGGTGGTTCATAATGTCTTTATATTATTAGTTTTTTTGTTTCTTTTTTAATTGTCGCAAGGATATTGATATTGTTGCATCATTTCCTTGTAGATTCTGAATCAAAACTACAATACAATAGGCCCATAGCCTATGGACGTTAGACCAACGGACAGGAAAACTCGGTGATTGGTAGAGATGGATACGTGATTTCTTTACTGCTATTGCGCGGATGTGGAAATTTATCTATTTTTAATAGGCATTATTTTGATTTTGATCTTCAGACGCTCAATTTATTCTTTTGCTGTAAAAGAGAACGAGTCAATAACTAGTTTGATCTTTGTTTCTCAAAACCATAATATTAGAATCTATCAATCAAATGTATAACTCTGTTGGACTTACGAAATACCGACGACTGCTGTTATTGCTATTTATTTTTTCTTGCCTCGCATTATTAGTGCACAACGTGGGGGCCAGGAAATAAAATATACGAGTTTTTATAAGAATCGCTGGAAAGGGCATGATCAAGCCTTCTTATCTGCACGGTTCAGTACACTTAAAAGACAGGCGTATGATCAATAGGATACAATAGAAAAATATAATTTTACAGAATGAATAAACTGGATAATACAATTAAGCTTTATAGCAACAAAAAGAAAACAGCATTAATTTTACTCGGATCGCTATTGTTTGTTATGGGCGGCATTTTCTTTGTCATGCATCCTGAGAGTTTTGATAGGGAGCCTATATTAACGAGAGCACTCGGCATAATATGTATATTATTTTTTGGTTTCGCAGCGATTGTGTCCATCCGGTATCTGCTCGCAAACCATCTCTTGCTTGAGATTACAGATCAGGGACTGGATATCGGTGATAAATACAAAACATTTATCTTATGGCAAGATATTACTGGGTTTAAAGAAATTTCGATCTATTCAAACCCAATTATTATTATACTGATAAAAAATAGTGATGCAGTAATACAACAGGAGTCTAATAAGATTAAAAAGAAAATGATGCAGTTTAATATGAGTTATGGTTCACCTTATAGCGTTAGCAATGGCAATATGAATATAAGCCATAAAGAGCTTTTGAAACTTTTAAATGAAAATCTAATAAAATACAAGGACAACAATACTGTTTCCTGAGATCTTCATGCTCCGATTTCACTACCGGATGAATCAAAAGCGTAGGCAATAACTTCTACAAACTTGTATCATGCTTACGTTGACTTTTAGCAATCTTCTCAAGATACCACAAAGCCACATCGTGAGATGTGGCTTACAACTTATATATTTACTTGAGATGGCTTCTTATTTATAAGAATTGATAGATTTGGACACTTTCCAACTATTACCTTCACGTACCAAAGTCACAAGATCAGTCTTCGTGAATTCTTCAAAAGTTAAAGTGACCTTGGCTACCATAAAATCCGCTGATTCTTCGATGATATCGCTAGTTACTGTACAGTTTAGCTTCTCACCTTTTTGTTTTTTCAAGTATTTAACGACTTCTTCACGGCTATGTGTTCCCCTATTGGAAGAAGATTGAACCTTTTGGCTGAAATCTTCTGCAAATAATTGCTCTACTCCTGCCGACTCTCCTTCGGTAGTGACCGCAACATAGTGTTCTAGGGCGAAGTCTCCAGTTGAAAGGTTAACGTTTGCTTTTGTTGATTTTGAACCTGGTCCTTCAGCTGCCATAGCAAAAGTGGATACTGCGATCAGGGCTGCTGCTGCGAATGTTTTTACTAATGAGTTCATAATGTCTTTATTTTATATTGTTAGTTTTTTAGTTTCTTTTCTTATTGTCGCAAGGATATTGATATTGTTGCATTATTTCCTTGTAGATTCTGAATCAAAACTACAACACAATAGGCCCATAGCGTACAGCCTTTAGACTAACATTACGGAAAACTCGGTAAATAGCGAAAATGGAGCGGCGAGTGCTCCAAACATAGCTCAAACTTTTAATAACCTTTTGCCAAAGAAACTTCGTTGAGTAAAGGTCGCCCTTCAGTCATTCTTCTATAATTATCCACTACCTGCAGGACCGAAGAACTAATGTTTGTCCTACTCGCAACATGTGGTGTTATAAAAACAGAACTGCAATTCCAGAACGGATGATCTCGAAGCAATGGTTCTTGATGAAATACATCGAGGTAGGCGTTAGCAATTTGCTTCTCAGCGATTGCTTCTAATAAATCTTCATCAACAAGATGTTCGCCTCTACCAACGTTAAGTAGAACTGTTCCTTTGGGACATAAATTGAAAAGATCATGATTTAGAATTCCTCTTGTCGCGTCGGTCAATGGCAAAACATTCACAATAAAATCCGCGTTCTCGACTGCCAAGCGAAGTCCCGCAATCCCAGTGAAAGAGCTGACCCCTTGAAGATTTTTAGCTGAATTGGACCATCCGTTGACGTTGAAACCCAACTGGATCAATCTTTCAGCTACATAACCTCCAATTTCACCCAATCCTAAAATCGTTACACAAGTTTGACCAATAGATTTATATCCCAGGGGCTGCCAATGTTTTTTCGCTTTTTCTGTTGCATAAGCCGAAAAATTCTTCATCGAATGCATCAAACATGTCAAAACATGCTCAAACATATCGCTTTTTAACATGGGATCTACAATCCTGCAGGTATGGATATGTGAAGGTATTGATTTAGGAAATAAATGATCTATCCCAGCACCTCCAGATTGTATAACTTTTAAATTGGGAAAATGAGTATAATAATCTGCCTCAGGCTTCCAACAAAGTGCAAACTCGACCTCATCATAATTCTCAATCTCAGGATAGATCTCAACTTTTATTTTGGGTAAATGTTTATTGATTTCGAACTTCCATTCTTCAGCCCGACCACTATTCAATATCAATGCTATACTCATGTTGCTTTCATTTATACGAAAATAACATTTATCCTAAAAACAGCAATGTACTTATTCCTGAATAATTACTGTACAAATAAAAAACCACGCCTTATCATCTAATCTTAATTAAACATACTATTTACTCGGGGTATGTCATTTTTTTGATAATTTAGAGTTATCAAGAATCATTCAACTGACTTGTAGAAGCTTAGATAGTAAAATGTAAATACAAACGATCATGAGAAGACTATTACAATTGGCACCTTTATTCTTATTATTGGTAAGTTGCTATACATCGAATAAAAAGACAGATTTATTACGGAATAAAATAGCTCAAATCGTTTCAGATAAAGATGCAATTGTTGGTGTTTCAATCATCGGAAATAATGGTCAGGACACCATCTCCTTAAACGGAGATCGGCGATTTCCAATGCAAAGTGTTTTTAAATTCCATATTGCATTAGCCGTATTGTCCGAAATTGACAAAGGAAACCTTTCTTTGGATAAAAAAATAGAGATAGGTAAGGATGAACTTCTACCAGCAGATTTCTGGAGTCCATTGAGAGATGAAAATCCCAATGGTGGAAGTTTTACAATTGAAAAATTAATTCAATATGCTGTTTCCCATAGCGACAATACCGCTTGCGATGTGCTGATACGACTGATCGGAACGCCTAAGACTGTTGAAGATTATTTCAAAAAGAACAATATCAAAGAAATACAAATCACATTTAATGAAGAAGATATGCAGGCCAAGTGGGAAAATATGTTTCAAAACTGGACTACACCAAAAGCTGCAAGTGAGACGATAAAGATGTTTTATGAGAACAAGAACAATTTACTTTCAAAAAGCAGTTATGATTTTTTTTGGAAAACTAATATAGAAACAACAACTGGGGCAAATCGAATAAAAGGACAATTACCGAAAGGAACAATTGTGGCTCATAAAACCGGTTGGTCCGGAACAAATAAAACAACGGGTATTACTGCAGCTGTAAACAACATTGGTATTGTCTTTTTACCAAATGGTGAGCATTTTATTATTAGTGTTTTTGTGAGTGAATCAAAGGAAAATTTCGATGCAAACGAGAAAACTATTGCCGACATTGCAAAAGCTACTTATAACTTTTATACCAAGCAATAGGCAAGGAAAACTGAAGATAAAGCACTTGCCAAAGGATGCAAAATATTAAATATAGTCCCTGCTAATGACTTAACAGGGACTAGTTAGTTTTATCATTTTATTACTGTAACAACGACATCATCGACAAAAATACGGTTAACAGTGGCTGGCCAGTTACCCGATCGTTGATCGAAAGCTCCGCTCAATAACCAAAATTGCGTTTCAGCAGTAGCTCCTTTGATCACAAAAGAATATGTCGCTTCAGGCGCTTGCCATGCAGCCCTACATGCATCTAAATTGGAATTGGTAGTAGCGAGGTTATTGATATTAAATTGACTTACTGAAACTGTACCTGGCCCTTTCACACCAACTGTAAGAAGGTTGTGGTCGCCCGAAGCATAGCGTACAGCTTTAAAGGTAATCAAGAGGTTTTTGGTACGCTGAATATTGGACAGCTTCGGTGAAATAAGATCTCCACCATAATTTGTTCGTCCCAATTTTATAAAACCTGGTCGAGCATAAATTGAAGCATAGTTCCCGCCACCTTCCGTACTGTTTATCGTACTTGTCCATCCTTTTGCCAATTCAGCCGCTGTCCATGAAGCAATCCTTGTTTCACCACTGGTTGCATTAAAAATTTCGCTGCCATAGGTTAACCAGTTAAAGTCTTCGCTAAAAATAACATCTCCCTCTACTTGTGCTTTAACGCCTTTTTGATAAATGATAAGTGGATTTGTTTGCGGCACTTCATTCAGAAATAACAGGAAATTTGCTGTACGTTCAATATCAGTATTTTTATTGACACTGACAGTTATAGGTGTATCACCTATACCCTCCATCGGCGATACGGTCACCCAGTTAGCTTCTTCCTCCAAAGCGATTTTCCATTTTCCTGTGGAACGAAGGACATAGTTACCAGTTATCCCCGCCTCAAGGACATCTAACTTAGTGGAAATACCATCGATTTTTAGGTAAGGCTGGTCTTGCTGCTCCCCTGTAGTGCCTGCTGTCTGCTCTATTTTAAACACATTACTTTGTAGGCGCCCATCCACGGTAAAAAATAAGGTCATCGCACGTGCTTTTTGATCGGTATTTTTTGCTACTGTAATCGTGAATTTACCATCGCCACTACCCTCTGTCACATCTATTTTAAACCAAGATTCTTTGCGTAGGGGTTCTACTTTCCAGTTCCCATTGGACTGTACTGTAAAGGTTTCTGAAGAACCATTCGCAACCACTTCCATTTTTGATGGACCATCTTTAAGTGTCAAAAAGCTATTTAGTTCATTATCTTCTTTACAAGATAAAAAAAACAGTGTTAAAAGAAGGAAAAAGGCCAATATCGCCTTTAACAGCGTTGCCGATGTACTATAATTTGTCGTATTCATGGATGTTATCTATTTATTTTACCGGCATCTCTACTCGCTCCTTCATCACTGTTGTGACATTCCCTATTGTATATTGATAAGACAATAGGAACACATTTGTTCGCATACCAAAAGCCTCCTCGACTTTAAACTTATTTGGATAAGATGGATCGTTATTCAACTGCACAAGCGCGATGTCCTTATATGGCCTAATGGTCACATTGTTAAATTCATCCATCTCCAGTATAAGACAATTCTTCTCAATATTTGGCACTTTAGACACAAAGGTTTCATTTCCAGCCACCATACGTACACTATTACGAGTCAAGGGAAATAGCTGCTTATTTGCGGCAGTGGACAAACCATTGGCGAAACCTACCATAGCATACATCGAGTTTTTTGCCTGCGATGCGTACATATTCTCAATAATCACCTGATACAACATTGTACTTTTCTTGGGCTTAATTTCAACAGCGGAGCCATTGGTTGCTTTTAATCCGATAAAATAGGTTGAGTCTGGAGACAATCCATCCGGACGCAACTTGACCATAGTACGCCCAGTCAGCTGACCGGCTTTGATCACGATTTTATCATCCATAATTTCATATTTTTCCTTAGGCAGTAACTTCGCATACAGCTCATCTGCATTATCATAAACCGCAAAATTATATTTTGCTAAAGGTGCTGCATCTTCTTCCAATCCGATGACCAAGTCTTTGGTAGGTGCATGAGTCCCCCCTGAAGAGGCCGCTATATATCCTATAACTTCTTCACCGGTCAACTGAACAACTTCTTTAAATGTATTGTGATAGTCAGAACTAATTAGTGCCACCTCATTTTTATACATTTCCTTATCGAACACTTCATTGTCCTTACAAGAAGAGCATAGGATCGAAATTGCAAGTATTGCTATAAAACTTCGTTTCATACTGATTTCTTTAATAGTCTTCCACATCCAATATGTCTGATGGAAGACCTTTATATTTCTTTTTTCTATTGCTTACTCCTAATTATATCCTGGATTTTGGTCCAAGGAAGGCAATCTTCGCATCTCAGCGCGGGGTATAGGTACCCAAATCAGCTTTTTATCTACCTGACGTGTCAAGAACGATGAAGTACCAGGTGAGACTCTTTTGTAGAAGGTCTCGCTAGTTGCACCATCTGGATTCATACCACGGATAGGCTCGCGTTCGGTCTCTTCATAAATTCCCCAGCGACGTACATCATAGAAACGTCTATTCTCCCATAAAAACTCGACCATACGCTCACGTTCAAGCTGCTTTTGAATTTCCGCTTTGCTGGATAGCTGAGCAGTCGAGACACCCGGTAGCCCCGCACGGTAACGCACCATATTAAAAGAGGTTTTGATTTCATTCTGATCACGGCTAAAGGTGTAGGTTTTATCGCCAAGCTGTACCGTATGACTTCCAGTAAGATTGTTTAGAGCTTCTGCATAGGATAATAAGATCTCTGCATAACGGATAATCGGGTATGCTTTGGGCATCATTCGAGCACCTGTACCAGTAAGGGCGTCAAAAGCATGGTTCCATTTTTTGATCACATATCCGGTAAGCGGATAATTGGGTGAAGATGCAGATACCCCACCACGACCATCTGGCTCTTGATAGAAATATTTTGCCGTATGATTATTCAAGGTAGTACTCGATAAGGCTTGCCATACTGCTCCATTGAATCCTATCGAAGCATAAAAACGCATTTCGCGGTTGGCATACATTTTAAATATCCCTGTATTCATCGGATAACCGGAAAAACTACGTGCTTGTGTCGTAAAAAGATCAGCAAATGTGCCGCCAGCAGGAAGGTCGGCAACTGCCTCGAAATAGGTATGACCTCGGGCTTCTTCTTTTGTGCGGCCATCATCCATGAGGTAAGCATCCACGACCTTTTGTGTCACAGAGAAACGCCCCCATCCACCTAAAGTTGGAGGAAATGCGCCTTGATTTAAATCGGTATTAAGGTAGCCTGTGTTTCTTCCCCAGATATATTCCGGATTAATAGAAGCCACAGCCTCTCCAGTAAATACGTCCGAGTAGGATCTAAAGGCGTCAATTCCCTTTGCCCCATTGGGGTATTCCCCATAGAAATTCGGATCGGAGGTTACCCCGTTGGGTAGTTTCGGCGTTCTTTCATCAGCCGGAACGGTATACAGTTTATATCTCCCCATCTCCATGACGCGTTTGGCAGCCGCAGCAGCTAGAGCCCAACGTTTTTCATCGTATTGCTGTGATATATAGTGCACACCATCCGTTTTACGGGTCCAGCTACCAAAATAGGAATTTGCTACTGGTCCTCCGTTGTATAATGGACTCGCATGAATCAAGCGCAAACGGGCAATTAATGCAAACGCAGCTCCTTTTGTAGGCTTACCAAAATCCAAGAGTCCCACATCCGCAGGCAACTGTACCGCTGCCTTCTCAAATTCGCTGCAGATATATTCCATCGCCTCATCATATGTCGCTCGAGGACGGTCATAATATTCAATGGTCTCATTGGTACTCACGACATCATCACCCAATAAAATTGGCGGACCAAAATCGATAATGAGGTTATAGTAAGCATAGGCTCTTATAAAACGGGTGTATCCTTCAATACGATTGCGTTCAGCATATGTCATGTCCTTTGGCCTATCTATATTCTTCAATACATTATTTGCTTTGCGGATAATTTTATAATATGTCCCCCATTGATTAAGCCCACCATAAAAATCAGGTGTGATATTTCCCGTAACGAAATCCATCCCGTAGTAAATATTCGTAGTCCCGGTACCGGTCAGTCCGTTTATGGCCTCATCCGTTGCCATTGGTCCCGGTGTATAATTACTACGAATCGTATTGGATTCATCTGGGAACATAGCTGCTGCTCCCCACATGTAGGCCTCTATATAGCGCTTGTTCGTATAGGCCGAATCGATGTTAAATTCGTCGTCAAAATAACTATCGATATTCAGGTAATCTTTACAGGATATTGTCGCCGACAACAGCAGTAAAGCGAATGTAGCTTTTGTTATTCTTTGTATGATTATTGACGTTTTCATGTCTTTAATTGATATCTGTTCTACTAAAAATTGATATAAGCTTGTACGGAATAAGTAGATGGTATAGGATATTTGCGTCCGCCCCAGGCAGCCTGTTCCGGATCAAATATTTTTACATTATCCCAGATATATAAGTTGTTACCTACAAACTGGAGATCCATAGATTTTACACCTACCCGTTTCAGAAAATTCGGACTGACATTATAGCTTATCGTAAGCTCTTGCAAGCGGATATATTTTGCATCGCCTTGCCAGAATGTGGATAGTTGGCTGTTGTTGCTATTATTCCTATATTGCAAGCGTGGGAAACGGGCGTTTGGATTTTCGGCTAACGCTAAGTCAATACCATGCTCCAACGCATATTCTCTAGGAATCCAACGGTTGTTAGGGTCATTTGCTAAAGAAATCAAGTTCCCCTGTGCCCCTGCAAAGAATGGCATATAGCCCATTCCTGTATTTTCCCAAACCTCTTTATACTTCATGGGTTGCCCTACGTAGAAAAAAGAGGTCTTGCCTGTTCCTTTGAAGAGCACACCTAATGATAAGTTTTTGTAGCGGAACTCTCCACCAAAGCCATACATGGTCAAGGGATAGTTACTATGCGTCAGCGGTACTTGGTCTAAAGTATTGATCACTCCATCACCATTGACATCCTTATACTTGATATCCCCTGGCAAAACAGCTCCAAAACTCTGCGTAGGACTATATTTGATATCATCCGCATCTTTAAATAAACCAAGTGATTGGTAGCCACGAATAGAATTATAAGGATAACCATTGTATTCCAAATAAGGGTATTCCAGATAAGCTTGTTCCCAGTTTTGAACCACATTTTTAGAATAGGTAAAATTACCACGAAGTGTCAATGTCATATCATTATTGATTTTTGTGGTATAGGTAATATTACCATCTGCTCCAGAACTTTTCATACGTCCGACATTGGCATAAGGATTGGAAATTACCCCTACATAATCTGGAACCTGTACACGTGGCTGGAAAATACCATTACGTTGATCTTGAAAAAAATCAATCACAAAATCAATCTTATTATTGAAGAGTTTCCCTTCTATCCCCAGGTTGGATTTGATCGCTCGCTCCCAAGCAAGATTATCAGCTCCAATACGGGTTTCGGTAATTGTTTCAATACCGCCAACTCCCCATACACCTTTTTGATAGATATCTGCCTTTGTCAAATAGGGAAAACGTACAGCATTGATAATTCGATCGTTACCGACCGTACCGTAAGAAGCTCTAATTTTAAAATAATCTAACCAAGGAGCAGCTTGTTGTACAAACTTATACCCTGTTGGTACCCAGCCTAGTGCAATAGATGGGAAGAACCCATATTGGCGGCCCGGTTGAAAGTTTTCCGACCCCGTATATCCAAAGTTGGCATCTAATAAATAGATATCTTTATAACCGTACGTAAATCTACTCGACACGCCCTGATAACGAACGGGAATAGCGGTAAGATTATTTGTCGCGTCGTCCGTGTCTTTGGCATCACTTAGGTAATAATAGAGCAATGCCGAAGTGCGGTGGTCCTCACCAAATTTTTTATCGTAATTCAAACTTGACTCAAAGAAATACTTACGATATTGTCTCAATCCTTTACTGTATTCAGCGGGTCTTTCCTGTACTTTTTGAGCCATGATTAAAGAACCATCCACATTGCGTCCCGTCGCTTCATACAGTGCAGGCTGGATCCACCTCCGCTCGGAAAAATAACTATGAATGTCGTAAGCGCCCTGTGCACGTATTTTCAATCCTTCCGCCAAGCTTTTTAAATCTTGATCAAGTGCGAGTGTTATTTTCCCCTTATAAACCTGTTGATTGTAACTACCTGTGCGATTTATCATGACATAAGGTGATGAACGTTCTCCACTACCGATACCTGGCAACAGCCCGTTGGAATATTGAATCGGGATAGAAACCGGCGTAAGCGTAGACTGGGTTTTCCAAATAAAGTCAGTATCTGCTATACCTGGTTCTTTTTTATCCGAAAGAAATCCATCCGATCCTAAGAAGACTTTGGTCGTCTTTGTCAAGTTGATATCCAAATTAACACGGTAATTGTAGGTATTGTAGCCTACGTTGGAACTGTAAATAGAATTTTTATCCACTTTGTAAGCAGCTGTTTCGGTATTAGCACCCAAGCTCAAGAAATAACGGGCAACCTCAGATCCGCCACGACCAGATGCATAATAACTTTGACGCCAAAAGTTTTTATTCAATATTTCGTCCTGCCAGCTGACATCCGGATACATATCCGGATCTAGGTTATTTTTTATTATCCCCAATTCTGTATTGTTAAATAATGGTTCGCTATCGCGTACAGCCGATGCTTCATTGGCCAACAAAGCGTAATCATAAGCGCGAAGGTATTCTGGTAGGCGACTGAGGTGAGACATTGTTGAATTGACACGTCCTGTGATCTGAATACGGTCTACGGTACCACGCTTTGTTGTCACCAAGACAACCCCGTTAGCCCCCCTTACACCGTATACTGCCGTAGCCGATGCATCTTTTAAAATGGAGAAGCTCTCTACGTCTGCCGGGTCAATTGTATTTAAGTCACCTTCCAGACCGTCAATAAGAACAAGTGCTTTCGCATTAGCTCCAAAAGTACCTATTCCACGTACCCAAAAGTCCGCGATATTTGCGCCAGGCTCACCCGAAGTCTGCATGGAAATAACACCCGCAGCACGTCCCCCCAATAAGTTGGCAATGGATGGTGCCGGGCTCTGCAATTGCTTAACATCTACCGTTGTAATAGCACCGACGGAACTTATTTTCCGCTGTTTGGCTCCCAAACCGACGACCACAACCTCATCTATATTTGTACTTTTATCCAGTAATTTAATTTCTAGGTTTGTGGTGGATGCGATGACTAAATGTTCAGTAGTTTCGTATCCCACACTAGTAAACACCAACATATCCCCATAGACAGCCTGAATGTTAAATTTACCATTTTCGTTTGTCGAAGTTGCGCCTATGGGTTTATCCTTGACATATATAGAAACTTTGGATACCGGCTTCCCTTTATCATCAACAACGGTACCCGCAATCGTTAACTGTTCTTGTGTTTGTTGTGCAAACGTAACCGAAAAATAGAGATATATCGGCAGTATACACAAGAAATGAATGATCTTCATGATATTGTAATAAGTTAATTATTCGATAACTAGTTTACGGATGCGTGCATTGCTCCAATCGGCTATATAAATATCCCCTTGATCATTTACTGCCACTCCCCAAGGCTGGTTGAACTGGGATTCAACTGGTCCACCATCTTTGTAACCCGCTTTTGTCGGTTGTCCTGCAACCGTTGAAACAATACCATCGGCGGATAACATGCGGATGCAATGATTACCATAATCGGCAATAAACATATTTCCAGCCTTATCAAATTTGATATCCTTGGGATAGTTGAATATCGCATCCTTTACAGGTCCGTCCCTAAATCCGGAACCTCCTGGCGCATTAACACGTTTAAAGCCCCCAGTACCATTTGGATTACGTAGATCCAGAACAGATATACCTTGAGCAAAAGTATTAGGGCTGGCATTAGAGTGTAGTGTGATGTAGAGCTCCCATGGTTTAGCTGGATTGATCGCCTGTCCATACTGCGAGCCATAAGGTCCTTGATGAACAATTGTTGCTGCATAGGTAACTGGGTTTATTTTTGCAACCTTCCCATCGCGAAAACGCGTATAGAGGTGTCCATCATAAGGACAGAATGTAACGAAGTTTGCGTATCGATCGGCCTGCACAATAGACCCGTAGTCAGCAGCAGAGAATTGTGCGTTACGTTGACGTAGTGTCCAGGCCTCCCTTGGATCGAAAGAAAAAAACACTTCAGCTACGGACTCGTGTGAAACTGTCATTATACCTGTCGCACGATCAACCGTAACCCCATTGGCATAGGGATTGGGCGAAGATGCCGCTGAGTACAGTGGAGTCACAACATTTTCTTTCTCGTTGATACGCGCAATACCGAAAGAACCTCCATCGCGCCAGGTCATAAATAAGTTGCCCTGAGCATCCATATCCAAGTATTTACCATAGACATGAGCTTGATCAAGCGTTCCAGCCAAAAAATTCTTATCCCCGGTCCCTGTTACTGTGCTAACCTGTGCCTGAATATGATAAGTAAATGAATCCTTATAAACGACAGAATCTTTACCAATAACAACAGAAATCTTAGGATCATCACCTGGTAATCGAGGTATAATGGCATAGATACGTTCGCCACTAGCGGAGATTACGGAGGCCTGCGCATTGTTGAAATACACTTTAATATTATTTGGATCAGACCCAAAATTTTCTCCATCTAATAAAATTTTGTCTTTGGCTCCACCTTCCATAGGATAAAAAGTCGTCAGAACGACTGGTTTGTTAGGATCGTAAGCTTTCTCATTGAGCTCACTTTTACTCTTACAGCCTGCAAAACACAGTGCGATCACAAAAGAATAAGTAGTTAATAAATAATGGTTCATTACATAAATAGATTACATAGGAATAAATCGTTTTTACAGCTGCAATATTAGAAATACACTGTTTGGTTATTATTACGAACATATTATGATAAGATGATGATTTAACGTTTTTTAACACAAATATTCACATTGTATTAATATACATCATTCTTGCGCGGAGTGCGCAATCACAATATCTAACATAGATAATAGGCTAATATGAATAATGGCTATGTAATTGGCTTTTGATGGACAAGTGACCCCAAAAACGCCCAAGCTTGCGAGTGCAATGAGCCCCTAAACGATGGGTTTTGAATGAACAAACAGAAAAACGCGGTCGACGGTGGAAATCGGGAGATCAGCTATTTATTCTCAGAAACCAGATTTCACTGTTACATTTCCAAGTGTATCTACTGTTTCAAGAATTGCCTGATTATTTTTATCGACCATAATGCGGATTCGAGGCCTTCCCTGACTGTCATGTATAAATAAACCGATCTCATCCTTATAGTTTTTACCTAAAAACATACGGTCAGTCGCCAGAAGACCTTCGTTACGCATAATCGTTACTGCGGAATCTCGCACTTGTTTTACGCCCGAAGTAGTCAGCTCTTTATATCTATCTTGTCGCTCCGCAAAGGCATCTTCTTTCCCATAACTCCATAATTGAAGCCCATATTTCCTTTTCTTGGTCTGAGTATCCTCCATATACTGTAACTGCATGATCTGATCATCCTGATATTTATCTATGGAATAGACCATTCCAGCGCTCTCTTTGTCATTATCGTATACAAGTCCGCCACATTCATCTCCATCGCGGTTAAAGAAAATCAATCCGGCCTCTCTTTCCCTTGGTTCGAGATCCTTTCCGATCATTCTTCCGGGATGCTGCCGAGCCTTATTACTCAATACCATTTTAATTGTACCATCCGCCTCCCGAATGTTTATCCGTTCGACGTCAAGAACAGAGCCACTTCTGTCATCCTTTAACACAATAAATACAGTTATTATCATTCCCAGAAAAAGGACTAGACATACTCCTATCAGTACCCTAACTTGCCTTTTCAATGTTAAAATCTCCGAATTCATAATGGATTAATTTAATGGACCCCGTTGAGCTACCCCGTAAGATTTATATATTTTTCCTTAGACTTGAAACAATACCTATATCATTAATAATCAAAGCTATAAAATAATATTCTATCATTTTCATAAAAGCCATAGGAAAGTAATCTTAAGGCGCAACAAAAAGGCCACATTGTGAAATGTGGCCCTAAATAAGCTTACGCCCCATCTGTGATCAGCCGTAATGATTTGTTTTGTTCAGTAATAAAACTGACAACAACACCTATAAAAGAAACTACTAATACCCGAATTTTGCTAAGCGGCCGTACATCTCCACAAAAGCACATTGATCCAACAACCACTTGGATTTTTTGGGTTTCTCCAATGTCCAGTCGGCATCAAACAGCCCATCCTGATCGCGCATCTTATGCCATGCCAGATCAAGATTTTTCGCAAAAATATCCATGTATTTTCTATTCCCATCCTGTTCGAACAAACTGATATATCCCCGCATCATGACAGCATGGAACCAGACATTGCTATTTTTTAATACTGGAAAATCAATTCCATCTCTGGTCTGAAAAAAATAGCTTAAACAAGCTTCAGCCAGCTGCTGCGCATCAATCAGATACTTTTTTTCCTTCGTTAGTTTATAAAGCAAGGCTGCAGCCTGCAACATCTGGCCTGAATTATAGGAATATTTGGCTTTATCTACCTTCCCATTAAGATGAATATTATCCCAATATAGCTTGTCATCTGGATCTTGCAGACCTGCTTTTGTCCATTCATATAGCCGTCGACCTTCATTTAGATAATCCTTCTGGTTGGTTGCTTCAAATAGTTTTAGCGCGAACACTGCTGCGGGAGCATTCGAACAGGTATTTTTGGATTCCTTCTTTTGCTCACACCAATAAATACCACCGCCAAGCTTGTTATCTTCACCACTCTTCACAAAAGCCCATATTTCTTTTGCATATTTGAGGTAATCAGCCTTTTTGGTCTGGATATAGCTATCAGTAAAATCAATCCCCAACCATATATTGTCATCATAAAAACGGTCTGATGCTGGTGCGGAATTGATATATGACGCATAGCCCACAGGTACACGCTGTTCATCTCTGTATTCACGGAGTCCTACCAGTACCTTTTGATCCAATACTTTCTGATGGTCGGCTTTATCCTTTGACAGCTCCATCAATGCATTTACGGCCGAGAAACTGCCAGAGAAAGGCCAGAGATAGGCGTATTTTTTCTGCTGCCCTGCTTGTTCGTTATTATTCAGATAATCTGCTTTAAAATTTTCATCAAAAGGATATTTTTCGATCAATAATTTATTTTCAGCGCCCCCATATTTGTTATAGACCACATCTAGGGTCTTTTGCGCGCGTTCGGAGAATTGATCTTTTTTAACTTGCGCCTGCGTCGTCAAATAGCATAATCCTGTCAGAAGTAATGTCGTCGTTATCTGGTTTATTTGTTTCATCTGCATCTATTAGTTTAATGAAGCCATCAGGAACTA
This sequence comes from Sphingobacterium sp. ML3W, assembly GCF_029542085.1. Classification (NCBI taxonomy): domain Bacteria; kingdom Pseudomonadati; phylum Bacteroidota; class Sphingobacteriia; order Sphingobacteriales; family Sphingobacteriaceae; genus Sphingobacterium; species Sphingobacterium sp. ML3W. The sequence continues at coordinate 6,233,383 of NZ_CP107036.1, read as the reverse complement.
ATGCTCATCTAATGGCTCCGAGGTATCCAATCTGTTATTTTGACCTTATCTGATAGCGTGCCAGCCCTTCAAACAGCATGGCAGCACTGGCATAAGCTGAAATTTCGCTGTTACCAATCGGTGGCTGAGACCAAGAAGAGCCAAATAGTAGCGTTGGCAGGCTGGTTCCTTTGGTCCAGGCAATTTTACCGTTGTTAACCAAAAACTTCTCAAACTTTGCGCGATAACCTGCATCGATTCCCTCCAGGTTCAAATATTCAACAAAGTACCGGATAAATATACCCTTAAACAGCGCACCGTCACCATTGCCTTCGTCGCGCAAAATATTATTACCCACATCTATACAGCGGGTAATAGTGTAATAACTAATTTTCTGCGCATCGACCAGATAGATCGGATCTTTGGTAATCTTAAAAAGCTCCACAGCCGTACCAAGAAAAGTTCCCTGATTATAGGTCAACGTGGTCACATCAACCGCATCTGTCTCGCCATTGATATTATCATATACAGCCCCTGAAGATGGATTATATAAGGTTGCTTTCTGCCATTCATAGATCTTTTTGGCCCAGGTCAGGTAGTTTTCATTTTTTGTTAAATTATAAAGTCTAGCCGCAAGAATGCTAGCAGGTCCATTAGAACAAGCATTCTTGCTGTATAACATATCCTTGCGCCAGGCCAATCCACCGCCAGCATATTGCTCATTCCAGGCTTTCAAAATATCAGTCCATAAAAGTAGTACCGCATCGAGATATTTCTGCTCCTTGGTCGTCTCATATAGGCGCAGCATAGTCAAGGCATTCCACTCCATATCATCATAGAATACATTATAGTAAGTGTTGCCATTTTTAACCCTGACGCCCTCAAACCATTTACTGAAATAGGCGCTGTATTTAGCGTCCTTCGTCCGTTGGTAGGCATCAATAACCACGTCCATCGCGTGGGCATTGGGCCAGTATTGAAAGCCCTGATCCGATTGGTTGATGGCATTGTTGAAATATCCCGCTTCATTCCAGAAACCAGAGATCATTTTGTCGGACACCTGCGTAGCGACCGCTGTCCAAGGTTCCTGAATCGTATCATCGTATAGATAGGTATCCTCGACTTTTGTACACCCAAACAGTAAGAACAGCATGGATGAGATTATCACTATTTTCTTCATCATTTCCTCTTTTTAATTTGGAACTACGGCATGTGTATAATCTTTGTCCCCTTGTAAGATCATGGAGATTTTGGTCGGATGCCCATCTACTGCATCCACAAATTTCCATTTGTCATCCCATTGCGAAAGATTAGGTAATATACGGACAAAGTAATACGATGGGGCTGAAGAGCTGTTTGGTGGGCTATCGGTACCCGTCTGAGTCCCTAATTGTACAGTCTCTGCCTTTCCGGCCTTGACCGTTTCCATCTGGAACTTATAGCGTTGGTCGCGCCCCCAGCTTTCCTGCTTAAAGTTGATGACACCTGTTGCCGACCAGATACCCTTGCCTTGATAAGGGAGATCCAGTACCACCGCACCTGAAGGTGAGAAATAAACACCCATGCTTTTGATTTCAGAATAGATAATCGTCGAAACGTTGAAATCAATTCGAATTCGATACACCGCAGTCTTGGCAATGGTATTGCTACCGGTCGTTTCTTCTTTTATCTTGGTTTGATCTTCGGAATAGAATACACGTCCATCCGCCGATTTGCGATCCGTAAAGATATATTTTTTACCGGCTTCCAATTTTGTAAAGACCTCATATTCACCATTACCAATAAGCTTAAACGGTATTGCCTGAGCAATGGCGGTACCGTTCTCAGCACCTTCACCGGTGATAAACAATTCGTCCGGAATATCTGCAAACCCTTCCAGCGTTTTGATATTCAGGTTTTTTTTCACTTTACTCAGCACACGTTTCATGCCCCGTATAGAATACACGGACCAACTGATGTCACCACTTGCGCCAGGTTCTATCCCAGCTTTGGCCGCCACCTGATTCAATATTTTGTGACTGATATTCGCGCCGTTTGAATTTCCGTTATTGTCCGAAGTAACGGTATATAGTGGCTTGCTGAAATCGCCATTTACCTTATCAAAAACAACTTCATATTGGGCCGCTCCCCCATCGGCAACCCGTGCAGATTCCCATTCAAAATACAGAGCCGCAGAGGTCGAGCTCAATAATTTGACTGCCTTCCCATCCGCAGGTGCATATAAATTCTCCACAGCGGATACATCCGCATCCGAGTATTTCATATCGTCTTTTTTGCAGGAAACGATGTTCGCAACCAATGCGAGCATTGCTATAACTTTAAAATACCATTTCATGTCTTTATCTTTAATTTTGTAGTTCAAAACGGACCTTGTTCACGCTATCGTTTGCAACGGTTAGTTTCGATTAAATTTTAGTTTGAATAGCCTTGATTATTGGGCAACAAATTTTTATTCAGGTCAATCTGTGTCCTTGGTACCGACCATAGATAATCTCTACTCTCGTCAAATCGTCTAATATCCAATTTGATATAGCTATTGTTGCCACCGTATTTAGCACCGGTCACCTGTCCGTCCAAAAAGGTTTTACCTGCTTTCCAACGTACGATATCATAGTAACGCAGCCCCTCTAAAGCGAGTTCGCTTCTTCGTTCATTTCGTACGATCGTTTTCAGATCACCAGTGACAGGAAAGTCCAGCGCTTTATCCACTACAAAGCCTGCTCTTTTGCGGATAGGTTTGATTGTCATATCCCAAATTGTGGCATCGAGTTGCCCCAGTGCCTCTTTTGCTTCGGCATACATCAGTAAGATATCAGCATATCTGAACATAATAATATTAAGCCCGGCATCGTATTTTACCGTCGCTGTCACATCGTAATATTTCTTTACATAATAGCCGGTTGCAGAAGCATTCGCACTTGCTCCCTGATACTCATCCAAGCGCTCTTTATCTGTACCTCCGGAGCCTGGCTTGATAAAAATCTTACGAACTGTCCCATCAAAGTCAGTCCATTGGCCACCATGAAAAACGAGAGTTGCCGCCATTCGTGGGTCACGGTTTATGTAAGGATTATCACTGTTGTAGTTAGGATCCGTGTTTATGGTATTTCCATCAAGGGTGATATAGTTGTCAACAAGGCTCTGCAAAGGGGCATAGCCGTTCAGTCGCGCCTGAGCAGAGATCGGAGCGGCATCATAGAGTTTATTCCAGGTTTTCAACTGTGGCACATACCCGTAATCCAGAATCACCTCCGAATTGTATTCTTTTGCTGCAGTAAACAATTCCGGATAACTATCGAAAAGCGCATATGTCCCAAATTCCCCTTGTTTCTTGATCAAGTTCTCACAATACTGCAATACTTTGTTCCAGTTGCTCTCATAGAGAAAAGCCCGCGCCTGAAAAGCCGAAGCCGCACCTTTTGTAATTCGGCCTCTGTCATCTGCAGGCAACACATCTTTGCTGGGCAGATCAGCCATACATTCATCCAATTCCTGGTGGATAAATGCCATGACGGTTGCCTTGGCTGTCCTCGGAATGACTTTAGACTCCTCTAGGGATATGTCTTTGGTAAAGAAAGGAACGTCGCCGTAAAAATTGACCAGTCTAAAATAGAGGAATGCTCGGATAAAGCGTACCTCCGCAATCCGGCGTTTTTTGAGCACAGCATCCATTCCGGGGACACGATCTACATTTTCAAGGTAGACGTGACAGGTCTTGATGCCGCCATAGAGATCGGACCATTCCGAAGCAAAACGTCCCAACGTAGGGTCGGCAGTTCCATTGCGGATAGCGCGTTGGTCGGTATTTGACCGCCCTTCAAAAATATTATCACTCAGCGCTTCATCATTCCATAACCGGTCGGCTGAGAAGAGCTGATTATAGGCCATATTGACCATTTTTTCTGCGTTTTCTGGGTAATCCCAAAAGTTCTCATCAGTAAATCTATCTGTTGGCAAGGTATCCAACTTATTGCAGGAAGTGAAATGAACAACAGCCATTAAACTCAAGCCTCCTATAAGTAATTTATATAGTCTCATCACATAAATGGTTAGAATTGAATATTTAATCCGCCGCCATAATATTTCAACGTTGGATAATTGCGGGCACTATTGGCTGAACCTCCCATGTTGGAATCAAATTCGGAAGACTCGGGGTCTATCCAGGAGTTTTTACTCAATGTCAGCAAATTTTGGGCATTAACAAAGAAGCGTACCCGCTGTAGACCCCATTTAGAAATGACATTCTTTGGTAATGAATATCCTATTTGGAGATTTTTCAGACGCGCATACTTCCCATTGAAAAGATAGAGATCAGAATCTTTCCCAAAGTTGTTTGTTGAGGCTGTAGATCCATTAGCTGTAAGTCGAGGCCACTGCCCATCAATATTTGTCGGTGTCCAGTAATCCAGTTGATGTTGATAAATAGCATACGAATAATTCTGGTGAAAGGGTTCGATCAGTTCACCGCGGATCATCATATCCCGTTTACCAACACCTTGCCAGAACATGCTAAAATCAAAATCCTTATAACTGAGGTTATAGGTCAGGCCGAATGTAAATCGTGGAAAACCATTACCAAGGACAAATCTATCCCGTGCATCGATCATTCCATCATTATTGCGATCTACATATTTGACATCTCCTGGTCGCAGATCAGCGGCAGTGATGCCACTTGGCAGGGCCGAGGTCTCTATGTCCGAAATGTTCTGGAAGAGTCCAGCCATTTTGTAGCCATAATAGGAATTGTACGGCAAGCCTACACGTGTCAATTTGGTGATATTATCTACTGTTGAAATCCGGTCATCTCCCGGCATGGAGACAATCTTATTGTGGCTATCGCCCATATTAGCGTTAATCTGGTGCTGAAACTCACCTGTTTTAGCTTGATAGGTCAGGTTGATCTCCCAGCCTTCATTGTTCATTTCGCCTAAATTCTGGTTTTTTAATAAGGTCCCAAACACGGATGGGATCTGTGGTGACATCAGAATATCTACTGTTCGCTTCTTAAAGTAATCAAAGCTTGCCGTCAGTTTATCCTGAAAGAAAGTTGCATCAAGGCCAACATTGAAATTATAGGTTTTCTCCCAGCGCAAGTCCAAACTGGCATAGTTAAATCCCGCGGCAGCTACTGGCTTATTGTTAAACCCATAGCTGTTTGGATAGGATTCATAAGTAAAATAATACGAATAGTCATCTACGGCCTGATTTCCCAGTACACCATAGGTGGACCGAATCTTGAGGCTACCGACATGCTCCTTATACCAATTCATAAACTGCTCTTCCGATGCTCGCCATCCAAGTGATCCTGATGGAAAAAATCCCCAGCGGTTTGCCTTTGAAAACTTGGAAGATCCATCGTAGCGAAAGCTGAATTCGGCAAAATACTTACTTTCAAAGTCATATCCGGCACGACCGAAGATTGAGTTGATGCTATTCTGTAAAGTTCCATTTGGTGTGACACGGGCACTGGCAGGATCGATAACTGTTCCGGTAGTAGGTGTTCCCAGCACTGGATCGGTAAACTTCATTTTAAGTTCATTTTGTCTACGAGTATAGGACTCATTGGATGCACCAATCAAACCCGAAACGTGATGGCTCCCGAAGGTCTTATCGTAATCCAGCAGTAACTGGAAATTCAGCAAAGAGGCTTTTTCATTAAAATCTTCTGTATTACGATCCGAATTTACGAATACCTGTGGCTGCAATGCATCAGGGTTGGAATACAGGGGTACTTGGATCCGTCGGATAAAACGATGGTCTGCATAGATATCTGCGCCAAAAATACCGCGCAGCTTCAAACCGTCGAACAGTTTTGCTTCGAGATTCAGATTGATGTTAAAATAGTCATTATCATTTTTGATATAACCGCCTTCATTTAGTTCCGCCAGGGGGTTCTGATCTGTCAAGGCGTTGTTGACCAGGTATTTTCCATTATCGGCCCGCATGCGATAGTAATAATAAGAAGGGAGGCGGGAAGCATTGATAATAGCACTTCCGGCAGTATTGCTCATATTGTTGTTACGCGTATAAGCTAAAATCGAGGTCAGTTTAAAACGACCGATCTCAGTACTGAGGTTCGTCCGCAGATTATAGCGTTTTACCCCAAAATCCTGTCCAACAAAATTGCTGGGCTGATTATAAAAGCCTCCCGAGAATAAATAAGAGCTTTTTTCACCACCACCTATGACGCTGATATTATATTTTTGTTGAAACGAATTTTTCATGATTTCCGGCAAATTCCATTTCTCAATATCTTGGTGTGCGTACAGATCTGCAATCGCCGCCGGCGAAAATTGTGGATCCATTCCTGAGTTGGTGAGCGCAAGATTACGTAAGGTCGCGTTTTCATAGCCAGCAACTGGGGAAAACAAGATTTCGGGTTGCTGCACACCCCATTGCGTCCCAAGTGCAACTGAGGGTTTCTGATTTTGGCGCCCCCTTTTTGTGGTTACCAAGATGACACCATTTGCCGACCGTGAGCCGTAAATAGCTGTGGAACCTGCATCTTTGAGTACCGACACGGTTTCGATATCGTCCGGATTGATCTTGTTCAGTGTCCCACCTTCGGTAATAATTCCGTCAATCACTACTAGTGGCGCATTGCTATTTACCGTAGATATTCCACGGATATTGATGTTCATTGAATTATCGTTTGGATCCATACTTTTCTGTTGAATGGTCAAACTTGGGGAAGCGCCCTGCAGGGCCTGTGTGACGTTGCCGACCGGTCGGTCCTGAAAGGTCTTTGCACTGATCTGATCGACAGCACCGACAACCCGCTGCCGCGTCGTAGTACCATATCCAATAACGATAACTTCTTCCAGCTGGCTATTGCTGCTTTTCATCAGCACATGCAACTGTCCCAATTCCTCTGTACGCATAGTAGCGAGTTCCACAAGCTGCTGATCGTACCCGACAGAGGAAAAAATCAGTGTAGATTTAGGAGAAAGATTACCGATCGTAAAACCACCATCAGCGGCAGTGGAAGTTCCAGCTGATTCATTGCCTTTTACGCGAACGGAAACGTTGGCAAGCGGTTCACCACGCTCATTGGTCACCCGTCCCTTGATGATTGCCTGAACTGGCACAGTCTCTTGCTGTACTGATGGGCCTATGCTTGTAGACCGGGGCTTGTCCCGAATAACGATTGTCTTGCTGTCCATCTGATACGACAGCGGCTGATCTGCAAAAAGCTGAACCAGTACATCTGACAACATACGGTCTTTTACTTTTATATTGACAGGTGTAGCCGCCGACATTTGCCGTTCTGTATAGAGAAAATTGTACCCTGTCTGTGACTTGAGGTCCTTAAATATTCTTTTAAGGCTCATATTAGAGTATTCCAATGTTACCTTTTGTGCAAAAGTCGAAGCGCTAACCTGCATAAAAGTAACCAAGATAATTATGGTCGTCAATCGCATAATAAGCCATAGTTTACGGAATAGCAAATATGCTATCGCCTTTTTTCTGATATAATTTTGATACATTTGCAAGGTTTGATTTGCAGTATATTCGAGTCGTCCAAAACAGAAATATAATGCAGATTGGATAGTTAAAATTTAATTGTCCCAAACAGCAACCGAGTCCTTCGGGATCTTGGTTGCTTTCTTATAGCCCACCGTGGTGACTATTCGTTTTGTATATTTCTATTCATCAGTTGCTTTTTTAGGTATTTATAATCAATTATTTATTAAATAATTACGGAAGAACATATAGGGTTTTCCCTTCAATCCTGAAATGGACTGCCCCCGTATTTTCAAGCAGATTTAGGACTTGCTTTACGTCATCAAAGCGGGATATCCCACCACCGAACTTCTCTGTTGTTTTTTTTCCCTGATAGATCACATCCACGTTATACCAGCGTGCTATTTTGCGCATTACACTTTCGATATCATCCCCATCAAACATAAATTCGTGACTGGTCCACGCAATTATTGGAGCTGTATCTACTTGCTGTAACTTAAGCACTCCGTTGGTGTTAAGACTCGACTGTTGTCCTGGAAGCAACCGAAGTTTTTGGTTGCTGGAAGATACTTCGACACTCCCTTCTAAAAGGGTAGTCCGTAATACTGGTTCGTCAGCGTAGCTATTTACATTAAAATGAGTACCCAGTACTTTGATCTGTTGACCGGATGTCTTGACGATAAAAGGGTGTTTGGGATCCTTTGCTACCTCAAAATAGGCTTCTCCTGTCAATTCCACTTCCCTTTTTCCCTCCAGGGCAAACCGCATTGGATATTTAAGGGCTGAAGCGGCATTGAGCCATACTTGTGTACCATCTGGTAGCTTAATCCGATAGGTTTCTCCTTTGGTTGTTGATAATATATGATTGCCGGCTCCAGCACCAACATTTCCCCCTACTTCGTAGATCAATTGTCCATCATTACTTTTAGATATCTTGATCCCCATTTCATCTGCAATCTGTCCATTCATGGTCTCCTGTAAGCGAATCTGCTCGCCATTGGCGAGAGTTAAGGTCGCGGATTGTTTTCCTGGTGAAATCAACTCTTGCGCGGACGGTTGGTTTTGGGGATCACTTGCACCATCAAAAAACCACCAGCCAGCAAACATTACTCCAATGACGATAGCGGCAGCAGCAGCCACAGGTTTCCAGGACCACAATGATCTCACTTTCGGTTTATTTATCTGAAGATGTAATTGCTCCCATGTGTTATCCAATACGAGCAGGAGTTCGGGATCCTGAAGCAAGGCTTGATCGACAGGATCATCCAGTACCTCCTGGATCAGTTCCTGCAGCAGTATCCGGTCTTCCCCAGATTTTATATAAGACAGAAAAGCGCGGGAATTTTCCTCACTGAGTTCCCCATGTATATACTGCCTCAACGTATGTTGAAGTATTTTTTTCTCCACAATTGGTTATCTTCTTTTTAGCTAATACACTTCAAAAGCAATGATCATCTGCTCCCGTTGCAATTTTATTTTATATTTTTTCAGCCTAAAGAAAATAAGATGAATTAATGATGCTGGAGAAGTATAAAAGAGGCAATTAGCAGCGTGGACTTATCCAAAACACCGTGCCTTTCTTTGATGTATTTAGTAGCTTTTACAATATGATCATTGATAGTCGAAGTCGATATTCTTAATAAGGTACTTACTTCGGCGTAGCTTTTACCTTCGATCTTACAAAGCTTGTAGATCAGTCTGCGCTGGGGTGGAAGCTGTTCAATCGTCTGGGAGAGCCATTGTTCGTCCTGTTTTTCGTCTAATTGTTCCTCTACATGGCTATATAATTGTGTATTATGGAGACTAAGGTAGGCTTGAATCTGTTTCTCCAAATTATTTTTACGGATAAAGTTATATACGGTGTATTTTGCAATCTGAAACAGGTAGGATCGAAAAGACTGTTCGGGATCAATTAGCTCCCGCTTATCCCATACTTTTATAAAAACTTCCTGTAAAAGCTCAGCAGCATCCTGTTCGGACTTGACCATTTTACGAATGTTGAGATAGATTCGGCCACTGTAGAGGGTATAAATTTGACGAAAAGCTGTTTGGCAGCCCGAACGCAGGGCCAACAGGTTTTCCTTCTCTTCAATATGATCATATTTCGGTTTATACATTGTCACTCCGGTGAAAATATAAAAAATGGGTCACCAAATCTCGGACCTTTCGCTCATAGTGATGACAAAATAGCAAGAACTATCCCCTTCGTTGAAAAGTAAAAATGCTATAGCTTTATCATATTTTGGTTATCCCCTATCCGTCTTAGGTCACATTCAATAAATTTATTACCGCCATAAAATCTGATAATAAACTCGTGCTGGCATTCCGAAAAATTTTAGATTCCAGGACGTCTATCGCTTAGCTATTGATATATCCATAAGATTGAATAAAACAAATATAAAAAAACTAAAACGGTTTTGCTTATTTCAGAAGAAAATTAACAAATGATCAGGCGACAGCATTTTTTGCTTCCCTATGGATTTTATAAACTGTCCTTTGTCTTAATATAACGAGGAAACAAAGTGTATTGGTTCGAATTATCTTATCATTTAATAGGGACTTTATACGGACTTCATAGGGACCTCATTCGGACCTCATTCGGATAAAAGCGTATAAAGTCCGTTTTAAACACGAATAATATACCTGTTAAATAAGTATTATTTAGAAAAGAATCTCCTACCTGCTCCCTTAAAAACAGAAAAAGCCAGATCGCAGGATGGCACTGAATCTAACCGCATCTTCACGACTATGCGTTTTCACATTGGAAGATTGAGCCATTGAACAATATAAAATTGAACCGTACAGAAATACTTATAACATGCAAACTCATGTAATTTAGACTAAACCATTTAGATTAAAAAAATGAGTAAAACAATATTAATAACAGGAGCTGCAAGCGGTTTTGGAAAAATTGCTGCATTTGATCTGGCAAGCAAGGGTTACAAAGTAATTGCCACTGCACAGGTTTATCCACAGGTGAGTGACTTAATACGTGAGGCTACCGAAAGAGGAATCGATCTTATCGTTGACAAATTAGATGTGACCAACCCCCGGGATCTGGCTTATATTCACAAGAAATATGATATAGATATCCTGATCAGCAACGCTGGCATCATGGAAGGTGGGCCAATCGCTGAACAGCCAATGGACTTAATCCGTGCCATGTTTGATGTCAATGTATTTGGAGGTCTCGAACTTGCACGAGGCTTTATCAAAAAATTTATTGCACAGAAAAAGCCAGGCAAGGTCGTGTTCACTACTTCGATGGGCGGTCTTTGGACAGTGCCTTATGTTGCAGCTTATTGCGCTTCAAAACACGCGATGGAAGCAATTGCAGAAGGGTTAAAAACCGAACTAGCAGACTTTAACATCAAGATCGCGACATGTAATCCCGGGGTGTATGGTACAGGATTTAATGACCGTGGCGTGGATAGCATATTCCGTTGGTACGATCCCGAGATCAATTTTACACCATCTGCTGTATTTGATGGCATTGCTGAATCGTTGAATAATCAATTAGATCCACAGGCTATGGCCAATTGCATTGTAGATGTAGCGCTGGACGAAAATTCTAATTTTAGGAATGTTTATCCTAAGGAAACCGAAGATTTTGTAAAACAGCTGCAGATTGAAGCTTGGACGGCAAAAAGTTAGTTGAAGAAACAATATCTTATGGGCACAGCTACCCTGCTGTGCTCTTTTTACAAAATAATGGACCAATATGATGAATATAAACTATAATCAAGCAACCCAAATATTGAATGCTTCTATTGTGAAAGCAAACGAATTAGGTATTTCTGTCTGCATAGTAGTCGTAGATAATGGCGGCCATTTAATGGCTTTAGCAAGACTTGACAGTGTCTTTGGTGTTATAGACTTCGCTATAAAAAAGGCAAAAACTGCGGTCATGTTTGGTGTAGACAGCGACACCATGGGGAGTATTATTGCTGGAGCTGATATCCATTCCTATGGAATGATCAACTCCAATGATGGTTTATTGACAATACCTGGCGGAATAGTCATTAAAGACGCGAAAGACAATATCGTTGGAGCTATTGGCTGCTCCGGAGGTACTCCAGAACAGGATAAGGAAATTGCAAGTGCTGGTAGTCGGATAATTCTTTAATTTAGTGATATTTGTATAATGACTGCAACTCACGAGATCATATTCGATAGACTAGTGTATTCCTGTGCTTTTGAAAAACATAGGGGATCCGAGGAATTTTATCCGGATCATTTTCTAGGATTTCAGCTTTCCGGCGAGACACATGCTTTTCATGATCAGGGATTTACCATTATCCATGAAAATATGGTCGTTCTGGTCAAAAAAAATCAGCTTATCCGTACAATAAAATATCCTTCAAAATCTGGAAAGTATAATTTCATTGCGATAACGTTGGACAAAGAAACCTTACAGCGTTACGCTTTTGAAAATAAAATTGTTATAGATACGCAATATAGCGGAAAACAGAAATTATTCTTTGAACCTAATGAGTTCCTCAGCAGTTATTTTCTTTCGCTTGCTCCTTATATTAATAAAACAAAACAGGCAACACCAAGACTTGCAGATATAAAAGTCAGGGAGGCCATTGAGCTCTTGCTTGATAGTAACCCTGATTTAAAATATATTTTATTCGATTTCATTAAAACGTATAAAATTGATCTGGAAGAATTTATGAACAACAACTATATGTTTAATGTTCCACTAGGATCATTTGCAAAACTTACGGGACGCAGCATATCGTCTTTCAAGCGTGACTTTGCTGAGATCTTTAATTGCAGTCCAAAATTATGGCTCAAGAATAGACGTCTGGAAGAAGCCTACTATTTAATTAAACACAAACAACAAAAACCAACAAGTTTCTATCTGGATCTTGGTTTTGAAAACCTAAGTCATTTTTATTCATCTTTCAAAGAGAAATATGGCTTAACAACTTCAGAAATCTAGTATACTTTTTCTCTTATAATTTTTTAGTCGTATGGGAAAAGAAGCCTTTTTGGTCTATTTATAGCTGTTGACCACAGCCGAAATCGATTGAGGAAAATAGGTACTTGGCAGACCAATAAAATGACAATTTTTATTCATAAATTGAGTCAATTCATTACAAACAGACTTGATATGGGAACTAAAATTTCAACAAACAAATTATTATTGAAGCCCGTCGAACTGTCCGATCTCCAAGACATGTATAATATCAGGACCAATCCACAAGTTGCTAAGTATATTCAGCGGGATGTCAATAAAAATCTCGAAGATATCAGGCAGTTTATAGAATTGGTCATAAAAAATAATTTTTACTTTACGATCAATACCATAGATCCCAGTGAATTTATTGGAACGTTAACCTTATGGAATATCGACCGAAGTACGAATTATGCGGAGATAGGCTACGAGTTGCTTCCTCAATTTCAAGGGAAAGGATTAATGAGCGAAGCTGTAAAGGCAATACTGGATTATGCTTTCAACGAAGCAGGATTTGAATACATTGAAGCGTATACACATCGTGAAAATATAGCATCCAAAAAGCTCCTGGAGCGAGTTGGCTTTAAATTGGTCGTAGGTAAAATTGATGAGGATAACTCAGACATTATTGTTTATGGAATAAATAAAATAGCGGAAGAAAACTCAATTGATTATTAATAATACAATTTAGTAATTTCATGGCTGATACATACAGCATAACAAAATAACAGATGAAATTTAGCTTTTTAATTGTCATGTTACTGACTTATGGCTTTGGCCAGGCACAGGATACCGAAATTAACGCTTCAAAAAAAGCCAAGATCAATACTATGATCTCACTGTTCAAACAAAAGAACTTCGATGCGATTTCAACCATTATAAATTACCCCTTGAAGCGAGAAAATCCCATTCCAGATATTAAAACCCCAAAAGAATTTAAGCAACGGTCTCATGAGGTCTTTGATCAGGCACTCCTCGATCTGATTGCAGGTTCAAAAACTGAACAATGGACGGAAGTGGGGTGGCGAGGAATCATGCTCGATAATGGTACGATATGGATAGACAGTGATATGGGGAAAATAACCGCTATAAACTATCAGAGCCCTTTTGAAAAAAAACTAAAACAAACACTGATCCAACAACAAAAAAATAAGGTACACAGCTCTTTAAAGCAATTTAAAAATCCGGTATACAGAATAAGAACCGAAAAGTATCTGATTAGAGTAGATGAACTTGCTAACGGAAAGTATAGATATGCTTCTTGGAAGATTGGCAACAAAGAAAACGCGCGACCTGATATTGTGCTGAATAACGGTAAACTGGATTTTGCCGGAAGTGGGGGAAATCATGTCATTACATTCACAAACGGGGACTATACCTACAAAATATATCGGAATATTATTGCCGAAAAAAATGCGTCGGATATTACCCTTAATGTTGAGAAAGATAACCGAAAAATTTTGAGTCAACCGGGAACATTAATAGCAGATTAAAATACTGTTTGCTAAATTAGTATTCAAAACAAGCCATATTAATGCGATATCGATATGGTTTAATTGGGACTGCTGTTAATCCCCGATACATTGGAAAGTTTATAAAGAGCAATTCAATTGTCGTAAAAAATTTGGATCTAGCAAGAAGAGGAATTACTCCTCTTCTTTATTAAACATCATTCTGAAAAATTCCAACGTTGATTTTTTACCTGCAGGTAAATATGAAAACCCATGTCCCCCATCTTCCACAGATTTTAATACCCAATTTTTAGTCTCTTTCTCTACCTGTTGGTACACTTTCATGAGGTCTTCATAGGCATAAAGATTATCGTCTTTGGCATGTAGTGAGTAGATTGGATGAGCAAGTTCTGAGATTCCGTTTTTGGATTCAAAATCAACAATCTTCGGCCGTGCCGAAATCGTATAAAATGCTCGGAACGGAGTATTTCGTTCCAGAGCAAACTGATAACAGACGTTTCCCCCCATTGATAATCCCCCCAAATAAATTGTTTTGGTATTCAAATAATAGCGAAGCTTAACCTCGTCCAATATCTTCGCAATAATTGCAGAACAATTGTCGTAATTCTTCCATCCAGGATTTCCTTTTTGAAAGGGGTATATAACAATCGAATTGGTGCTATCAGCAATTGTAAAAATAGGTTCAAACCGTGTCTGAGGGTCTACTGTTAACGATGCTTCATGAGCACTCACACCTCCATGTAAGAAAAAAAGAGCCCTTGTTGGCGTATCGCACTGGTAACCCTTGGGAACAAATACAAGATATGGAATTTCAAGCCCATCTTGATTAATATGATACAACGCAAAACCTTGTCGTGCATTTTGATAGGAAGCCTGTTTTCTTGAGATCACATTCGATAGAATTTCATCTTGCCAAATTTTGTCTAGTTTATATTTTTCCTGAATTTGGACATCCATCTTCGCTAAGATTTTTTTGTATGTGTGGTCATGTAATATTGATTTAAATATGGAATCATTTTTAAAATAGGACAGCTCTTGTTCATTATCGCCCAAGCCCAATTTAACGCCTTCATTTAACCATTCAATTGCCAAGTTGGTTTTACCACAGCGTAGCGCAATCACCAGCGCATTTGCATAATCATATTTGCCTTTATCATCTTGTTTTTTAAAAGCTTTTTGAAAAATCAGAAGAGCTTCATTGTATTTTTCCAATTTAATTTGTGTACTAGCCAGATCCATCAATTGTTCATAAGATTGAGCAACTGATTTCTGAAAAGAAAGCAAGACAAGCAATACAGTTAAAATCTTCATTTTTTAATTTGGATAATTGTGCAGGAAATAAACCTATATAAATATGTTAAGCAAGAAAATAGATGTAATTTGAAGGGTACAGCTCGACTAAAAAGCCACATCTCGCGATGCGGCTCTCCAACATATATATTTATTTTAAACGACCTGCTTATTTATACGAGTTAATAGATTTGGATACTTTCCAGCTGTCGCCTTCACGAATCAAAGTAACAAGATCCGTCATTGTGAAATTTTCAAATTTCATGGTTACTTTTGCGATCATATAGTCTGCGGACTTTTCGATGATCCGGGCGCTCACATTACAATTCAACCTTTCTCCTTTTTGTTTTTTGAAAAAATCGACCACAGCACTACGGTTATTGATTGCTGTATGTGAAGATTGAACGTTTTGGCTGAAACCCTCAGCAAACAACTGCTCTATTCCTGCTGATTCACCTTTCGTTGTCACCGCCACATAATGGTCAAGGGCTAAGCCTGCTGTGGAAAGATTAACTGATGCTTTCTCTGTTTTTCCGACTATTTTTTCAGTTGCCATAGCGAAAGTAGATAATGCAATTAAAGCGACTGCTGCGAATGTTTTTATTAGTGTTTTCATAATGTCTTTATGCTATTGTGTTAGTTTTTTCATCTAAATAATTTCTTCCTCAATTTGTGATGAAGCTATCATGAGCATTTCCATCTATGCTCATAATGGTGGTGTTCTTATTTGTTGATTCAAAACTACGACACAATAGGTCCACAGTCTATTAACTTTAGACTAATGAACTGGAAAACTCGGTGAATGGCGGAAATGGGGAGGTAAAGCTACGACAGGAAATTCAAACTAAGTTGTCAATCTCCAGTTGAATATTTACACGGGCTTGTTTTTCATACCTATCGAAAAAGAGATCTGTTTTAAAGATCCTTTCCATATTCAGAAAACTCTGCAGAACTTGTTTCCTGCCACGGTCAAAATAAATAGAATCACCATATTCTTTACGGATTCCAGCAGCGTATTTAGTATAAGATACACTATCAGCCCCTAGTATGGACATATCGGCATCTATAAAGTAATTGATATCAGAAGAACTATTGCTGTCATGTGTCTTTGTTGCTAAGATCATCTCGCTACATAAGCTGATCAAATCGGATGGATACTGCAGCATATTTAGATGGTTCACAGCAATAAGTGCGCTCTTTTCTTCGTTAGTACCATCCATCATAAAGTAGACGATATCATGATAAATCATAGCTAGATAGGCGGTAGAATAATCTGACAACTTATGTTTGCAAAGATCTAATTGATTGCTAAAATGCTGCAAATGCACCAAGGTATGATATGCCCTTCGTTGATCGGAATATGATACGATTACCTCATTCCAGCAGGATTCCAGTAGGTCGATATCCTCAGTATATGGTTTGAGGCACGAAAAATAAATCTCTTTCATCTGTAAAACATCAATGATCATAAGTAAAGCTAATTATTTTTGTTATCATATTCGTTTTCAAACAACTTATCTAATTAACTTTAAATACGAAATTAAAACCGAACGAGGTATGAAACCTGGTAGAATAATTGACACATTGGTGCTGTGGATCATCTTAGCAATACCTTTTCTAGGCAATAGCCAACAACTGACTCAGATCCCTAAGGGATATTGGGTTGCCTGTGGTGACGACAAAGTACTTATTATCAATCCAGCAATTGGCTCAGATAGCTCAGCTGTGGTCTGGAAATGGCAATTCGAAGAAAGTGCCAATCAAATACCGAAGGAATATAGCGACTATTTCAAGTCAATAGATGAATGCAAGCCAGTATTTTTGAATAAAAAAATCCTAATTACATCGTCCACTGGTGCAACCTGCTTATTAAATATCGCCGATAAAAAAATTGAGTTCTATGCGAAGACACCAATGGCCCATTCAGCGGACCTACTCCCCGGAAACCTTGTAGCTGTGGCAAACTCGACTCATCCAAAAGGGAACTCTCTGGAGCTTTATCAGTTGAACCAACCGGAGAAACCCATCTACAAAGACACACTCTATTCGGGGCATGGTGTAGTCTGGAACAACAGATTACAGCAATTATTTGTACTTGGCTATGACGATCTGCGAACCTATAAATTAACTGATGCTAAAAAAAGCTTAACTCTCGTCAATACAATAAAAATTCCCGGACAAGGCGGACATGACCTCTCCCTGATAGACGAAAATCGTTTACTGGTTTCGTTTACAGATGGCGCGGCTATTTTTTCTATAAAAGAACACAAATTCGATCCATTCTCACCCTTAGCTGATGCTCATCATATAAAATCCATAAACTGGAATGCAAAAACAAACCGTCTGGTATACACAAAAGCAGAAGAAAGTTGGTGGACATTCAATATCTATGCGACCAACCCAAATCAGAAGGTATATATACCGACCTTGAAACTTTATAAAGTCCGTGTCTGTAATTAAGGCCCCATGCAAGTTGTTTGATTTATCTTGTTAAGTTAAATTAGCGTTATAAGTAAACTTATAAAAGACAGATAAGAAGATATTTTTTGAAACATGACTTATAACTAATATCTTAGTTATGCAAAACTAAAACATTAGTTATGAAAAGATATTTAGTATTAGTATTTATTTTGATTGGTCAGTGGGGATATGGTCAGATCACGACCGATAAATTACTTGAATTACATAATCAGATCGGTAAAAATCATACGGAAAACTACCAATTTGTAATACAGGAATTCAATAAATTTTCCGTGGACAGTATGGATGATAGGACTCGGGGGCTTTTCAATCAACTTTTATCCACTTATCACGCTGCCATAGGAAATTACAACAGATCACGATTCTATTGGGATCAGCAATATGTCAAATGGATCAAAGAATACAAAGTTGATTGCGATACTATCTTTTACAATCAGCACCAATTTGTCGACGCTAAAAACTACATTTTGCAACAATCAAAAAATGAAAAGGTTGTCATGATCAATGAAGCACACAATATTCCATATCACCGTGCTTTTGTATTACAATTATTAAATGGGTACCGTCAATTGGGTTTTAAATATCTCGCAATTGAAGCACTAATGGATAAAAATATCAACGAGACCAAACATATCACAGACACAGCAGGTTTCTATTGTCGTGAACCGCTCTTTGCAGAAATGATCCGCGAAGCCTTGCGAGAACAATTTATATTAGTAAAATACGAAGCTGTGAGAAATACAACTAGTAATCGTTTGCGGGATTCGTTACAGGCGGTCAACTTAGCCAAAATTTTGAAAACTGATCCTGATGCTAAAATACTCGTTTATGCAGGATATGACCATATCCACGAAGGATCTAAGACTGATTGGAAAAAAATGGCTCAATTCTTTAAGGACATGACCAATATTAACCCTCTGACCATATCACAGACCCAACATATCGAGCAATATCATCCTGAACTTGAGACCGGCCAATTTCGGATTGTAAACCAACTTGATTCATTCAGTGATCCTGTGATTGCTCTGAAAAATGACAGCGCATGGCATGATAAGTTTGTTGACATTTCAATAATTTATCCGCGCTATTTAAAACCTAACAAGCGGCCCGAATATCTAACTATTGGCGGACTCCGAAAAGCAACCCCATTAGAGACAAAAAAGAAAGAAAAGGGACTTTTTGTCCAAGCCTTTTATGCAAATGAACAAAAAGGGCACCGTATACCAGCGGATCAACTTTTCATAAAAAACACACAAGAGATACTTTATCTAAGACCGGGAAAGTATGTGCTCGAATTCAAAAATCCAAGTGATAAAGTTGTAAAAAAAGAACATATAAATGTTTCAAACTAAATGGCACAAAAAAGCCACATCTCACGACGTGGCTACTAAACTAAACTTATAAACTTATGATTCACTAATAGTCAGGCTATGAGCTAACTTGACTGACCACGAGTTATTGATTCTTTGTTCTATTTAAATGCATTTACTGAACTGGATACTTTCCAGTTTCCGTTCTCATTGACCAAAGTCACGAGATCTGTCTTGGTAAAATCAGCAAATTGCATAGTTACCTTTGCGACCATATAATCTAACGATTCTTCGATGATCTGGGTATTTACCTTACAGTTGAGCTTCTCCCCTTTTTGCTTTTTCAAAAATTTGATTACTTCACTACGGTTATTTGTCGCTGCATTTCCAGATTGGATTTTTTGACTGAAATCAGCAGAAAATAATTGATCTACTCCTGCCGACTCTCCCTCAGTAATAACCGCAACATAATGATTAAGAGCAATATCTGCTGTGAATAGATTGACTATAGCTTTCTCCGACGTAAAGGATGGTTTATCTGCGGCCTTAGCGAAGGCACCTATTGCGATCAGAGCTGATGCTACGAATATTTTTACTAATGTTTTCATAATATGCTTATTTTATTTATTAGTTTTTCATCTAAATAATTTGTTCTTTATTTGTGACAAGCTATCATGTGCATCTTTATCTATTCCCATGATCGCTTGTTGTTCTTATTTGTTGATTCAAAATTATAACACAACAGCTTCTTAGCATATGAACTTTAGGTCAATGGGTGTAAAAACTCGGTGAACACAGGAAATAGGGAGGTGAAATTTAAAATGCTTTTTAAAAATCTAAAAACAAAATATAGATGATTGATCATAACCCCTATATCCAAGCGATTAAAGTCCCCCTAGTTGTAGATCTAGTACTGATTACCACCGCGTTATACGATAAAAATAGAACTTCCATTTGCGTTGAAACGGAGGATGAACAGTTTGGCGGAATCACCATTCAAAAAAATGGATGGAATCAGAATCTGCCGTGGGGAAATTCCACCTTATCATGATCCCAGAGAAAATTGGGAAGATTTTGAGGTAGGCACCTGGGTGTACCGGGTTGAAAACTCAAGATGGCTGATGGAAAGAAATCATTATAAAAAAAAGGTATTGCAGATCTTGCCGATTTGGAAATGGTTATACCGTCCAAACCTTGATAGATTAAGTCGTAGATCTTATTTTTCTCGTAATATCGGATGTAATTTATCATAATCTGACCAATCACCAAAACCTTTGAATTGGACACCTCTGTCCCATGAAACCATCGCTTTGCAATCAAAGCAAATTTTGGCAAGTCCAATACATTTTTTATTCTTATAAAAAACCAAGATATCTCTAAATTCATGTATACAGGAACTATCTACGTTATCTTGACGAGTTTTACGAAAAAATAATGAATCTATAACGCCAGAATGTGATCTATTGATCAACGTTTTAGTATAACCTACCCCCTCTAACCTATTAAGGATAGCAGTGTCAACCTCATTATCGCCTAAGACGGACAACAAAAAAACATCCTGTTCGGATTTAGTCTTCTTGTTTTCCAGTTCTCCTATTTGATAAAGATCGATCATTGTTGCATAGTGTACAAGCGAATCAAACCGAAAAGAACCAGAAATGGTATTATCTCGGGTCCCTTCCTCGCGCGAGCCATTATTGCCTACACAGCCCTGCAAGCAGACAGAGATGAATATCGCAAAAATTCCCACAGCTATAAATAATCCTCCTTTCATTTTAAAAAGCTCTTTTTTATTGCA
Source organism: Sphingobacterium sp. ML3W (assembly GCF_029542085.1). NCBI lineage: Bacteria > Pseudomonadati > Bacteroidota > Sphingobacteriia > Sphingobacteriales > Sphingobacteriaceae > Sphingobacterium > Sphingobacterium sp. ML3W. The sequence goes on along the minus strand of NZ_CP107036.1, from coordinate 6,212,626 downwards.
AATTCATATAACAATGATAGCTAAAGAATCAATCCTTGCACAAAATTTATTGGTCAATATAATTGTAAAATAATAGATAAGGCTAAAGTATAATAAAAACATTGTTAAACAAATAAACGGGAGATTTTTTTAAAACCAATAATCAAGCAGTAGAAATATGACCACTACTAATAGAAGAAAATAGCTAGATCAAAGATTATAGCTATCTTCAAGGTCTCGAAATTTTCGGGATCCCCAAGACAAATCTTATTCACCATAAGCAAATGAGCTATTGAAAAGAGAAACTGCTTTTTGGTGAACTAAATAAAAAGCTAATTCAATAGGCAACAACAAATTCCCAACAAACACATTGCAGGATTGTAGCGATATCGCTACAGTAAAAAAAACCTTAACGGAAATCGTTTCCTTTCTACAATATTGCAGTTAATTTTATTTCGTTATCTTTTTAATTATTCATTAAAAACTAACCATCGCACAAATATTATTTAGCTAACAAAATGAAAAAAAACAAAGAAAACCCATCTGGAGACAGCCTTGCACACACTTACGAAGCTCCGTGCATCAAAACACAAAAAGTAGAATTGGAATACAGTATTTCAACGGGTTCTGTACAGAGCTCGGTCACTGAATCTTGGGAAACTGAAACACAAACGAAGGACCTAAACTGGTAAGGGAAACATATTTTATGAATAAGTATAAAACAAAATTTATATCTGCCGTATCGTTAATTATAATCTTGCTCATCACTTCTTGCAGTAAGGATAATTCCGTTCCATCACTAGCAGGATCAACCGTAAGATTAAATATTGGCCAGGCCTTTGCTAACACGGGGGCTAAAAAGAATACCGTCAAATCAAGTAGTTCAGGATACGGGATCGCTTCTGTTCAGACAAAAGAGATCTCTTTTCATCAAAAATATCAGTTAGTCGCAACCCTAACAGCAATCAATACCGTTCCTCTAGGAATAAAAGCTTCGACTTCATCAGCCAACACAGTAGCTGGAAGCGAACAGAGAGCGCTCAAAGAAGGTACTGTTTACCATGTAGCAATTTTTGATGCCACTGGTCATTACCAAGAGACAAAATCTTTTACTAAGGGAAAAGGAGAACAAGATTTTTCCATTGAAAAGGGCAAATATACATTTGTAATCTACGCCTCGGGGACAAACAAAAGCTTGCCTACGATAGACAAGGAAGCTACACTGAACACTGTAAATTTTATAGATCTGAAAGCCGATCAGGACTTTATGCTTGATCAGGTGCCTTTTGAAGTTAAAGAAGGTCAAAATATGTTAAACACAGATTTAAAGCATCTATTTAGCCAAATCACTTTCGATTTAACCACAAAATGGACTGGTGCAGAAGAGTTGATTTCAGGAATGGAGCTTGAAGACATCGCTCTCAATGGAGCATCAATAGATCCCGTGAGTGCAGCAGTAGATGTCGCTTTAGGAAATGGCTCACTTACCTTTAAAGGTGTGGGCAATCCTGTGGCAATCGGTTTAAAAAATACAATTGGAAAAATCATCTACTCAGAATCTGCGTTTATCATAACTGCACCAACAACAAACGGCACAATACTATTGTCTGGTTTTTCATTTGCCGGACTACCTCCCGAGGACCTCAGCATAGGTGGCTGGAATCTTAGACCTGGGGTAAAGTATCAGTTGAATATCACCTTAAAAATGCGTGTTGAAGCTGCGTAGGGTAATGGTAATCAAAGGATATTACCAAAAAATTCACAGGATATATAAAACAACTGTCCTGATAAACATTAAAAATGGGCCATTAATTATTGGCCCATTTCTGCACCAACATGTTTTAAAACAAAAGTAGAGTCCAAGGCTCTCCTATTTCACCAACTCCAATCCTCCCCTTAATTGATTTCTATATCAAGCTGAAAATTGCATTTTCCTTTAGGATACCTATTTCTTTTCATATGATATACCATCATTTCCTGACCATCGAACAGGATAGCCCATGATGCATCTATCAAGTTTATTACGGATAATAGCGTATCATTCCGGATTTCCGGCCAAACCGATCGTCAAATATGAAACCATTTATAAAGACCCTGCTTCAAAAATTTGTAATAGTAGGATTTCTGTGTATCCTCTCACTTATGACCTATGCTCAAAAATTAAGCGTAATCGACCTCAAGGTAGAACACCTTAAAAATCCTATGGCAATCGAGACTGCTAATCCTCGATTTAGCTGGAAAATTAATTCGCCGATAAAAAACACTTTACAATCGTTTTATGAAATCAGAGTAGGTACAAATAAAACTTCGATAAACCTTGGAAAAGATCTCGTCTGGGAAGCTACTGTCTCCGGAGATCAATCTGTACTGATTAAATATAATGGAGCAGCACTACATTCAAAAAGAAGATATTTTTGGCAAGTTAGGGTAAAAGACAATCATGGCAATACCTCCGACTGGTCTGATGCCCATTTCTTTCAGATGGGTATCGGCGCTATGGACTGGAGCGCGAAATGGATCAAGGTAGCAGAAACGGACACTTCAGCACGAAGCCCCATTTTTAGAAAAGAATTCTCCATAAATAAAAAACTAAAGTCTGCAATGGTCTATGTCACAGCAAAAGGGCTATATGAAGCTCGTATCAATGGCCAGCGCATCAGCGATACTTATTTTGCTCCAGGATGGACCAGTTATAAAAATCATTTACAGTACCAAGTTTATGATGTGACCACTGTGCTAAAAAATGGTACCAACGTATTCGGTGTCAGCCTCGGAGACGGCTGGTATAAAGGACGGATAGGCTTCGGAAATCAACGTAATTTTTATGGCGACACACGCGGATTGCTTCTGCAACTCCTCGTGGAATATACGGATGGTACAACAGAAACGATCAATTCCGATGAAAGCTGGAAATATGCTTATGGACCGATCATGGCATCTGATATTTATGACGGTGAAATTTATGATGCCAGGATGGAAATAGCCGGCTGGGACAATATCGGCTTTAAAGAGGACAATAAATGGAATAACGTTGGCATCATGGAGAAAGGGCCAGAAAAACTTGTTGCGATGGCCGGTCCACCAGTTAAGAAACATGAACAGTTTAAAGCCCTTAAGGTTTTCAAAACACCGGCAGGTGAGACAGTAGTGGATTTTGGGCAAAATCTGGTAGGCTGGGTCATGCTCAAAGCGAAAGGTGCAGCCGGAACCAAGATCACACTGAGTCATGCTGAAGTACTAACAAAAGAAGGCAATTTTTATACAACAAATCTCAGGTCCGCAAAGGCACAGGATATCTATATTTTAAAGGAAAACACAGCACAGATCTTTGAACCTCACTTTACATTTCAGGGCTTCAGGTATGTTAAGGTAGAAGGTTATCCTGGTGAATTGACGGCTGAGAACATTACGGCTGTCGCCTTATATTCAGCAATGGAGGTCACAGGAAAATTCTCTACTTCAAATGCGCTCTTGAATCAGTTGCAGCATAATATTCAATGGGGACAAAAAGGAAATTTTTTGGATGTACCAACAGATTGCCCACAACGCGATGAGCGCTTAGGCTGGACTGGTGATGCGCAAGCTTTTGCCAATACAGCGGCCTACAATATGGATGTGTCAGGATTTTTCACCAAATGGCTAAAGGATGTAAAGGCGGACCAACTCCCTAACGGTGCAATCCCCCACGTCATCCCTAATGTACTGGGGGCAAATGATGGTGCATCTGCCGGCTGGGCAGATGTAGCTACCATTATCCCATGGGATATGTATGTGGCCTATGGCGATCGACAGCTCTTGGAAAATCAATATGGGAGCATGCGAAAATGGGTAGATTATATCTCATCTACCGCCAAAAATAATCTTTGGAATTCAGGTTTCCATTTCGGAGACTGGCTTTTTTATCGCCCCAATGATGACAACGATGGAAGAGCTGCGGTAACGGATAAATATTTGATTGCGCAAACTTTTTATGCACATTCGACCCAACTATTGATCGATGCAGCAAATGTATTGGGTAGACAGGAAGACGTAATTAAATACAATACCCTACTAACAAACATTAAATCCGCTTTTGTAAGGGAATACATGACCCCTACGGGTAGGTTGGTTTCGGGAACACAAACAGCCTATGTACTCGCACTACAATTTGATATGCTCCCCGAACAACTCAGAGCAGCCTGCGCGGATCGTCTTGTAGCCAATATCCGGGACTATGGAAATCACCTCACAACCGGATTCTTGGGTACCCCCTATTTATGTCATGTGCTGACCAGGTTTGGTCACAATGATGTGGCGTACGACCTTTTGATGCAGGAGAGCTATCCCTCTTGGCTTTATCCCGTAAAAATGGGCGCAACAACAATATGGGAACGGTGGGATGGAATTAAACCCGATGGATCTTTTCAAACCCCAGATATGAACTCTTACAACCACTATGCATATGGAGCAATTGGGGACTGGATGTACAGAACGATTGCCGGAATCAATTCGGTCGCTGACGAACCGGGTTATAAAGCGGTTGTCATCGCCCCCAAACCGAATGGAAAAATAACAAGTACTTCTGCGGAATTAGAAACCGCATATGGCACGGTAAAATCTTCATGGACACTTGAAAATGGTCTATTGAAACTTGAGGTTACCATACCAGCGAACAGTAAGGCCACAGTAGTCTTGCCTGATTCAACAAGAGAAATTGGTTCAGGTACATACTATTTTGAAAGTAAAATTTAATACCTAATCTATCTCAGATCTGGGTTAAGATAAGAATATAAATGGAGTAACAGACTTATCTCAATTTTGGAAGAGAACAATATGCGCAACAAACAATTGTCATCTTAAACATTTTATTCATAGTCTAAAAACTTATCTATTTAACAGGTATTTTAAGAAGCCCTTAGTTTGGAATATTATTTTTACGTCCGTCCAATCATTCTTTGAAAGATTAATTCAAATCAATTTGTCTGTCAAAAGGACCATAGTCAAATGAATTGTACCCCTTTATACAATAGGAGCTCTAGAAAAAAGAGGTTATTATAGAGAGCTCGTATTACATTTGATTTTTGTAACTTTGCATAATCATGAGCGAAACACTGGAAACTTTACAGGATTACTATAAACGATTAAGCCATCTCCATACAAATAGCGGGGATATACTAGATGTTGAACTCGGAAAATCACATTTTAATATTTCGCCACGCAAATACTGTGATTTTAAAACACCATACAACAGACGTGACTTTTACAAAATCAGCCTCATCTTAGGCAAAGGATGGTTCAAATATGGTCAACATGAATTATATATCGATCGGCCGGCCCTGTTTTTACCTGCATTAAATATTCCTTATACATGGATATGTGACACGAGCAAACAAGAAGGATATTTTTGCCTTTTCAATCAAGAATTCTTTTCAGGAAGCCAGACATTTGAGCCATTTAAAAAGACATCGCTATTTAAAGAATGGAGTAAACCCATCGTCTTTTTAGATGAAGGACAGCTGCATTTGATTACAACATTATTCGATAACATGTTCCGGTTGAATAATTCCAGTTACCCTCTTCGTTGTAGTGCAATCAAAAGCAATTTGGCAGCAATCCTTCATCTGGCCTTAGAGTGGAGAATGGAAGATGTAGAGTTGCAAGATCAATCGGGTAGCGTCCGGATGTATCGTTTGTTTGATGAATTACTTCACAAACAATTTCCATTGGATTCTCCCGCCTACCCACTTGCATTACATACCGCAGCCGATTTTGCGGCAAAGCTCAATGTACATGTCAATCATCTCAATGCCTCTGTCAAATCGGTCACGAATCAGACAACTACACAGATCATCAAACAAAAAATCTATGAGGAGGCCAAAAATCTATTGATCTATACAGATTGGAATGTCGCTGAGATTGGTTATACCCTTGGGTTTGATGAACCAGCTCATTTCAACAACTTCTTTAAGAAAAATGCAGAGACATCTCCCCTCAAGTTTAGACAGAAAAACAAATAATATTTGATTTTCGTAATTTTTACTTTGTCAGATAGCATCGGTATTAGCCAAAAAGTCTCTAGTTTTGTTTAACAAAAAAGAGTAAAAATGTTAAAAGAAGCATCTTCGCAACGCATCAGGTTAGTAACATTCATGGCATTTGTATCCATGCCCCTTTCAGGATTTGTAACAGATATCTATCTACCTTCGTTTCCGGCAATGGCCAAAAGTCTACTTGTTCACGAACGAGATATTCAATTAACATTGACCAGTTACCTATTGAGCTATGGCATTTCCCAGTTATTTATAGGCAATATTCTTGACAGTATAGGCCGATATCGCCCGAAGCTTCTGGCATTAACGCTTCTGATAATAAGCAGCTTATTGATAACGCATACACACAGCGTGTTACTTATTTGTTTATTAAGAGTAGTGCAAGGTATAGCCATATCTATTTTGGTGGTGGCTACACGCGCACTTTTCGTCGATCTATATGCAGGTGATCGGTTAAAAAATTACCTAAGCTATTTTACCATCGTCTGGTCATGTGGCCCAATACTAGCGCCTTTTTTAGGGGGTTATCTTGAAAAACTATTCGATTGGCAGGCTAATTTTTATTTTCTTGCTTTCTACGCGGGTGCCTTATTATTGTTTGAAGTGTTGTACAGTGGGGAAAGTATTGCCGAAAAGAAAAAGATTAACACAAGGGACAATCTCAACCTATATAAAATGATGTTACAAAACAAGCTTTTTATATTGGGCATCCTGGTACTGGGGTTTAGTTACTCCATTGTCATGCTATTCAATATGACGGGGCCATTTATTATTGAAAATACATTTCACTTTTCATCCGTCACAATTGGTTACTGTACATTGATACTGGGTTTTTCATGGATGATTGGTGGGTTTGTTACGAAAAAGCGTATGCATCTTGATTTCGTCCCTCGGATCATAGCTCCTGTTCTATTCCAGGCATCACTTATTGTCGCTTTAATCGTAGTGAGTATGTTCCAGCAAAGCCTATATATCATGGTTGGCTTTGCATTTTTTATTCATATTATTTCAGGTGTTTTATTTACGAGCTTTTTCACCAACAGCATGTTATTTTTCCCAAAACATGCAGGCACCGCAGGCGGCCTAATGGGTGGAATGGTTTACATTGTGACATCACTGTCCAACTTTATTGTGGCCATTAGCGGCAAAGTAACCACACAGAATGGATTAGCTTGGCGTTATTTTATTTTTTCCGTGTTATTGACCTTAATTATCATGTACATGTGGAAACTACGAAAAGATAATAATGGACAAACAGTTCATTAAGCTAAGGTTAGTCAGACAAAAAACATCAGGAGAACTACTTAGAATAGGCTGTTTTTGGATATAATCTCTTGAAAGCATTATACACAGCTTGATGGATAACTGTTGAATGTAATTCTTCAGGCATATAATCAAAAATAACATCCATCTTCTTATTGTTACGGATAACTTTATAAAACGCTTCAGCATCCTGGTACATTCTAATATCTTCATCCCTATTGGGTACTCCCAGATATACACGCACTTTTTTTCTCAAATTAGTCTCCAATAGCTTTTCGGTATTTTTCAATAGCTCCTGCTGTCCCCACCACAGACTCGGACTGACAATAATATAATTATCAAAGAGATCAGGTTGTTTAAGTAATAATTCTGCTGAGAAAAGCCCAGCTAGCGATTCTCCAATAACCGTCCGTTGTGTGTTTACCTTATAATTTTTACTGACGTAGGGCAGTAATTCATCCTTTAGAAAAGCCGTGTATTTTTCGGATCCGCCATAGGTAGGAAAACTGCTTTTTTGAAAACCTTCTTTCACTAGGAAATCAACGTTTGGAACAGCGAAAGTAAAATCACGTTTTCGGGTATTTCCCTCGATTCCGACAACAATACTATTGGGGAATCTTGCAATCCAAGGTTGTGTATCAAAACGAACAATTCCCGCAATATGAAAAAAGTCTTCTTCCATACCTCCATCCAAGACATAGATGACAGGGTAAGTTACCGTATCGTTGGCCTGATAATTATTAGGAAGAAAGATATTGATCGTCCGATTTTCATTTAAAATATTAGAATGAAGTACCTCTGATTGACAGCTAGAAAGTACATTACTTTTGGTTTGCGCAAAAGAGATACAGCTATAAATTATGGCTATAAAAAGAATGATGTTTTTACAATATTTCATTTCGAACTCGATGTTATTAAAAAGTCTTCATCATAGAGAGCTTCATTTTGGTATAGAAACTTTGTCTGGAGGAAAGATACTGGAATCGAAAGTAAGTGTAATAATTAACAAAAAAAACATTTTTTATTATTCTGTACCGAGCCCCATTTCATTTATAGCTGATTCCACTATCGTGGACGCTCATCGTTATTCTATACGTTCACATTGGTAGCCCCAATCAAGCATCTGTTTGACAATCCCACTTATCTCAATATCCGATTGTGAAGATTCAATCCTCAAAATTCGCTCTTCGTCGTCAAGATCAAAGTTAACTTTATAGGAGGAAAACAGCTGTAGAAGCGTCACAACGATTTGTTGCGCTTCCCTATATTTATTGACATTCGTTTTAAATATCTCAACCCTTTTCATTGCATTAGATCTCACTTAAATTTATAAAAATTTAGTTTTCCTTTCTAGACTTGAAGCATAAAATACCCCATCGCCTACCCCTTTAGACCATATCACTGCTTATCGATTGATAAGCGTTGTAAATCGGTCAGTTCCCTTTTGTCAGATGTACCTACTGAATCTGTAGGATAGACTTGTAGAGCAACAGTGAACACTTCATTATGTTTTTTTGTCTCGATATTCGAAAACAAAGCTAAAACCATAAAAAACAACAAAATGATCAACGCATTAAAGAAATGTACCATACCTATAGCAGTTAAATTATGATGGCCCAATTTCCCAAATATGGAGCTCTTATCCCATATATTTTCGGTAAAAAGCGGATTTCGGTCGGTAAACAATCTCTTTTTTCCTTTTAATACACATTAAGCATTAAAACAAAAAAGCCACATTTGACAAAATGTGGCTCAGTTAGTATATTGATTTAAATGGCTTCTTAAGAAAACTGTTCTGTAAGTATACGTGGATTTTCAGGAACAATCGCTACCACACAAAACTGCCTGTCATTATCTTCGATCTTTTGCTGGGCATCTTTTGGCAAATTGCCTAAAGCAAATTGTCGTCTCCAAACCGCTACCCCATCTGTAAATGCCAACGGAAGTTTCTTCGCAAATTCTCCAGGTTTTACAAAATCTATCTTGAAAAGATCCAGAATTTCCTTATCTATCTTGTCATTGGTATTCGTTGGAATAGCAAAAATCTTTTCAGCGATTTTATTAATAAAGGAGCTGTCATGTCTCGTCTCTCCAGTACTATAGATACAGTAGTAGATATTTTGCGCATCATTCCCGTAGACTTTCTTTGCGAGACATACAGGCGCCGTCTTAGTCTCTTCATAAAGCTTTTTATGTGCAGAGCGATTAATAACTGCTACCAAAATAAAGCAGACAACCACAATGGCGGACAAGATACTAATGACACCTATACCAATGGTTTCGACCAGTCCTTCAAAAATAGCAAATGCGAGAAAACAGAGTAATCCTATACCAATAATCAAAGGTGCATAGACAAGCCTGTTCTTCCCAAAGGCAGAACTTTTCACATACTTATCAATAATTGTACGGTCGTGCTCAAATTTGCCAAATTGTATCGTGTCCATATACTGGTTTTAGATTTTATATAATACTTATCTAATTGCAAAATAAATGTATATAAAATAATCCTTAACGTAATCTCAGGTTTACAATTCGTCAGTGTTGATTTAATATTCGTTTGAATACGGAAAGGAACCGTCGACTATTGAAAATACTTTTTGTCAAGTAAAGTTGTGCTACTGAATTAAATGGTGATTGCAAAAATATACCAAGACTTTAAGATAAATAAGCCCTATTGTCAATGGGTAGATTTCCGCAGTTATAAAATCAACTTTTCTTCAAAATTCCCTTTTTTACACCATCATCAATTAAACTTTCGGCATATTCCCATAATACGCCCGAACCATCTTTGATCACACTCTTTTTTGCGTACACCTTATTATAGTTTACACCAGGTTCATTCCAGGTTCCCCCATTATTGGAACTATTCTGCAACAGTGG